>NZ_VTXG01000030.1:0-58284 GCF_013114515.1 Vibrio sp. AIC-3 | reverse complement strand
TCACGGTGAACACCCTTGCATAGGCTAACGGTTCTCGCTCGACTGAGCCCGTAGAGGACTTTCACCTCCTAGATCAACGCCATGCTCGGCGCACCATAAAAAAGGCTTGGTCAGTGACCAAGCCTTTTTAATATCGTTCAGTTAACTTCTATCTCAATCGATAAAAGCCAGCTGATTACCAACCCGTGATTTCACGTAGGCCTTTACCTATGTCAGCAAGAGACTTAACAGTCTTAACGCCTGCTGCTTCTAGCGCTGCGAATTTATCTTCAGCAGTACCTTTACCGCCTGAGATGATTGCGCCTGCGTGGCCCATACGTTTGCCCGGAGGAGCAGTAACACCAGCGATGTAAGATACAACTGGCTTAGTTACGTTTGCTTTGATGAACTCAGCCGCTTCTTCTTCCGCAGTACCACCGATTTCACCAATCATTACGATTGCTTCAGTTTCTGGGTCTTCTTGGAAAAGTTTTAGGATATCAATGAAGTTTGAACCTGGGATAGGGTCACCACCGATACCAACACATGTAGACTGACCAAAGCCTTCATCTGTTGTTTGCTTAACTGCTTCGTACGTCAGAGTACCGCTGCGAGATACGATGCCTACTTTACCCTTCTTGTGGATGTGACCAGGCATGATACCAATCTTACACTCGTCTGGAGTGATAAGACCTGGACAGTTAGGACCGATCATGCGAACGCCAGTTTCTTCTAGCTTCACTTTAACGTCGATCATATCTGTTGTAGGGATACCTTCAGTGATCGTTACGATCAGTTCGATACCTGCATCAATCGCTTCTAGGATTGCATCTTTACAGAAAGGAGCTGGTACGTAGATAACTGTTGCTGTTGCGCCAGTTACTTCTACCGCTTCACGTACTGTGTTGAATACTGGAAGGCCTAGGTGAGTTTGACCACCTTTACCAGGTGAAACACCACCAACCATTTGCGTACCGTATGCGATAGCTTGGTCTGAGTGGAATGTACCTTGACCGCCAGTGAAACCCTGACAGATTACTTTAGTGTCTTTGTTAATTAATACAGACATTATTTAGCCTCCGCAGCAGCAACAACTTTCTGAGCAGCATCTGTTAGAGATTCAGCTGCAATGATATCAACATCAGAATTAGCAAGTACTTCGCGACCTAGGTCTGCGTTTGTACCTTCTAGACGAACAACTACAGGAACTGTTACGCCGACTTCTTTAACTGCACCGATAATACCTTCAGCGATCATGTCACAACGAACGATGCCACCGAAAATGTTTACGAGTACTGCTTTAACATTGTCATCAGAAAGGATGATCTTGAATGCTTCAGCTACACGTTCTTTTGTCGCGCCGCCGCCTACATCAAGGAAGTTTGCTGGCTTGCCGCCGTGTAGGTTTACGATATCCATCGTACCCATCGCAAGGCCTGCACCGTTAACCATACAGCCAACGTTACCATCTAGTGCTACGTAGTTCAGTTCCCACTGTGCTGCGTGTGCTTCGCGCTCATCTTCTTGAGATGGATCGTGCATTTCACGTAGTTTAGGCTGACGGTACATCGCGTTTGAGTCGATGTTGATCTTGCCGTCTAGACAAAGCAGGTTGCCTTCGCCAGTAATTACAAGCGGGTTGATTTCTAGTAGAGCTAGGTCGTACTGAGAGAACATTTGTCCAAGACCCATGAAGATCTTAACGAACTGTTTGATTTGATCGCCAACTAGACCAAGTTTGAACGCAAGTTCACGGCCTTGGTAAGCTTGAGGGCCTACTAGAGGATCGATCGCTGATTGGTGAATCAACTCTGGAGTTTCTTCAGCGATTTTCTCAATGTCCACACCGCCTTCAGTTGACGCCATGAATACAATTTTACGCGTTGCGCGGTCAACAACAGCACCTAGGTAAAGTTCGTTAGCAATGTTTGATGCTTCTTCAACTAGGATCTTTGTTACAGGCTGACCATTAGCGTCTGTTTGGTAAGTCACTAGGTTTTTACCTAGCCACTTTTGTGCAAACTCTTTAACGCCTTCTTTGGTGTCATGTAGCTCTACGCCGCCCGCTTTACCGCGGCCACCAGCATGTACTTGACACTTAACGACTTTCTTGGCTGTACTGATACGACCTGCAGCTTCGAAAGCTTCTTGTGCAGTATCACATGCGAAACCTTCTGGTACAGGCAAACCGAATTCTGCAAACAGCTGTTTGGCTTGGTATTCATGCAAATTCATTTTGATATTCCGTTTATTTTCCCTTAAGGGATTATTATTTCCATAACGACACAGTTTCCTGTGTTACGTCTGTAGGGTCTTCTCAAAACAACTGCTGTCCATTTTCTAATGGCTTTACAGTTCAATTGAAGGCCAGACGTTGAGCAGCCTAGCCTTTGAAACTTTTTACGTCTAGCTAACGGGGTTAACTAGACGTTTTAGCGATACTAAACGTCTAATAGCAGACGTGCAGGATCTTCTAGAAGCTCTTTGATGGTCACTAGGAAGCCAACTGATTCACGGCCATCGATTAGACGGTGGTCGTAAGAAAGCGCTAGGTACATCATTGGTAGAATCTCTACCTTGCCATCAACAGCCATTGGACGGTCTTGGATTTTGTGCATACCCAAAATTGCCGCTTGAGGTGGGTTGATGATTGGCGTAGACATTAGAGAACCAAATACACCACCGTTTGTGATAGTGAAGTTACCACCCATCAGTTCATCAACCGTTAGCTTGCCGTCACGGCCTTTGATTGCTAGCTCTTTGATGCCTTTTTCGATATCAGCGAAACCTAGTGTGTCACAGTCTTTAAGTACTGGAGTCACTAGACCACGTGGCGTAGATACCGCCATGCTGATGTCGAAGTAGTTGTGGTAAACGATATCTGTACCATCAATAGAAGCGTTCACTTCAGGGAAACGCTTCAGTGCTTCTGTTACTGCTTTCACGTAGAAAGACATGAAGCCAAGACGCGTATCGTGACGTTTCTCGAATTGGTCTTTGTACTGCTTACGAAGGTCCATGATTGGCTTCATGTTCACTTCGTTGAAAGTAGTCAGCATTGCTGTGCTGTTTTTCGCTTCTAGAAGACGGTTTGCAACTGTCTTACGCAGGCGAGTCATAGGCACGCGTTTTTGGCTGCGAGCCGCTGCTGGCGCTTCAACTGCTGGTGCAGATGCTGCTGCCGGAGCCGCTTTCGCTGCTGCTAGGTGTGCGTCGATGTCTTCACGAGTAATACGACCACCAACACCAGTGCCTTTAACGTCAGCTGGTTGTAGGTTGTGCTCAGCAAGCAGGCGACGAACAGCTGGGCTTAGTGCGTCGTTGTTCTCTTCTGTTAGCGCAGCTTTATGGCGCTTATCAGGAGATGCTTCTGTATCTTCAGTGGTGTCTTTCGTTGGTTCACCAGCGACAGCACCCGGCTTGATTTTAGCCAAAAGCTGCTTAGAAAGTACCGTAGCACCCTCTTCTTCGATGATAGCTTCCAGAACACCCGCTTCAGGAGCCGGTACTTCTAGAACTACTTTATCTGTTTCGATATCTACAATGACTTCATCACGTGCAACCGCTTCGCCCGGTTTTTTGTGCCAAGTAGCAACTGTTGCATCAGCCACAGATTCAGGTAAATCTGGAACCAGAATTTCAATTGTCATGTGCGTATTTTCCTTTTACTTCTAGTTCTTAAGTAGGGTCAAAGCGTCGTCAACTAACGCTTTTTGTTGTTTCAAGTGTACTGACATATAGCCAACAGCTGGTGATGCTGATGCAGGACGACCTGCGTATTGAATATCAGCACCTACTGGGATAGCAGCTCGGAAATTATGTTGGCTACTGTACCAAGCACCTTGGTTTTGTGGCTCTTCTTGACACCAAACGTAATCGACTACATTTGTGTACTGTGCGATGGCAGCTCTCACGTCCTCATAAGGGAACGGGTAAAGTTGCTCAATACGTACAATAGCGACATCGTCTTGCTCGTTCTTACGTCTTTGGTCAAGCAGGTCAAAGTAAACCTTACCTGAACAGAACACGACGCGTTTTACGTTCTCAGGAGCCAGATCATCAATTTCTGCGATAGCTGGTTGGAACGTGCCTTCTGCCAAATCTTCAAGAGAAGAAGTACACAGAGGGTGACGAAGCAATGACTTAGGTGACATTACAATCAGTGGACGACGCATTGGTCGAACAACCTGACGGCGAATCATGTGGTAAACCTGAGCTGGTGTTGAAGGAACAACAACCTGCATGTTTTGTTCAGCACATAACTGAAGGTAACGCTCAAGACGTGCAGAAGAGTGCTCCGGGCCTTGGCCTTCATAACCGTGAGGAAGCAGCATAGTTAGACCACATAGACGTGCCCACTTTTGCTCACCTGATGAAATGAATTGGTCGATAACAACTTGTGCACCGTTTGCGAAGTCACCAAATTGAGCTTCCCAAAGGGTTAGACCGCTTGGCTCTGCTGTCGCGTAACCATACTCAAATGCGAGTACCGCTTCTTCAGATAACACAGAGTCAAACACTTGGAATGGCCCTTGTTTATCATGAATGTTCGCAAGAGGAACATACGTGCTTGCATCTGATTGATTGTGCAGTACTGAGTGACGGTGGAAGAACGTACCACGACCTGAATCTTGGCCTGAGATACGAATACGCTTACCGTCGTCAACAAGTGTTGCGTATGCCAGAGTTTCAGCCATACCCCAATCGACTTGTTTCTCACCATTCACCATGGCAGTACGATCGTTGTACAGTTTATTGACTCGGCTTTGCAGCTTGTGGCTGTCCGGGTATTGACAAAGTTTGGTACCAAGCTCTTTCAGGCGCTCGATATCAATCTTGTTATCCCACTCGATGTTCCAGTCGTGACCTAGGTAAGGAGACCAGTCTACTGAGTGAAGTGCCATTGGACGCCACTCTTTAACCACAACTTCACCGTGATCAAGTGCATCACGATATTCGTTAACTAGCTGAGTTGCTGTATCAATACCAAACTCACCGCGCTCCATTAGCACGTCAGCGTAAAGCTTACGTGGTGTTGGGTGCTTCTTGATTTTTTGGTACATCAAAGGCTGTGTTGCATTCGGCTCATCGGCTTCATTGTGACCGTGGCGACGGTAACAAACCAAATCAATAACAACATCACGCTTAAACGTATTACGGTAATCCAATGCAAGACGCGCAACAAACGCAACCGCTTCTGGATCATCAGAGTTAACGTGGAAAATCGGAGCCTGAACCATCTTCGCGATATCGGTACAGTACATCGTAGAGCGTGTATCGCGAGGGTTAGACGTTGTAAAACCAACTTGGTTGTTTACAACGATACGAACCGTACCACCTACACAGAAACCACGAGCTTGAGACATGTTAAACGTCTCTTGTACTACACCCTGACCAGCGATAGCTGAGTCACCGTGGATAGTAATTGGAAGTACACGGCTACCATCATTATCACCAAGGCGATCTTGACGTGCACGTACTGAACCGATAACTACCGGGTTTACGATTTCTAAGTGAGATGGGTTAAATGCTAGTGCTAAGTGAACGTTGCCGCCTGGCGTTGCGAAGTCCGCAGAGAAGCCTTGGTGGTATTTCACATCACCAGTACCCCACGTGTCATCGTGCTTGCCCGCAAACTCGTCAAACAGGTCTTGTGGCTTTTTACCAAGCACGTTGACCAACATGTTTAGACGACCACGGTGAGCCATACCAACAACAACTTCACGCATGCCTTGTCCGCCAGCATGACGAATAATTTCTTTCGTCATTGGGATAAGAGCATCACCACCTTCCAACGAGAAGCGTTTTGCGCCTGGGAATTTCGCACCAAGATAGCGCTCAAGACCTTCAGCAGCAGTTAGCTCTTCTAGGAAAGCTTGCTTTTCTTCTTTGTTGAAAGAGGGTTGACCAGATACAGACTCTAAACGTTGTTGGATCCAACGCTTTTGCTCTGTATTTGTCATGTGCATGTATTCAGCACCAATAGAGCCACAATACGTTTGCTTTAGAGATTTGTAGAGATCTTTAAGCACCATCGTCTCTTGGCCAATGGCGTAAGAGCCGACGTTGAACGTCTCATTGAGGTCATCTTCGGTAAGAGTGTGGAAAGAAGGGTCCAGTTCATCAACTGTCGCTCTTTTCCATAAACCTAGGGGGTCTAGATTTGCTGCTTGATGCCCTCGGAATCGATAGGCATTAATAAGTTGCAGAACCTTTACTTGTTTCGCATCGACATCTGGATCACTAACTTGGACACTGTAATGCTTTGTTTCTTGAGCGAGTCGACGGAAGTATTCACGAACACGAGAGTGTGGTTGTTCCACTGTCTCTGAAGCTTGCACAGGCAGTTCTTCAAAAACACTTCTCCATTCGTCACTTACCGAATCTGGGTCACTTAGATACAGTTCATAGAGTTCTTCTACGTACGTTGCATTGGCGCCAGCCAAGTGTGAAGACTCGAGCCATGCCTTCATCACGCCGTTGTGCATATTTTCCCTTAACCAGTAGTTTTCACGTTTGCTGCGGTCTATGCCGAGCTATTAAAAGGCCGCCCCAAAACTTCTAGGGCGGCAATTTTTATATAACTTAAACCGAACGATTCACTAGCATGGTCTTGATGTGACCAATAGCTTTCGTCGGATTTAATCCCTTAGGACAAACACTTACACAATTCATGATGCCATGGCAACGAAAAACGCTAAATGCATCATCAAGATCGGACAAACGTTCGTCTGTCGCTGTATCTCGGCTATCAATTAGCCAACGGTACGCTGCAAGCAGGCCTGCTGGTCCGATGAATTTGTCAGGGTTCCACCAGAATGATGGGCATGACGTTGTACAACATGCACACATGATACATTCGTACAATCCATCTAAATGAGCACGCTCATCAGGGCTTTGTAAGTTTTCACGAGCCGGTGGCACATTGCCATCAGACACTAAGAATGGCTTCACTTTTTCGTAGTTATCGTAGAACTGAGTCATGTCTACAATCAGGTCACGAACAACGGGTAAGCCAGGCAGTGGGCGAATCACAATCTTGTCTTGGCCCGAAAGCGCAGACAATGGCGTGATACACGCTAGGCCATTTTTACCGTTCATGTTCAAACCATCCGAGCCACATACACCTTCACGGCATGAGCGACGGAATGAGATTGTTGGATCTTGCTCTTTCAACAGAATAAGCGCATCCAAAAGCATCATGTCTGAACCTTCATCCACTTCTAGAGTGTATTCCTTCATATAAGGTTTCTGGTCGACATCTGGATTATAACGATATAAAGAGAAATTCAGTTTCATGGTCATATCTCCTTAGTACGTACGTGCTTTTGGTGGGAACGCTTCACGATGGATAGGTTCCATGTTTACACCACGCTTAGTCATGCTCTCTGACTCTGGGTTGTAAAGTGAGTGGCATAGCCATTGCTCATCATCACGGTCAGGGAAATCGAATCGAGCGTGTGCGCCACGGCTCTCTGTACGGAAATTTGCAGCAACAGCCGTTGCGAATGCCGTTTCCATCAAGTTTTCAAGCTCTAGACACTCGATACGTTGAGTGTTGAACTCTGTAGACTTATCAGATAGGTGTGCATTTTTCAGACGCTCGCGAATCGCTTTTAGCTCTTCTAGGCCTTCAGCCATTGCTTTGCCTTCACGGAATACTGAGAAGTTGTTCTGCATACATTGCTGAAGATCTTTACGGATTTGCGCTGGATCTTCGCCGTCTGTGCTGTTTTCCCAACGGTTGTAACGCTCTAGTGAACGCTCAATGTCAGCTTCAGTTGCAGGTTTCGCTTCGTCTTGCTTCTTCAGTGTCTCACCTAGGTGTAGACCTGTCGCACGACCAAATACCACTAAATCAAGCAGTGAGTTACCACCTAGACGGTTGGCACCATGTACTGATACTGATGCGATTTCACCACAAGCAAAGAGACCTTGGATTTCAACATCGTTGCCGTCTTCGGTTTGCTTAATAGCTTGACCAGAAACTTGTGTTGGAACACCACCCATCATGTAGTGACATGTAGGGATTACTGGGATTGGCTCTTTCACTGGATCAACGTGAGCAAAGGTACGAGAAAGTTCACATACACCAGGAAGACGAGATTCAAGTGTCTCTTTACCTAGATGATCAAGCTTAAGCTTAATGTGTGGACCCCAAGGGCCATCGCAACCGCGACCTTCACGAATTTCAACCATCATTGAACGAGCAACAACATCACGACCCGCTAAGTCTTTAGCGTTTGGTGCGTAACGTTCCATGAAGCGTTCGCCGTCTTTATTGAGAAGGTAACCACCTTCACCACGACAACCTTCCGTTACCAATACACCTGCACCAGCGATACCCGTCGGGTGGAACTGCCACATTTCGATGTCTTGCATAGGAACGCCAGCACGAATCGCCATACCAACACCGTCACCAGTGTTAATGTGTGCATTGGTTGTTGATGCGTAGATACGACCAGCACCACCAGTCGCAAGGATTGTTGCCTTCGCTTTGAAGTAGCAAACCTCGCCCGTTTCCATACAAAGCGCGGTAGTACCTAAAATTGCACCATCTTCGTTTTTAACAAGATCCAGTGCATACCACTCAGAGAAAACCGTCGTTTTGTGTTTAATGTTTTGTTGGTAAAGCGTATGAAGCAGTGCGTGACCAGTACGGTCGGCTGCAGCTGCGGTACGAGCCGCTTGCTCACCACCAAAGTTTTTAGATTGACCACCGAAAGGACGCTGGTAAATAGTACCGTTCTCAAAACGAGAGAAAGGCAGGCCCATTTTTTCGAGTTCGATTACCGACTCAGGACCGTTTTTACACATGTATTCGATAGCGTCTTGGTCACCGATGTAATCAGAACCTTTTACTGTGTCATACATATGTTGTTCCCAATGGTCTTCATGCGCGTTACCAAGAGCAACAGTGATGCCGCCTTGCGCTGAAACCGTATGAGAACGAGTAGGGAAAACTTTAGAAAGCAATGCACAAGAAAGGCCTTGCTCAGAAATTTGCAGTGCGGCACGCATACCTGCACCACCAGCGCCGATCACTACGGCATCAAACTCACGAACAGGAATAGTCACTTACGCACCCCACAAAATAAACAGACCAGAGAAGAAATATCCAAGAAGAACTGCAACAACACCGACTTGAAGACCACCACGCAGTTTTGCGCATTTGATGTAGTCAGTTAGTACTTGCCATAGGCCGATCCACGCGTGAACCAAAACAGAAGTAAGCGCTAACATGGTGAAGACTTTAGTGAAGGTTCCACCAAAGAATTGCGTCCAAGATGCGTAAGAGATATCACCAGAGAAAGCACAAAAGCTAACTAGGTAGATAGTGTAAAGCGTCATAATGATGGCAGTAGCACGAATCAATAGATAATCGTGGACACCATTACGACCAAAAGTAAAAACGTTGTTTACCATACTAAGATCCCCGCTAGTAGAGACAATACCGCTGTTGCTGCGAATGCAACCTTAGCGCTCTTCGCGCCAGATTCCAGCTCTTCAAAGTGACCAAGGTCCATAAGAAGGTGACGAATACCACCAGCAATGTGGTAAGCCAAAGCGGTTAAAATGCCCCACAGAATAAACTTCACGAAGAAACCATCGACAATGTCGCTAGCTTCGGCAAAGCCTACTGGGGATGAGAGGGAAATGGATAGTAACCAAAGCAAAATTCCAATCGCAACAAAAGTTATCACCCCAGACACACGGTGTAGGATGGAAGCTATTGCTGTGATTGGAAAGTGGATGGTCTGTAAATCTAAATTAACAGGTCTTGTCTTTCTTTCTTTCACGGGCTTGCTCACTCAGCTCCATTGAGCATTATGGTCATTAAATAACCTTATGATATTGTTATGGACAAAATTTGATTGTAAACCTTCAAAATTTAACATTAACTTAACAAATAACTGAAGTTGAGCCTTAGATAATTGTAAAATAATTGTTAACTGCTCGATTAAGAAAGACACCTCACATTTCTTCTTAGCCTTGCATTTATAAGGTTTTAACCAAACTTTTCAGCGTCACTATACGACTGGCAACATTCTAATACAATTGATGTAACAAATAATGCTACACAGACCAGATTTTTAACGAATTTAATGTAAAAAACACTAACAAGTGCACACAAAGCTTCAGAAAAATTGACTTTCCCACGTAAGACCAGTAAAAAAATGGCACATAAACATCCTGGACGGATTAAATAATAAACAAAGGAGATTGTTATGGCGGATAAGAAAGCTACCCTTCACATTGAAGGTCAAGCGCCAATCGAGCTGCCGATTACAGAAGGTGTACTTGGTACTCCAGTGATCGATGTTCGTACACTAGGTTCTAATGGTTTTTTCACTTTTGACCCTGGTTTTCTTGCCACTGCATCCTGTGAGTCTCAAATCACTTTTATTGACGGTGGAAAAGGCATTCTTTTACATCGTGGTTATCCAATCGACCAACTTGCCAATAACGCTGATTACTTAGAAGTATGTTACATACTTCTTTACGGTGAAGCCCCATCTCGAGCTGAGTACGAAAAGTTCAAGACTACCGTGACACGTCACACTATGGTGCACGAGCAAATCGCTAGTTTCTTCCACGGCTTCCGTCGTGACGCTCACCCTATGGCTGTAATGTGTGGTGTTGTAGGCGCTCTAGCGGCGTTCTACCACGACTCACTTGATGTCAACAACGATACACACCGTGAAATTGCGGCATACCGCCTGATTTCAAAAATGCCAACACTGGCTGCAATGTGTTACAAATATTCAATCGGTCAGCCGTTTATCTACCCACGTAACGACCTAGGCTACGCAGAAAACTTCTTACACATGATGTTTGCAAACCCATGTGAAGAGTATGAAGTGAACCCTATCGTTGCTCGTGCAATGGATAAGATTTTCACTCTACATGCTGACCACGAACAGAACGCTTCTACGTCTACAGTGCGTCTTGCTGGTTCATCTGGTGCTAACCCGTTTGCGTGTATCGCAGCAGGTATCGCATCACTTTGGGGCCCAGCTCACGGCGGTGCAAACGAAGCTTGTCTGCGCATGCTTGAAGAGATCGGTAGCGTAAATAACATTGAAGAATACGTTGCGAAAGCAAAAGACAAAGATGACCCATTCCGTTTGATGGGCTTCGGTCACCGTGTTTACAAGAACTACGACCCACGTGCAACAGTAATGCGCGAAGCGTGTCACGAAGTGCTTAAAGAGCTAAACATCCAAGATCCACTTCTAGACGTAGCGATGGAACTTGAGCGTATCGCTCTTTCTGATGAGTACTTTGTTTCTAAGAAGCTATACCCGAACGTAGATTTCTACTCAGGTATCATTCTGAAAGCAATCGGTATTCCAGTATCTATGTTTACAGTAATCTTCGCGATGTCTCGTACCATCGGTTGGATTGCTCACTGGAACGAAATGCACAGCGATCCGACGAACCGTATCGGTCGTCCTCGTCAGCTATATACTGGTGAAGAACAACGTGACTTTAAAGCACTTCACGAACGTGAATAGTTGCTATAAATCATAATGTTAAAAGGGGTTAATGTGAGAACATCAACCCCTTTTCTTTTGTACGCTCTCAACCCCGTCATCCTCAAGAATGCGAAGTGAACGAATAAAATAATATCGTCATCCCCAAGAACGAGGGACGAATGAGTTGGGGATCTCCTTAAGCGAGCAGATAAACTATACAGGTTACCTGCTCAATTCTAGAGAACGACGCATACACTCGACTCGTATCGTACCCCTTATCTCGCATCTGCTCTTAAACTGGGTTATCGATATCGATAAACTCAACATCCAAGCAGTGCTCTTTTGCTAACCACTCACCTAGTGCCTTCACGCCGTAGCGTTCTGTCGCATGGTGACCTGCAGCAAAATAATGGATGTCTTGCTCGCGGGCCGAGTAAGTTGTGCGCTCAGAAATTTCACCAGAGATAAATGCGTCGATACCTTGAGAGGCTGCAAGTTCAATGTAATCTTGACCGCCGCCAGTACACCAACCTACCGTTTCAATCATTTTATCTGCGTTTTCAGGAGCAATATGTAGCGGCTTACGATTCAGTACTTGATCAATTTTTGCCGCAAACTCAGCACCGGTCATCGGTGTCTTTAATCTACCAAACATAGCAACCGATTGTGGGTGCCCTTCCAAGCCACCTTCTACTTCAATATCAAGCAGTTCAGCGAGTTTGGCGTTGTTACCAAGTTCAGGATGGATATCGAGAGGTAAGTGATAACCCAAAAGGTTAATGTCATTCTTTATCAGAGTGCGAATGCGTTTGCCCTTCATGCCACGAATTGCCTCTGACTCACCTTTCCAAAAGAAACCGTGATGAACCAACAAAGCGTCTGCGTTCAGTTCTACCGCTTTATCAATCAAGGCTTGAGAAGCTGTTACACCAGTAACGATTCGCTTCACTTCTGTCGCGCCTTCAACTTGAAGACCATTAGGACAGTAATCTTTAATCTGCTGTGGCTGCAGTTTTTCGTTAAGTAGCTTTTCTAATTGTAAGTTAATCATTTTTCTTTCCAGCTTACCTTTATAATAACGTCGTTATATCAATTTACGGGTAGAATGTCGAAAGCCCCACGATGAGTTTATGAGGAAGAGATGACAGCACTGCAACGTTTTTACCAATGGGTCATCGACTCACCGCCATTACTAGAAATCAAGCCACCGGTTTCGGATCTCAGTGCATTCTCTAGCAACCATGCCATCGACTCATCACATACTTATGAGGGTAATCCTAGATTAGGTTTCCTCTACCAATATCTATGCGAGCAAGTGATCGCTGCCTCGCCGAATTACTCGATAAAGCACGACGAGATTCAGATCAATGTGGAAGGCAGAACTCTCGGTGCAATCGACTTTATTCTTAAAGAAGAGAGCAGCCAAAAGCTGGAACATTGGGAAGTGGCGATTAAGTTTTATCTGCTCCACGAACAAACATGGTTTGGACCCAACTCTCACGACCAATTGGATAAGAAACTCGACAGGATGCTCAGCCACCAACTCGAAATGTCCTCTTCTGCCGCCTTTGTTGAGCAATATCCAGAAATCGATGTCGACTCAAAACACTTACTGATGCAAGGTCGTCTATATACCAACCCTTTCTTAGAGCAAAACATACCGACAAAATGCTTGGGCTATGACATTAACCCAAGCCAAGTAAACGGCTTTTGGTGCTATCAAGACCAGGCTCATTTAATCAGTGAACCACTGTATCCACTCACCAAAGAGCAATGGGCAGCAGGGACGGATGATTTCAGCAGTCAGCCGATCACCGAGTTCGGTGATCGCTTCGTCCATGGGCAAACAAAGTCGGGGCAATTCTGGTTTGTGATGCCACAAAGTTGGCCACACGGTTAGTCGTCTGAGCTAACTCAGTTACCTTTTCCCGCTTATACGTAACTAACACAAACAAAAAGGGTTGATGCTTTCACATCAACCCTTCTTCTATTTACTTAGCAACTCTAGTAATCGAGATTCGATTATAGGCCAGCGGCTGCAAATACTTGGTTAACAATCTCTTGAGCTTCTGCTTCGATTGCTTTCAGGTGCTCTTCACCCTTAAAGCTTTCACAGTAGATCTTGTAGATGTCTTCAGTGCCTGATGGACGCGCAGCAAACCAGCCGTTCTCAGTTGTCACTTTCAAGCCACCAATCGCAGCACCGTTACCTGGAGCGTGTGTTAAGCGTGCAGTAATTGCATCACCAGCCAACGTCTCAGCAGAAACCATCTCTGGAGATAGTTTCTTCAGCACGTCTTTCTGTGCACCATTTGCTACCGCTTGAATACGGTTGTACTTAGATTCACCGTGTTTAGCGGCAAGTTCTTCGTAGTATTCTTGTGGGTTCTTACCTGTCACTGCTGTGATCTCAGCCGCAAGCAAGCAAAGAATCAGGCCGTCTTTATCTGTTGACCAAGGCGTACCGTCTTTACGTAGGAAAGAAGCACCTGCGCTCTCTTCGCCACCAAAACCAAACTGGCCGTTGTATAAGCCATCAACGAACCATTTGAAACCAACTGGCACTTCACAAAGTTCGCGACCTAAGTCAGAAACTACGCGATCGATTAATGCACTTGATACTAGTGTCTTACCAACAGCAACGTCTTTACCCCAACCTTCACGGTTACGGTATAGGTAATCAATACAAACCGCTAAGAAGTGGTTTGGATTCATCAAACCTTTAGGTGTCACGATACCGTGGCGATCGTAATCTGGGTCGTTACCAAATGCTAGAGCGTACTCGTCTTTAAGCGCCAGTAAGCCTGCCATTGCGTATGGAGAAGAACAGTCCATACGAACTACGCCATCTTTATCTAGAGACATGAATTGGAATGAAGGGTCAACCGCTTCACTTACCAGAGTAAGATCTAGATTGTACGCTTTACCAATTTGACGCCAGTAATCAATACCGCTGCCACCCAGTGGATCAACACCAATCTTGATGTTTGCTTTCTGGATCGCTTCCATATCCACGACGTTAACCAAATCAGCGACGTATGGCGCGACTAGGTCAACTTCTTTTACTAGCTCAGACTGTTTAGCCTGTGCGATAGGCGTACGCTTAACACCTTGCATTTGCTCAGCAATGATCACGTTCGCACGGTCTTCAATCGCTTGAGTCAGTTCAGCTTCAGCTGGGCCACCGTGTGTCGGGTTGTATTTAATACCGCCGTCTTGAGGTGGGTTATGTGAAGGCGTGATAACAATGCCGTCGGCTTTTTTGTCATTCACTAGGTTGTGCGTAAGAATCGCGTGCGAGATACCAGGTGTTGGAGTAAAGCCGTTGTTTTCTTGAATAATAACTTCAACACCGTTCGCTACAAGCACTTCGATAACCGTAGAGAACGCAGGCTCAGATAGAGCGTGAGTATCTTTACCTAAGAAAAGAGGGCCAGTTGTACCTTGCTCGGCACGAACTTCAGCAACCGCTTGTGCAATTGCTAGAATGTGGTTTTCGTTAAATGTTGATTTGTCTGCTGTACCGCGGTGACCTGAAGTACCGAAAAGTACTTTATGATCTGGGTTCGTAGCATCCGGTTGCTGTAAGAAATAGTTAGCAACTAAAGCCGGGATATTATGAAGATCTTCCTGCTGAGCTTTCTGCCCAGCACGAGGGTGCATAGCCATTTTTCGACATCCTTATATATAAAATTTTAAAACAAAAAAACCTCATAATATCTTCTTATCCATGGATATTATGAGGTTTAAATCAGATTTCGTTAAATTGAACCTGTTACTTTTTCTATCAATTCTGCTTGGAAATTCATGCGGCTCATAAGCTGCTCAACCATCTGTCTTTTTCGGCTTGTATTGTTATTAGTAATAACCCAAAAAGGACTTTGTGGAATAGCTTTAGGCTTAGTCGTGTTGCCGTTTGCTAGCAACGTCGCTTCGTTATCTGCAAAGTAAACGCGCTTACGGCCTTTTACTTGAGTTGCTTCTGAAAAGCTTAAAGGGTCGATTTTATGCAGTGTTGATAACACAAGCATGAAACGATCAATGGCTTTCTTTAGTGATGCAAACTCATCTGATATTAGTAGTGAGCGCATTTCTTTAACGCCATCGAACTTCTCTGGAGTAAAGCCTACCTCTTTGCTAACAACGATACCTTTTGGCTCAACGATCTCTTCGATCGGAGCCATGCCTTGGCTATCAACCTGTAACAAGCGGCGCAGAATATCTGAAGCGCTTTCGCCAATACGTTCTGTCTGACCCGCAATAAAACGGTATAGGTCCTCATCAACCTCAATTGTTTTCATTCGCTTTTCACAATCTCAATGTTTAAACTCTGGGGGATTATAGCGAGATCCGCGCGGATACTCTACGTCAAACCCACCATGAATAAGATAAAAATGTCAGTACAGCTCAACTATAAAATTGAAGGTGAGGGTCACACCATTGTTTTGATCCATGGATTATTCGGTAATCTGGACAACCTTGGCTTGCTCGCTAGGGATCTAAAAGCCGATCATCAGGTACTTAGTATCGATCTCCGCAACCACGGTCAATCCTTCCATAGTGACACTCATAACTATCAAGCGATGGCACAAGACGTGGCTCAACTGCTGCATGATCTTAAGTCAGAAGACGTCACTGTGATTGGTCACTCGATGGGTGGCAAAGTAGCGATGGCACTGACACAACATCTTGCGCTGCATAAATTGATTGTCTTGGATATGGCTCCGGTCGCGTACACTCAGAGTCGCCACGACAACGTATTCGCAGGCCTGCAAGCCGTGATAGAAGAAGAGCCGACTTCACGCTCAGATGCACTCAAGGTTCTCGCAAAACATATCGAGATCGATGGCGTTCGCCAGTTTTTAACCAAATCTTTGTTCAAAACAGAGCAAGGCATCATGGAATGGCGCTTCAATGTTGCTTCGTTATTGAGCAACTACCCACATATTATTGGTTGGGAACCGATCGAGAAAACCTCGGTCAAAACCTTGCTCATTAAAGGTGGGGATTCAGATTACCTCACCGCAGAACATCAAGCAGCCGTTCAGCAGCAATTTTCTAACGCAAAAGCGCATGTCATTGCCAACACAGGTCACTGGCTGCATGCTGAAAAACCAGCAGAAGTACTTAGAGCAATTAGAAAATTCATCGCTTAACTGCGCTTTTTCGTGCAGATAAATGAGAGCTGTGTAATTACTGCAGATTAACTTTATCTCACAACAGTGATATAGTGCGCCCAAGCAAAATTGGTATATAAGGTTCCCATGCTTTACGACTACATGAACATCATCGAATCTGTTGGTTTAGATCTCCTGTTTGCCGCGATTTTCTTTTTAATCGGTATGGCAATTAAGGACGTTCTCAAGCAGGGAAATGTTCCTCCATTTGGTCGTCGCATCGTATGGTTAGTACTTTTCCTTGGCTGTGCGGGTTTTATCGCCAAAGGGATAATCCAACTAAGCTGGGAAGGAACTGGGATCTAACGATTCTCTTCCGAACTTTATTACACCGACAACAGACAAAATGAAAGGTAATGATTCTATGGCAAGTGTAGGTCTCTTCTTTGGTAGCGATACAGGTAACACTGAAGCTGTTGCTAAGATGATTCAAAAGCAATTGAGCAAACAGCTCGTTCACGTTCAAGACATTGCAAAAAGCAGCAAAGAAGATATCGATAACTTCGATCTACTGCTGCTTGGTATCCCTACGTGGTACTACGGCGAAGCACAATGTGATTGGGATGACTTTTTCCCAGAGCTAGAAGCTATTGATTTCTCAACTAAGCTTGTTGCTATCTTTGGTTGTGGCGACCAAGAAGATTACGCAGAATACTTCTGTGATGCTATGGGTACTATCCGTGACATCGTTGAAGCGAAAGGCGGTACTATCCTAGGTCACACATCAACTGAAGGCTACGAATTCGAAGCATCGAAAGGTTTAGTTGAAGGCGATGACAGCCAATTCGTTGGCCTATGTATCGATGAAGACCGTCAACCTGAGCTAACTGATGAGCGCGTATCTAACTGGGTTAAACAAATCCACGAAGAGATGTGCCTAGCAGAGCTAGAAGACTAATTCTCTAGTGGTTGTTAATTGTTACAGTTAATAACCATTATGTAGATATGAAAAAACCTCCTTATAGGAGGTTTTTTGCTATTTAAAATCTATTAATTAGCACTCAGCCTCTAATGCTTCATCATCATCTCTAAATTGCGGCTTCTTTCTTACATAGAGGGTGCGTTGAATTTCTGAAACCACATTACCCTGCTTATCTTTCACGTGAATAATAAATTCGGGGAAGCACTTTTCACCGAGTTGCGTCTGACGATAGATATCGTCAAGCTGCCCTTGCCTTATCTCAAAATCTGCATACAAGTCCGATTGCCCCGGCTTGATGAAGTTAATGCTCGCTTCTTTATCCCAAACATAATATCGTTCACCTAAAATTCCCATTAACATCAATGAGTAAACGGGATCGGTAAGAGAAAAGATACTGCCGCCATATTGAGTACGATTGGCGTTCTTATTCCACCAGCGTAGCTTAAGTACTGTCTTAACAACCCTAAAGTCAGTGCTAATGTGGGCTATTCGAATACCCGCTCCCCAAAAGGGAGGCCAAATATTAAGAGCAAATTTTACAATGTTGGGTTTATATATTTTTGCGAGTTGCTTATTCATAACAACATTCCATGTTCATATCAGAAACACCGTCACCTTGACTGGTCGTACCTCCACTATAAGTGAGATACTTCCAATTTACAAAACAGATTGTGATGTCAGTAAGTAACCCTTTGAAGTTCGTGGTTTATTGTTATGCCTGACTAAACTATAATGGTATTAATATTGAATTCTGTTAATTGCTGCAGATCATCAACAGGAAAGTATATGTCAGACAATAATCAAGCGCTAAAAGATGCAGGTCTTAAAGTGACCCTTCCACGGCTCAAAATTTTAGAAGTATTACAACAGCCAGACTGCCAACATATTAGTGCTGAAGATTTATATAAGAAGCTTATCGACCTAGGTGAAGAAATCGGTCTTGCAACCGTTTATCGAGTACTTAACCAATTCGATGACGCTGGCATTGTAACTCGTCACCACTTCGAAGGCGGCAAGTCTGTATTTGAACTTTCTACACAGCACCACCACGACCACCTTGTATGTTTAGATTGTGGCGAAGTGATCGAATTCTCTGATGACATCATCGAAGAAAGACAGAAAGAGATTGCTCAGCGTTACAACGTGCAACTAACAAACCACAGTTTGTACTTGTACGGCAAAAGCATTAACGGAGATTGCAAAGGCAATCCAGACGCGCATAAAGCGAAGTAGTAATACAGAACGCTGGCTTAGGCCGGCGTTTTTTATATGGTCACTACATAAGACGATTAATCGCAACTTATTCTATAATTGACGACTTTATTCAGATACAAAAAACCGGCTCTAAGCCGGTTTTTTATTGGGTCGTTTTTAACAAACTAAATACTCAAGCATTAAGCTTCAGTTTTACCCCATGTGTCACGTAGACCAACCGTGCGGTTGAAGACTAGTGCATCTGCTTTAGAGTCTTTCGAATCCACACAGAAGTAACCTGTACGTTCAAACTGGTACGCTTGCTCTGCCACACCTTCTGCTAAGCTAGGTTCAACAAAACCATTTAGCGTAACAAGTGATTCAGGGTTTAGCGTTGCAGCGAAGTCATCAGCAGCGGCTGGGTTTGGCACTGTGAATAGACGATCGTACAAACGAATCTCAGCAGGCAGTGCTTTATCAGCAGATACCCAGTGGATAACGCCTTTCACTTTGCGGCCATCTGCAGGGTTCTTACCCAATGTTTCATTGTCGTAAGAACAGAAGATAGTCGTAATGTTGCCTTCTGCATCTTTTTCGATACGTTCAGCTTTGATCACGTAAGCACCACGCAGGCGAACTTCTTTACCTAGAACCAAACGCTTGTACTTTTTGTTTGCTTCTTCACGGAAGTCATCACGCTCAATCCAAACTTCACGTGTAAATGGTACTTCACGAGTGCCCATTTCTGGCTTGTTTGGGTGATTTGCAACCGTTAACGTTTCTACTGTATCTGCTTCGTAGTTTTCGATAACGATCTTAACTGGATCCAGAACAGCCATTGCACGAGGTGCATTTTCGTTCAGATCATCACGGATGCAAGATTCAAGTGAACCGAACTCAATCATGTTCTCTTGCTTAGTTACACCAATACGCTTACAGAATTCACGAATCGAGCTTGAAGTAAAACCACGACGACGTAGGCCAGAAATAGTAGGCATGCGTGGGTCATCCCAACCTTGAACTAGGTTTTCAACCACAAGTTGGTTCAACTTACGCTTAGACATCACTGTATATTCAAGATTCAGGCGGCTAAACTCGTACTGACGAGGTTGGCAGTCAATCGTGATGTTATCTAGAACCCAATCGTACAAACGACGGTTATCTTGGAATTCAAGCGTACAGATAGAGTGCGTAATACCTTCCAGCGCATCAGAGATACAGTGAGTAAAGTCGTACATTGGGTAAATGCACCACTTGTCAGCCGTTTGATGGTGGTGAGCAAAACGAACACGGTAGATAACAGGATCGCGCATAACCATGAACGAAGAGCTCATGTCGATCTTAGCACGTAGACACGCTTTACCTTCTTCAAAGCCACCGTCACGCATTTTTTCAAACAACGCTAGGTTCTCTTCAGGGCTGCGGTCACGGTATGGGCTCGCTTTACCAGGCTCTTTTAGCGTGCCACGGTACTCACGGATTTGATCAGGACTTAGCTCGTCAACATACGCTAAGCCTTTATTAATTAATTCCACAGCATAAGCGTAAAGCGTATCGAAGTAGTTTGATGAGTAACAAATATCACCAGACCATTCGAAGCCTAACCAGCTTACATCATTCTTAATTGACTCAACGTATTCAACGTCTTCTTTTTCAGGGTTTGTATCATCGAAACGAAGATTACATTGTCCCTGGTAGTCCTGAGCAATACCAAAGTTCAAGCAAATAGATTTAGCGTGACCAATGTGCAGGTAGCCATTTGGCTCCGGCGGGAAACGAGTATGCACGCTACTGTGTGTACCATCCGCTAAATCTTTATCAATAATTTGGCGAATGAAATTCGATGGACGAGCCTCAGCTTCACTCATCTATAGCACCTCTATGTATTTAGTATTGTCAGAGAAAGTTATCTTTCGTCCCCAAGAAAACGGTCGCTTATAGCGCCAGTCAAAGATAGAAAGATCATTGTTGCTAATCATCCACAATTCTTAGCCTTTGCACAATAAGAACCGTCCGTTAATTGCGATTATTTCTGCTATTCGATGAAGAATAGAACGAACCGTGTTCGCTGGTCTTAAACTGCAGGCACAAAAAAGCCTCCCGTGTGGGAGGCTTTCAATTTGACACTTACTTAAGAGTAACTTTACGTCTTAATTAAGTACTTCCCTTACTGTGGAAGTTTTACATCAGATAGGTCTTCGCCTGCACCAATAGCTTTCATTTCGCCAGCTACGATTTCAGCTAGTGGGCCTAGGATAACCTGTAGGTTGTTTTCACCTAGTTTAACCACACCTTTAGCACCAAGTTTCTTAAGAACAACTTCATCTGCAACAGAGCGGTCTTTAAGAGTTAGACGTAGACGAGTGATACAAGCGTCGATTGAAGTTAGGTTGTCGTGACCACCTAGAGCTTTCAGGTATTGACGTGCAAGGTCGCCCTTTGGTGCTTCGCCAGCAGGAGCTGCAACAGCTTCGTCATCATCTTCACGACCTGGCGATTTCAAGTTGAAAGCGCGGATTGCGAAAGAGAAAGTGAAGAAGTATAGAGCACCGAAGCCAAGACCGATTAGTAGTAGTACGAATGGTTTAGTTGCTAGACCCCAGTTCAATACGAAGTCGATAAGACCAGCAGAGAAACCGAAACCGTGCAGAGTACCAAACATGTTAGCAACTACTAGAGACAAACCTGTAAATACAGCGTGCATTGCGTATAGAGCAGGAGCTAGGAATACGAACATGAATTCTAGCGGCTCTGTGATACCTGTTAGGAATGAACAGAATGCAACTGAGAATAGTGCACCACCAACTTGGCTACGTTTTTCAGCAGGAGCAGCTAGGTACATTGCAAGTGCAGCACCTGGTAGACCGAACATCATTACTGGGAAGAAACCGTTCATGAATACGCCAGCGCCTTTATCGCCGCCGAAGAAACGGTGTAGGTCGCCAGATTTAACTGTTTCAGTTACTTCTTTAACAGTTGCAACAATTTCTGGGTTAACTGAGTTAGCAAATTCAAATGTGTACTCTTGACCAACAACTAAAGTTTTAGCTAGTGCTGGGTCAACACAAAGTTGAGAGAAGCCTTCTGCAGCAACTACGATCTCTTGACAAGAGCCCATACCGAACCAGAAGTACGAGTTCAGTACATGGTGTAGACCTACTGGGATAAGTGCACGGTTAAGAGTACCGTAAACAAATTGACCGATAGCGCCAGACGTTGAAACTGCGTGAGCAAGTGCATCTAGACCAGATTGAACAGCAGGCCATACAACACCAAAGATTGCGCCAGCAACTAGAGCAAATAGACCAGCCATAATAGGAACTAGACGTTTGCCAGAGAAGAATGCTAGCCACTCTGGAAGACGAGTCGCGTGGAATGCATTGTAAGAGTGACCTGCGATGATACCTGCAAAGATACCGCCGAAGAATGACATATTTACACTAGCATCGATGTTTGTTGCGGTTGCTGTCAGAACAAAGTAAGCAACTGCACCAGCAAGACCTGCTGCGCCGTTACCGTCTTTAGAAAGACCAATAGCTATACCCAAACCAAACAATAATGGTAGTTGACTGAAGATTGCGTTACCAGCAGATGCCATGAATGCGATATCGAGTAAGTCTGGTTGACCCAGACGTAGCAGCAATGCCGCAATCGGAAGCGTTGCGATTGGTAGCATTAACGCCTTACCAAGCTTCTGCGCATATCCTAGAATATTCACCAGTTGTTTCCCCCTATAGGATTTTTTAGAATTCGTTTGAGAAACTTATTTTAGTCGCTCAATTTAGTCCTATTCAGTGTATTCAATTAATTTTGCCCCGCAAATTAAAACCTTACCATTTGTGATCCTAATCACCAGTTTTTACCAAATCCAGAGGTTTTTGCTAGCGAGATCATAAAACTTATTTTATCATTCAAAAAAATGGACATTTATGGATAAAATCCAAATCTAATCATTAGGCAAAAAGATGGTAACTCCGGGCTTATAGAGCACCGTGAATAATCATTATTGATGGACCTAAATGTATAATAAAAATCAATTGTTCATATATTTTTCAACAACTTAAATCGCTTCTCATTTTGAAGCCGTTTGCCCATAAAAGATAAATCGTTACGTAAATGATGCTCGCAAACTAAGTCCGCATTTAGGTAACGAACGAATTTAAAAGATCTCACGAAATAAGGATTAGCTGACTATGTACGCGCTAAGTAACTGTAAAATTTACACTGGTAGTGATGTTCTAACCGATCATGCTGTTGTAATCGAAAACGAACTGATCAAAAAAGTCTGTCCTATCTCTGAATTGCCAGAAGGAATCGAGCTTCGCGACCTAGACGGAGCAAACCTAAGCCCAGGTTTCATTGACCTACAACTGAATGGTTGTGGCGGTGTAATGCTTAACGATGAGATCACTGCAGAAACCATGCAGATCATGCACAAAGCAAACCTGAAATCTGGCTGTACTAGCTTCCTACCAACGCTTATCACCTCTTCAGACGAAGATATGCGTGCGGTTATTACGGCAGCTCGTGAATACCATAACCAGTACCAAAACCAATCTTTAGGTCTGCACCTTGAAGGCCCTTACCTAAACGTTGCGAAAAAAGGCATCCATAGCGTCGATCACATTCGTAAATCTGACAACGAAATGATTGAGCTTATCTGTGAGAACCGTGACCTTGTTGCAAAAGTAACATTGGCTCCAGAGCTTAACGACCCTGAACACATCGAACGCCTGCACAAAGCTGGCGTTGTCGTTTCTATCGGCCACACCAACGCAACTTACGCAGAAGCGCGTCAAGGTTTCGAATCTGGTATCACGTTCGCCACTCACCTGTTCAATGCAATGACGCCGATGGTTGGTCGTGAGCCTGGCGTTGTTGGCGCGATTTACGATACTCCTGAGGTTTACGCTGGCATTATTGCCGACGGCTTCCACGTTGATTACGCAAACATCAGAATTGCGCATAAAATCAAGGGAGAAAAGTTGGTATTAGTGACGGATGCCACAGCTCCTGCAGGTGCTGACATGGAATACTTTATTTTTGTCGGTAAGAAAGTATATTACCGTGATGGTAAGTGTGTTGATGAAAACGGCACACTGGGCGGCTCAGCTCTGACTATGATTGAAGCAGTTCAGAATACAGTTGAGCACGCTGGTATCGCTTTAGACGAAGCTCTTCGCATGGCTACGCTATACCCAGCTACGGCTATCGGTGTAGAAAGCAAGCTAGGTCGAATCAAAAAAGGCATGGTTGCAAACCTAGCTGTATTTGACCGAGACTTTAACGTTAAAGCGACTGTTGTTAACGGACAATACGAGCACAATTAAGTATGAATGGCGGACAAATAGGTAACGTAGACTTAGTTAAACAACTAAACAGTGCGGCGGTATACCGACTTATAGACCAACAGGGGCCTATCAGTCGTATACAAGTGGCTGATGTAAGCCAACTCGCACCGGCAAGTGTTACAAAAATTACCCGCCAACTTTTAGAGCGCGGCCTAATTAAAGAGGTTGCGCAGCAAGCGTCTACTGGCGGTAGACGCGCTATCTCCCTAACCACAGAAGTAGAGCCTTTTCATTCTGTTGCTGTGCGTTTGGGTCGAGACTACATTCAAATAAGCCTGCATGACCTTGGTGGTCGTGAATTGGCTTTCCAACAGCAAGACCTGAATTATTCAGACCAATCAGACCTTACCCAAGGCTTGGTCAATAACCTCAAAGCTTTCATTGCTGAGCATCAACCAAAGATCGATCAACTGATTGCTATTGGTGTCACGCTTCCAGGCTTGGTTAACCCAACGACCGGTGTTGTTGAGTACATGCCGAATACCGACATCGATAACCTCGCATTAAGCGACATTATTCGCGATACATTCCATGTTGCTTGTTTTGTTGGTAACGATGTTCGTGGAATGGCGCTTGCTGAGCACTACTTCGGTGCAAGTAAAGATAGCCAAGATTCTATTTTGGTCAGTGTTCACCGTGGTACAGGTGCAGGTATTATCGTTAATGGTCAGGTTTTCCTAGGTCATAACCGTAATGTGGGTGAAATTGGTCATATCCAAATTGATCCGCTAGGCGAGCAATGCCAATGTGGTAACTTCGGCTGTCTTGAAACAGTAGCGGCAAACCCAGCTATCGTTGAACGCGTGCAGAAGCTGATTAAACAAGGCTATGAGTCTTCTTTAACAGAGCTTGAGCATATTACGATTCAAGACGTTTGTGACCACGCGATTAATGGTGATGAGCTAGCCAAGCAAAGCTTAGTTCGAGTAGGAAACCAGTTAGGTAAGGCTATCGCGATGACGATTAACTTATTTAACCCTCAAAAAGTTATCATTGCTGGTGATATTACCAAGGCACAAGAGATTGTTTTTCCTGCAATTAAGCGCAATGTAGAGAATCAGTCGTTAACGACTTTCCATAGCGGCCTGCCTATTGTAGCATCACAGATCGATAAACATCCTACGATGGGAGCTTTTGCTATGATTAAGCGCGCCATGCTTAACGGCGTGTTACTGCAGAAGCTTCTCGAAGACTAGAGAAAACAATTCTGATTTTCCGCGGGCCGTGTTTGTATAAACACGGCCCGTTTTTTTAAGCTAGGGAACTACAACAACAAGTTATGGAACTTATATTAATATCCACTGCGTTTATCGCAGGATTTATTGCTTTAAAGTGTCACCTTCCCCCATTAGTTGGTTTTTTGGTTGCAGGCTTTGGGCTTTTTGCCTTTGGCTTTGAAACCAATGACACCATCATTACTTTAGCTGACCTTGGTGTCACGCTGCTTCTATTTACTATCGGCTTAAAGCTCGATATCAAAACCCTACTCTCTAAAGAGATCTGGGCTGGCGCGACAATCCACAACCTTTTGTCCACTCTGTTTTTCGCCGTCGCCCTGTTTGGCTTTAAGTTCTTAGGTATTTCATCGCTAGCTGCCATGTCGGTAGAACAGATCGTTCTGCTCGGTTTTGCTCTTTCATTCTCTAGTACTGTATTTGCGGTTAAGACTCTGCAAGAGAAAGGCGAAATGAATGCGACCTACGGAACGTTAGCGATTGGTATCTTGGTCATGCAGGATATCTTCGCCGTAGTATTCTTAACGGCTTCTACGGGCAAAATACCTGAGTGGTATGCAATTGCTCTGTTTGCCCTCCCCTTATTACGCCCACTGTTCTACAAAGTGCTCGATTGGGTTGGTCACGGTGAGATGCTGGTTCTTTCCGGCATCTTCTTCGCATTAGTCGTCGGTGCTGGTTTATTCCATTTGGTTGGTGTGAAACCAGATTTGGGGGCTCTTGTTCTAGGTATGTTACTTGCTGGTCACCCAAAAGCCTCAGAATTATCAAAGTCGCTGTTTAACCTTAAAGAACTTTTCCTTGTCTGTTTCTTCTTGAATATTGGTCTGTCAGAGCAACCAACCATTCAAGGCTTTATGCTCGCAATCTTGTTCTTGCTGATGCTGCCAGTGAAAGGTGTTCTCTACTTCTTGGTACTCAACCGCTTCAAGTTCCGTGTTCGAACGTCTCTACTTGCCTCGCTATCACTGTTTAACTATAGCGAGTTTGGCCTCATCGTTGGTGGTCTCGCCTTCAAGATGGGTTGGATGTCGGGTGATATCTTAGTTGCCGTTGCCATTGCAGTTTCACTGTCTTTTCTAATCGCTGCTCCTTTAAACCGAGCTGGTCATAAGCTTTATCAGCAGTCAGGTAAATGGCTAAAAGAGCATGCGTCAGAAAAGCTTCACCGACGTGATAAGCGAATTGACCCTGGTCGTGCCCAAGTGCTTATTCTAGGTATGGGCCGAATTGGTACCGGTGCTTATGACGAATTACGTACTCGCTATGGCAAGGTCAGCCTAGGTGTAGAAGTGCGTGAAGAAGCCGCGCACAACCACAGAAGCCAAGGCAGAAACGTGATTTCTGGCGACGCGACTGACCCAGATTTCTGGGAGCGAATTCTAGATACAGCAAACGTAAAGCTGGTGATTTTGGCAATGCCTCACCACCAAGGTAATCAAACCGCTTTAGAACAATTAAAGTCACGTAACTTTAAAGGCCAAATTGCGGCTATTGCTGAATATCCCGATCAACTCGAAACACTGAAAGAGAATGGCGTTGATGCGGCATTTAACATTTACAGCGAGGCTGGTAGTGGTTTTGCTCGCCACGTTTGCGAACAGTTAAATCCAAATATCAATAAAATCTAGTATTAGACAGTGTTCAACTAAACCTCTCAAAACTGCCTATTTTTCGCACTTTTGAGAGGTTTTTGTTTAAAAAACCAACCGCAATTAAACATCACACACCAAAAGCACATAAAAATTAGATAATTTCTAACAGAACACCCTTTATATTATTTTTTTGCTCACATCCGGTTGCTTTTTTTAGCCAGAATGGCAAATTGAATGCAGTTGATTTGGAAATTATTTAAAAGGAAGTTCTATGTGTTCAGTATTTGGCATTCTCGACATTAAAAGTGATGCCGCAGCACTTCGCCCTATTGCTTTAGAAATGTCTAAGAAGCTTCGTCACCGTGGCCCAGACTGGTCTGGTATCTATGCTGGTGAAAAAGCAATCCTTGCTCATGAACGTCTTGCTATTGTTGGCTTGAACAGTGGTGCTCAACCACTATACAGTCAAGACAAAAAGCACATTCTTGCAGTAAACGGTGAAATTTATAACCACAAAGAACTTCGTGCACGCTATGAAGATAAGTACCAGTTCCAGACCGATTCTGACTGTGAAGTTATCCTAGCGCTATACCAAGAGATGGGTGCAGACCTTCTAGAAGAGCTTAACGGTATTTTCGCATTCGTTTTATACGACGAAGAGAAAGACGAGTACCTAGTGGGCCGCGACCATATTGGTATTATCCCGCTTTACCAAGGTTACGATGAGCACGGTAACTACTACGTGGCTTCAGAGATGAAAGCATTGGTTGAAGTATGTAAGACGATCAGTGAATTCCCTCCTGGTAGCTTCTACTCTTCGAAAG
Source organism: Vibrio sp. AIC-3 (assembly GCF_013114515.1). Lineage (NCBI taxonomy): Bacteria > Pseudomonadati > Pseudomonadota > Gammaproteobacteria > Vibrionales > Vibrionaceae > Vibrio > Vibrio sp. AIC-3. The sequence goes on along the minus strand of NZ_VTXG01000030.1, from coordinate 30,527 downwards.
ATGCAGAACCTCAACGCTACTACATCCGAGATTGGAACGAGTACGCTGCGGTACAAGGCAACAGCACAAGCAAAGAAGAACTGACTGAAGCGCTAGAAGCAGCAGTTAAACGTCAGCTAATGACTGACGTTCCTTACGGTGTACTTCTATCTGGCGGCCTTGATTCATCAATTACTTCAGCCGTCGCAAAACGCTTTGCTGCAATGCGTATCGAAGATGATGAGCAATCTGAAGCTTGGTGGCCACAACTGCACTCATTCGCTGTTGGCCTTGAAGGCGCACCAGACCTTATCGCTGCTCGTGAAGTTGCGGACAAGATCGGTACTGTGCACCACGAGATGACTTACACCATTCAGGAAGGCTTAGATGCCATCCGTGATGTTATCTACCACATCGAGACTTATGATGTAACGACGATTCGTGCATCAACGCCAATGTACTTGCTTGCTCGTAAGATCAAAGCAATGGGTATCAAAATGGTATTGTCTGGCGAAGGTGCTGATGAGATCTTTGGTGGTTACCTGTACTTCCATAAAGCGCCAAACGCGAAAGAGTTCCACGAAGAGACAGTACGTAAGCTACTTGCTCTAAGCATGTTCGACTGTGCTCGTGCAAACAAATCGCTAGCGGCATGGGGTGTTGAAGGCCGTGTACCATTCTTGGATAAAGAGTTCATCGATGTCGCAATGCGTCTAAACCCTGAAGACAAGATGTGTGGTAACGGTAAGATGGAGAAGCACATCTTGCGTGAGTGTTTTGAAGACTACCTACCAGATTCAATCGCATGGCGTCAAAAAGAGCAGTTCTCTGATGGTGTTGGCTACGATTGGATTGATACATTAAAAGCAACGGCTGAAGCAAAAGTAACGGATCAACAAATGGAAGCTGCTAAGTTCCGTTTCCCTTACAACACGCCAACAACCAAAGAAGGTTATGCTTACCGTGAAATCTTTGAGGAGCTATTCCCTCTAGAATCTGCGGCAGAGTGTGTACCTGGTGGTCCTTCAGTTGCTTGTTCATCAGCGAAAGCGATTGAGTGGGATGAGTCATTCAAAAACTGTGTCGACCCATCAGGCCGTGCAGTACAAGCCGTTCACAACGATGCTTACAACGCTTAGAGCGTTTTGAACAAATCCTAAAGACTAAAAAAGGCGCATTATGCGCCTTTTGTTTTAAGCCTATTTTTTATTACTACAGTTATGCGCGAGCTTGTAGTGCTTCGTTCTCAATACTAATTGGAACGACTTGGCTGATCATTTTCACCAGCATAATCGATCGAGCCTCACCGTCTTTCTGATCGAAAATAGCTTCAACCCCGGCAAACTGGCCACTCTGAATCTTGACTACCTGTCCAGATTCAAACTCAACACAACAATCTTCCACTTCGTTACTGCAGCACTTCTCAAACTCTTTAAGTTCAAACACCAAGTCTCCTTGGACCTCGTGCGGCAGTGAACCGAACTTAATAAAGTCCACAACGCCACGTGTTGAACGAACGGTCGTGAAGCTAGGACCTTGCTCATAATCGAAGCGAACAAAGATGTAAGACGGAAACAGCGGTTCTTTGACCTGCTTTTCTTTCCCTCTCACCACCTTTTTGACTTCTATTTGAGGGTAAAAGCACTCTACCCCCTGATTCTCTAAGTGCTGCTGAGCGCGTTTTTGATCACCACGCTTACAGTAAAGCAAATACCAACGTTTCATTTAACTAGCCATTTTATATTTTTAGATATTTTACCACATGCCTAAAACGGTTGAATCGCCATTAATAAAATGAATCGTTGCTAACGAAAAATAATGCGTAGCAGACCAATTTATCAACAAAAAGTTATAGGTGTCGGAGTGGTTAAGCATTGTACAGAGATCATTTAGAGATCAAAAGACTCATTGTTGTAAGCATATGTATACCCCACCTAATGAGCACACCACTCCCTTTAAACTCAAAATGATACACCAGAGCAATGCATCTAAAGATTTTTATTCAACACGACTTTAATAAAGGTTATTAACCAACCAGCTCAAATCTGGAAAATTAGTTTGCAGCACACTTAAAATGGGCAACATTAAAAGTAAAGATGATTAATATCAATACCTTAGCTAAACCAAGTTGTCGTAACCATAAAATACGTCTATTGCAGACTTTTATCCCACTGTGTATACATGAATGACTATAAAATCTTTTAATACCTAAAATTAGTAAAACTTATGCCAAGCAACCACAACATCTTTGGCCACCCTAGAGGCCTATTTCTACTTTTTAGCACAGAGCTATGGGAACGTTTCTCTTACTATGCGATGCGCGCCATCCTTGTCTTATTTTTGACTGACACTACCCTCAACGGTGGACTGGGTTGGTCAACGAAAGACGCACTCGATCTCTACGGTATTTACACCGGTTTAGTCTACATCACACCATTAATTGGTGGCTGGATTGCCGATAACTACCTAGGTCAGCGTAAATCAATTCTGATTGGCGGTGTATTAATGGCACTTGGCCAATTTACACTGGCTCTACCTAACGGCTTCATCGGTTTAGACCAAGTGAACGCGCTGTACCTTGGTTTAGCACTGCTAATCAGTGGTAACGGTATGTTTAAGCCGAACATCTCAACCATGGTTGGCGATCTGTACCAAGAAGGCGATAACCGCCGTGACGGTGCTTTCACCATTTTCTACATGGGCATCAACTTAGGTGCGCTGCTTGGTGGCTTAATTTCAGGTGCTGCTGTCGATTCATTCGGTTGGAAAGCAGGTTTCCTAGCCGCTGGTATTGGTATGGTTATTAGCTTGATCATGCAAGTGACAATGGCCCAGTCTTGGTTGGGCAACATCGGTTCTGTACCTGCTGCTGCAAGAGCGAAAGCACTAAACAATTCTAAAGAAAAAGCGCCACTGACCAAAGAAGAGTTCGACAGACTAAAAGTGATTCTTATCATGGGTCTGTTCGTGATTGTTTTCTGGGCGGGCTTTGAACAAGCTGGCGGCCTAATGAACATCTACACTCAACAATATACTGACCGTATGATTGGTGGCTTTGAAGTTCCTGCTGCGTGGTTCCAATCTTTGAACCCATTCTTCATCATTACACTTGCTCCAATCATTGCTGCGTTCTGGGTGAAACTGGGTAAGCGTGAACCCAACTCTCCTGTTAAGTTTGCAATGGCATTGTTCTTCTTAGCACTGGGCTTTGTGTGCATGATGGGCGCGGTAATGGAGCAAGGCGGTGACCTAACCGTGAAAACATCAATGCTATGGCTAGTCGGTGCTTTCTTCTTCCATACCCTTGGTGAGCTTTGTCTATCGCCTATTGGCCTGTCGTTGGTCACTAAGTTAGCTCCGCTTCGCCTAGCATCATTGATGATGGGTGCATGGTTTGGCTTCAATGCGGTGGCAAACTACGTGGCAGGCCTGGTCGGTTCTCACGTTGGTGAGCTTGGTGCTATGTCAATCTTCAGTGGTATTGCTATCACAGCAACGGTGAGTGCCATATTACTGCTGCTTTGTGCTGGTAAGCTTGTATCATGGATGCATGGTGTAGAAACCAACATGACGCTTGAAGCAGAACCAAAAGCAGAAACTTCGGTCGCTTAATAGCTAGATCGATTTCAAGAAGAAACATCAAGATCAAAAAGGGCTGCTCAATGAGCAGCCCTTTTGTTATCTATTCAATCGCCATATCAGTTAGCGATGAAGCGCCACTAACTCTGCCATCATATCGATGTGCGAATCTCTGTCGTTCAGACACATAATGTAGCTAAAGTCCGAACCACCAGCGTCAATGAAAGTCTCTTTACACTGGTCTGAAATCTCTTCCAACGTTTCCAAACAGTCAACCGAAAAGGCAGGTGCCATAATGTCGATCTTCTTGATGCCTTTACTCGGCAGTGATTCAAGTGTCTCGTCAGTGTATGGCTTCAACCACTCTTCTCGACCAAATCGCGATTGGTATGTCATGGTGATATCGTCCGCTGACAAACCTAACTCTGCCGCAAGCAGCTTTGTTGTCGCTTCACAATGCTGAGGGTAGATATCGCCTTCATCAGCCAGTCGCTTCGGAATACCGTGGAAAGAACACACTAAATGATCGGCTCTGCCATTTTTATCCCAATGACTGCGGACGCTTTCAGCCAATGCTTTGGCATAGCTTGGGTGCGCGTAGTAGTCGCGAATAAAGCGATAGCTCGGGATAACTGGCATCTGCTTAAAGGCTTTGGTTAAACCATCAGAAACCGCCGCTGTGGTTGTACCAGAGTACTGCGGATATAAGGGCAGTACGATGATGTCCTCAACGCCCTGCTCCATCAGTTGCTCAACACCAGTCTTTAGGCTTGGGTTGCCATAGGTCATACCCAGTGCAACAGGCATCTCTAGCTTCTTCTGGAGCTTTTCAGCTTGTCTTTGAGAGTACACAAGCAGTGGTGAGCCTTCATCCATCCAGACAGACTGATACAGCTTAGCAACTTTAGGCGAGCGAATCGGTAAAATCACCCCATGTAATATAGGACACCAAAGCCAACGCGTTAGGTTTACAACTCGCTTGTCGTGTAAGAATTCACTCAAAAATCGACGAACGCCAGCGGGGGTCGCCGAATCTGGAGTTCCTAAGTTCACCAGTAAAACACCCTGCTTTTTATTATTTTCCATAGATACCTGAGACCAATATGTGATTTTCTGGAAAGTAATATACTAATCTGCATAAGTTTAAGATCATTGCGCCTCAATGAAAGTCTGAATAATCACTCTTCATATGAGATACACAACATCCACTCTCAATTGCTAGCCACTGCCATCGGGTCTGAACCGTTCTGAATCATGTGCAATCAAATTATCTAGATTGGTATCGTACTAAAAATTGAAACAAAAAAAGCGACCCTTAAGGTCGCTTCCAATATATCAAATTCTAAAACTGGCTGTTAGCCAATTATGCTAGTGCTTTCTCAAGTTCTGCACTAACTTCAGCAACTTGCTTAGTACCATCAAACTTAAGGTACTGAGTGTTGCCTGCTTCAGCTTCTTTACCGTAGTAAGAGATTAGCGGAGCTGTTTGATCGTGGTATACACCTAGACGTGCACGAACTGTTTCTTCTTTGTCGTCATCACGTACCACTAGGTCTTCACCCGTTACGTCATCTTTACCTTCTTCTTTAGGCGGATTGTACACAGTGTGGTATGTACGACCAGAAGGAAGGTGAGCACGACGACCAGCCATACGCTCAACAATCACATCGTCAGCTACGTCAAATTCAACAACGTAATCAACAGCGATGCCCATTTCTTTTAGGCCATCAGCTTGTGGGATTGTGCGTGGGAAACCGTCTAGTAGGAAACCTTTCTCACAGTCATCTTGAGCGATACGCTCTTTGATAAGACCAAGGATAATTTCATCAGAAACTAGCTGACCAGCGTCGATTACTGATTTTGCTTGCTTACCAAGCTCAGTACCCGCTTTGATAGCAGCACGTAGCATGTCACCAGTTGAAATTTGAGGGATACCAAATTTGTTCATGATGAAGTTAGCTTGAGTACCTTTACCCGCGCCAGGAGCACCTAGAAGAATGATGCGCATGTTTAATCCTCTTATAAAATTATGATTTATACCGAAGCTCACTATCCCTCCATTCTTGCTCATTTTTAGGATGAACAGAAAGCGTTAAGTAACCATTGAGGCTAAGCAAAACTGTGAACAGAAGCAAAACGGTAAGTTTCGGTATAACGTTTAAAAATCATACAACTGGAGATAGTCGCTTCTTAGCCCCAGCTGATTAGGTCGAGCATTCTATCACATTAATATTCAATTTGGCTGAATTTACGACTAAAGAATGCATCGACAACATTTGTTGTGACGATAACGGTGACGTTGACCACGTTAGGTCAATTTTCAACGACGTTCATAAAAAAAAGCCCGCATTTGCGAGCTTTTTATTGTAATTGTTGGCTTAACCTAAAGTCGAAAGACTAACGCTTTGTTAGTAGCTCGTTGATTGCACCCAAGAATTGTGACGGATCTTCCATTGAGCCCTTTTCAGCCAGCATCGCTTGACCTAGTAGCAACTCAACCCAACGACCAAACGCTTGCTCGTCTGCTTCGTCAGCCATCTGTTTAACCAGTGCGTGCTCAGGGTTAATCTCGAAGATGTACTTCACTTCCGGTGCCGCTTGACCCGCAGCTTCAAGAAGCTTCGCCATTTGCGTGCCCATTTCGAAGTCGTCAGTCACAACAACCGCAGGTGTTGTTGCTAGCTTGAAGGTCGTACGAACTTCTTTAACACGACCACCTAGGTAAGATTGAGTGCGCTCTACAACAGATTTGAACTCTTCTTCTGTCTCTTTTTGCTTCTCTTTCTCTTCTTCACCTTCAAACTTGCTTAGATCTAAGCCAGCCTTTGTGATCGATTGGAACTGTTTGCCGTCGAAATCGGTTAAGTAGTTCATTACGTACTCATCGATGCGATCGTACATCAGCACCACTTCAATACCTTTTGCTTTAAACTGCTCCAAGTGCGGGCTGTTTTTAGCTGCTGCGTAGCTATCTGCTGTTAGGTAGTAAATCTTATCTTGGCCTTCTTTCATACGCTCAACGTAAGATGCTAGGCTGATTGTCTGGTCTGCAGAATCAACTTCTGTAGACGCGAAACGAAGAAGACCTGCGATCTTCTCTTTGTTTGCCATGTCTTCCGCTGGGCCTTCTTTCATTACAAGGCCAAACTCTTTCCAGAATTCTAGGTACTTTTCGTTGTCATTTTTCGCCATGCGCTCAAGCATTGTAAGTACACGCTTAGTACATGCACCACGAAGAGACTGAGTAACCTTGTTATCTTGAAGGATTTCACGCGATACGTTCAGTGGTAGATCGTTTGAGTCAATCAGACCGCGTACGAAACGCATGTAAGATGGCATGAACTGCTCTGCGTCATCCATGATGAATACACGCTGTACATAAAGTTTCAAGCCGCTCTTGTGGTCACGGTTCATCATATCCCAAGGTGCTTTTGCTGGGATGTAAAGCAGGCTTGTGTAATCGTTCTTACCTTCAACCTTGTTGTGGCTCCAGGTTAGTGGATCAGCAAAGTCGTGAGATACATGTTTGTAAAACTCTTGGTACTCTTCTTTCTCAATGTCTGACTTGTTACGAGTCCAAAGCGCTTGAGCTTTGTTAATCTGTTCCCAATGTTTCTCTTCGGTGTCTTTACCTTCGTCATCTTTAACCGCAGTTAAGATAGAAACAGGAATACCGATGTGGTCAGAATATTTACCAATCACTTCACGCAGACGCCACTCATTTAAGAACTCTTTACCGTCTTCACGCATGTGCAGAACGATGTCAGTACCACGAGACTCTTTAGTGATGTCTTCGATTGTGTAATCGCCTTCACCTGCAGAGTGCCACTGAACAGCTTCATTGTTCGGTAGGCCAGCTGCACGTGTGCGAACCGTTACCGCGTCTGCGACGATGAATGCAGAATAGAAACCCACACCAAATTGACCAATCAGTTGAGAGTCTTTGCTTTGGTCTTCAGACAGCTTTGAGAAAAAGTCTGCAGTGCCTGACTTAGCAATCGTACCTAAATGCTCAATAACGTTGTCGCGGCTCATACCGATACCGTTATCAGAAATGGTTAACGTGTTTGCTTCCGCGTTGAAAGAAAGTTTTACACCTAGATCTGCATCACCTTGGTAAAGGTCACCGTTCGATAGAGCTTGAAAACGAAGCTTATCAGCCGCGTCAGATGCGTTAGAGATCAGCTCACGTAGAAAGATTTCTTTATTTGAATACAGTGAGTGAATCATTAGATGAAGTAGTTGTTTTACTTCAGATTGAAAGCCACGAGTCTCTTTATTTTGCGTTGCCGTTTCGCTCATTTTTACTCCAAAACATCTATACTTTATGTTGAATAATCATAGGGGCGTAACACTTGATGCCACTCTTCTGTTCATTAACATGAGGATGACAAATGTAAATTCAAGGTCAAAAATCATAAAAACACTGTTTTTTTTATCTGTTTTTATTATCCTTGAGCCTGATAAATATAAAAGAACATAAAATAAGCCATGATTTGGTGAAGAATTAACGGAACTTCACCTGAGATTTGTCTATTTCGCCCCCCAAAACAATCCAAAATAGAAGAATTCAATGAGTAATATCGGCACAAAGTTTATTCTCGCACAACGGTTCGTATTCGACCCAAACAGCAATTCACTTGTCGATCAAATGAGCGACGGTGAAGTCGTACGTCTTGGTAGCAATGAAAGCCGCATTCTCTTGATGCTGTCAGAAAGGCCTAATGAAGTTATCACTCGTAATGAATTGCATGAGTATGTTTGGCGAGACCAAGGCTTTGAGGTGGATGACTCAAGCTTAACGCAAGCCGTATCGACTCTGAGAAAGATGCTCAAAGACTCGACTAAATCTCCTGAATTCGTAAAGACAGTACCGAAGCGCGGTTACCAATTTATTGCGACCGTTGAGCGCTCTGCGCCACTGTCATCAAATGATCAGCCAGTAGCCGCTGAAATTGCAGAAAATGACGTTGAACCTATCCTAACGTTTGCAACGCCGGCAGCGACTGAACAAGCAATCACTGACACATTTGAACCTGAGCCAATTACAAAAGTTCAACAAACTAAAGTGGCAGTAGAACCAGCAACCGCTCCTGTTGTAGCTCCGGCTAAAAGCACCAATAAATGGTTAACATTTTGGTTACTGCTTGCCGCTTTCATCATGCCGATTCTCGTTTTAACGTTTACTACCCCGGTGGAGTCCGAGTTCACGGTTTTGACTGAAGTGGATGGTGTAAAGGTTCAATCACCGGTTAACCACCCAGACCTCAGCAGTTGGCTGCCAGCAATAGAAAAGTGTGTGTTAAGTTACAACACGAGTCACACTGGTGTGTTAAAGCCGGTTGAAGTGATCGCTACAGGAGGACAAACCAATAACCTTGCCCTCAATTACATTCACCCGCAAGATTACTCGAGCGAAAATGTAACCCTAAGAATTTACGCAAACCAGTCGGATGTAAACGACATTTGTAACGGTGGTAAGTAACATGAAATTAAAAGTATCGATTATCTTACTGGTTCTATCGGCATTTTTGAGCGGTTGGTTATATTGGAGCAGCGATGCAAAAGTAGAGCGCTTACTCACTCAGCATGAATGGCAGTCGAGAATGGTGACGCTGATTAGCGATAACAAGCAAGCTGACTCAATAGGCCCACTTCGTAGAGTTGAACTATCATCGAATGCGAAATACCTACCAAATGGTACATATTTAAGAATGTCAGTGGTTAGACTTTACGGTAATCAAACTGAGCCTGCGAATGTCATCAACATCTCTGAAACGGGTCAGTGGGATATTAACGATAACTACTTACTGGTTTCGCCAACGGAGTTTAAAGATGTGACCTCGGCTCAGCGCCAAGACTTTTCAGAAGAACAGCTAGAGCTGATCACTCAAGTCATTAAGATGGACGCAGAGCAAAGCCGCCGCATAGATATTGTTAACCCGAAGGCACTGCTACTGACTAGCTTAAATCATGGTTCTACCGTATTGTTTTCAAACTAAGATTGGATCGCTATTTACTGTTTATGAATAGCTGAATACCATGAAACGGTAAACCAATAGAAAAAAGGGGCATGAAGCCCCTTTTTTGTTAGCCGTTGGTATCAAATTACGGATGTAGCATTTTAAGGATTAACCATGAAAACGGAACAACCTAATCTGGCGCCAGCGAAAGAGACAGCAACAAAAGCCACAATCGCGATACACTATTGCCGTCAATGCAATTGGATGCTTCGCTCTAGTTGGTTATGCCAAGAGCTACTGCATACCTTCAGCGAAGAAATTGAACAAGTGAGCTTACACCCAGACACAGGAGGCAGGTTCGAAATCTTTTGTAATGGTGTGCAGATTTGGGAAAGAAAAGCAGATGACGGTTTTCCAGAGGCGAAAGTTCTGAAGCAAAGAGTACGAAACATCATTGCTCCAGACAGAGATCTCGGCCACGTGGACTCAAAATAAGCCTTTCACAGCCGATCCAATGATTTAAAGCTGACCACTCACGAGAACATCACCTTCAAGGCTAATGACTTTGAAGGTATTGTTTTCATAGATGCCATAGCTTGCCGCGTGTCCCTCTCGTGGGAATGTCACCGAGCTAGGGTTAAAGATAAAGATGTCATCTTGGTATTCGGCGACAGGAATATGGGTATGACCGTGTGCAATGATATCGCCCGCCTTCAACGCAGGGCGTTTATTGGTGTTGTACAAATGGCCATGCGTTAGGAAGATACGCTGGCCTGATTCTAATAGCACCCACGAGTAATCCATCATCATTGGAAAAGACAACAACATCTGATCCACTTCGCTATCGCAGTTACCACGAACGGCAATGATCTCTTGAGAAAACGCATTCAACTTATCTGCAACCGCCGGCGGGTTGTATCCTTCTGGAATCGGATTTCTTGGTCCATGATTCAGAATGTCACCCAATAGAACTAAATATTGCGCACCAGATGCTTGGTAGAGTTCTAATACCTTTTCTGTTGCTGGCAGCGAACCGTGTAGGTCTGAAGCAAAAAATAATTTCACACGTACTTCTCCATAAAATTTATGAGCCTATTGTACGTATCTAAATGCTACACGTCATCTCTCGCCATACTATTGATCACGATATTATTGTAACTAACCATACCGACTATCTTGTTATCACGAACTACTGGCGCACGACTGATACCAAAGCGTTCAAACAGGCGAGCGCAATACTTTACGTTCATCTCAGCAGACACGCTTAGCGCTGGCTTGGTCATGATCTCATAAACATTGGTTCGCTTTGGAGATCGGTTCTTAGCCAGTACTTTCTTGGCAATGTCATTCATCAATACGATGCCGTATTCGTCATCTTCGTGGCGTTTATCGACAATGATTGCCTTCACTTTGTGCTTTTTAGCCATCTCTATCGCTTCTAACACCGTGGTTAGCCCATCGATAATCACATACGTATTGGCCATGACATCGCCTACTCGGATCTTTTCACTGGTACTCATAGCTCATCCTCCACAACCTTTGTTAACGTCTCGACTTGATGCGCAACCCCGACTGCGTCTTCGATATCGATCTGCACCGCTATACCTTGTCCTGACTCCTGGTCAAACTCACCGACTTCGCCAATAGTTTCAAGAATATGCCTCGCTAAGTGTTCCTCAACCACAAACAGCAACACATCTTTTTGTACCTCTAGCGTTAGGCCAAAGAAGGTGGTTTTTTGGTTTAAGCCTTGCCCTCTGGCGTTGTTAATCACCGTTGCTCCAGTCGCGCCCGCATCACGCGCGGCATCGAGCACAGTGTCGGTCTTGCTCTCTTCTACAAACGCTAAGATAAGTTTAAAGCGCATCTTTGCTCTCCTTAGAGGTGTGTAAACGGTTTAACCATTGTGTTATTTGGGCATAGCCCATCACTGAAATGATGGGAAATAAGCTGGCAAAGGCGATCAACCCAAAGCCATCAATAACAGGGTTTCTTCCTGGTACGGTTGAAGCGAGTCCAAGCCCGAGCGCCGTCACTAAAGGGACTGTCACCGTTGATGTAGTGACGCCACCCGAATCGTAGGCCAATGGAATAATGAGTTTTGGGGCGTAAAAGGTTTGAATGACCACGACGACATAACCAAAAATGATGTAGTAGTGGATCGGGTCACCCGCAACGATACGGTAGCTGCCCAGTGAGATACCGATAGCAACGCCCAATGCCACGGCGATCCTCAGCCCATTGACGCTGATACTGCCACCGGAAACTTGGTTCGCCTTAATCGCTACAGCAATCAAAGAGGGCTCGGCTATCGTGGTGCTGAAACCAATACAAAACGCAAACAGGTAAACCCAGTAATAATCAAACCAAACCAAAGCAAGACCAGAACTGATCTTAAACTCAGTCAAAAAGCTTGGCTCGGTGAGTTGCATTGCCATCGTCTCCCCTAGAGGGAATAACGCGAGCTCCAATCCCATCAAAAAGAGTGATAAGCCAAGAATGACGTAGAAGAAACCGATCAGCACTTTGGCTAGGTTATTGACTGGCTTTCGTAATACCGCCAACTGAAAACCGAAGATGATGATCGCAATCGGGATCACATCCATCACAGTGCCGAGAAAGGTGTCGATAAATTGTTGAACACTGATCATGTCACCACCATCCCGTACACCATGACAAACATCATCGGCAGCAACGAAGCAAACGCGATCAACCCAAAACCATCTATCATCGGATTACGCCCTTTAATTGCCGAGGCTAAACCCACCCCTAACGCAGTTACTAATGGGACGGTGATCGTCGATGTCGTTACTCCACCAGAGTCATACGCAATTCCAATGATGTTTTCCGGAGCAAATGCAGTGAGCACGACCACTCCAATATATCCACCGATGATCATGTACTGGATTGGCCAACCTTTTAAGATTCTCAGCACACCGAGTAAAATAGCGATACCGACTGACAGTGCCACAGTAAAGCGCAGGCCATTGGCATACTGCTCCATTTCATCTAACGTATTGGGGATTACACCTCCCTCAGCTGCCACTTCTGCGGCTTCGGCAGCGACTGCGGTTAACGCTGGCTCGGCTATGGTGGTACCAAAACCCAAACAAAAAGCGAAGATCAATAACCAGAACACACTCCCCTTTCTGGCAAATGCTTGAGCCATCGATTCGCCAATTGGAAACAACCCCATTTCAAGGCCAAAGATAAAGAAAGTGAGTCCAAAAACGACGAGCACTAAGCCAGTCAGAATAGATAAAAGATGAGGAAGTGGCTCTTGTAAGACAGCAAGCTGGAAGAAAGCGATTACCGCCACGATTGGCAATAGATCCCTCAGGCTACCTAACATGGATCGAAACAAAGCAAGCACCGCCGTCATCGCAATTCCTTGTCGCTGATTATGAATTAATAATAATCATGGCAAATCCTTATCATTGCTTATGTGACAAATATTACGCAGTTGGTAACATATCCGAGTAAAGTGCATAAGTGTGATGACGGTACACATCCTGACTTGATGAATTTAATTTCACTCCTTTGTAAATTGAAAAAGGCGTAATTTGGGCATCACACGATTGAAACCTTATGATCGTTATAGTGATTTTTTCGTATTGATTGGCGACTAAAAACAAGCCATGTCTATAATTATGTTTAATAGGGAGATTGGTATGAAGATATTGTTAACGGGTGGTACTGGATTTATTGGCTCTGAATTGGTCAAGAGTTGGAACACTGACGACGTGACATTGCTGACGCGGAGTCCTGAAAATGCCAAGCAAAACCTAAATCACCTCAACCAGAACAACCTTCATTACATTCAATCCCTTGATGAGCTCAGTGATCTCAATGACTTTAATGTGGTGGTCAACCTCGCGGGTGAGCCGATTGCCGATAAGCGTTGGAGTACAGAACAAAAAGAGAGGATCTGTAACAGCCGCTGGCACATCACTGAAAAGCTGGTCGAATTAATTCATGCCAGTAGCAACCCGCCACACGCTTTTATTAGCGGTTCAGCCGTGGGTTACTATGGCGATCAACAGCAGCACCCGTTTGACGAGTCACTGCAAGTAGAAGATGAAAGCTTTCCTCATAAAGTCTGTGCCCACTGGGAAGAGATAGCCAAGAGAGCACAATCAGAAAGCACACGCGTGATACTACTGCGAACAGGGGTTGTACTTGGCGAGAATGGCGGCGCACTCAAGAAGATGCTATTGCCTTATAAACTCGGCGTCGGTGGTCCAATAGGTTCAGGTGAGCAGTACATGCCATGGATTCACATTCTCGATATGGTGAGAGCCATCAATCACTTGTTGTCACTCCCCCACGCTCAAGGGGAATTCAATATGTGTGCCCCTCACCCTGTGACCAACAAACTGTTCAGCAGCACGTTAGCGAAACAATTAGGCAGACCGCATTTCTTATTCACGCCGAAATGGGCAATGTCGATTCTCATGGGGGAATCATCTTGTTTGCTATTTGACAGCATTCGCTCCAAGCCGAAGAAACTCACTGAGATGGGATTCATCTTTAGTTACTCAAGAATCGAGCCAGCACTAAAAAACTTGTTACAACATCAAGACTAATTCTTTACCCTAGAGCGATAGAGACTCTAATAAAGGATTAAGTGTGAACAAGTCGATTCTAATTACCGGTTGCTCAACAGGTATTGGCTATACATGTGCTCATGCACTTCAAAAGCGTGGTTTTCATGTCATTGCATCTTGTCGTGATCCACAAGATGTTCAACGCCTTCAAGATGAAGGCCTCACCTGTATTCAATTAGATCTTTCCAACCAAGAAAGTATTGAGCATGGCGCCAAGCTTGCTATTGATCTCGCACCTAATGGATTGTATGGATTATTCAATAACGGTGCTTACGGTCAAGCAGGGGCACTAGAAGACTTACCGACCCAAGGACTCAGAGAACAATTCGAAACCAACTTCTTTGGTTGGCATCATCTCGTCTGTCAGATCCTTCCGCACATGCGCGAGCGTGGCGAAGGTCGAATCGTACAAAACAGTTCCGTATTAGGTTTTGCAGCCATGAAGTATCGTGGTGCTTATAATGCTTCTAAATTCGCGATTGAGGGTTGGACAGATACCTTACGATTAGAACTGCATGGCAGCGGTATACAGATCTCATTACTGCAACCAGGGCCAATTGAGACTCAATTTAGAACCAATGCCTTGAAAGCGTTCAATAAATGGATCAACATTTCTGGCAGCGCCCACCAAGACGCTTACCAACAACAAAAAGATCGACTCGAAAAAGAATCATCGAATAACGCTTTTGTCCTGCCTCCAGAAAGTTGTATTGAGCCGGTATTCCATGCTCTCACCGCCGACAAACCCAAGCTAAGATACCGAGTTACGACCCCGACTAAAGTGTTCGCGGTATTGAAAAGGATTCTACCGAGTCGCTTGCTAGACCCTATTTTGAGAAAAGCTGCATAAATTACTAACTTTGAATGCAGAGTCGCAAACTTTAATGTAACGATGTAATTTTTCCGTAACAATAAGATGTCATGATTATCCTATCCCATCAGTTATTCCCAATTGATGGTTCTACTCTGGAAATCTCATGACTTTAAACCGCCTTAATTGGGTAGGTGTGGGTCTGGCGATCACGTTGTTTATTCTGTTTTGAGTATCTCACGCAACGCCTCACTGACTACCTCGATGATAACGCTATGCCTTCCATGTTGAGATAACAATTATATCAACATCGAAGCATAGCGTTTTTCTATTTTTGGTTCTTTTTATCCGAGATAACCGAGTTAGATCTTGAAGTTACCGACTAACCCCCCCATATTTGCAACGTATCCACAAAACAAACCTCAAGGAACGTAAATGCAATCTCCGCATATTGTTGAACTTAATGAGCAGAACTTTCGTCAAGTATTAGAAGGTTCGATGCAGACCCCTGTACTCATCCATTTTTGGGCACCAATGAGCCAAGAGAGCGCCCAAGTCATTCCTGAACTGCAAACTTTAACTCAGCAATACAACGGTGCCTTCACCTTAGCCCTGCTCAATTGCGAACAAGAGCAAGCTATTGCTAGCCAGTTTGGTGTTCAAGCACTGCCCACTATTGCACTGTTTGTTAATGGTCAGCCAGTCGATGGGCTCGGTGGCCCTCAAAGCATAGAAGCTATTGTCGATATGCTCAGCAAACACCTTCCTAGCCAAGATGAACTTGCTTTGCGTCAGGCTCTTGAGCAAATGCAAGCTGGCGAGCACACACAGGCACTAGCAGCAATGCAGCAACTTCCAGCAGAGCTGACGAATAAAGGTGAAGTAAAACTGGCGATCGCAGAGTGTTTGTTAGAAACGCAACAATTTGACCTTGCTGAAACTCAGCTAGCAACTATCCCTCTTGAGTACCAAGACAACTACTACAAAGGCTTAGTTGCAAAGCTTGAACTTCATAAACAAGCAGCAGACAGCCCTGAAATACAAGCATTAGAAGCAGCTCTTCAGCAAAATCCGAGCGACGCTAAAACAGCATCTGAATTAGCATTGCAATATCACCAAGTGAACCGCAGTGAAGAAGCTATGGATCTATTATGGTCTTTCCTAGCCAAAGATCTTAATGCTCTCGATGGTGACATGAAGAAAGAGTTCATGGACATCTTGAGTGCGCTTGGACAAGGTAACCCAGTTGCCAGTAAGTACCGTCGACAACTGTACTCTCTGCTTTACTAGTTAAACCTAAAAAGCCGTAGATTAAACATCGAAAATTGACAATTCAATCAATTAGTTTATCGCATAATAGAATGTAAAATGGGCCATAAAATCAATATTTTATGGCCCATTTCTCGTTTATAAATTTGCTCAGAATTTAAATATGAGCCAGTATCAATACTGAACTATCAAAAACTCAAACTTGCAAAGGATTTTGTATGCCTATTGATACCTTGATTACTATCGGCGTCTTTACTGCCGTCGCACTGTTATTTATCTTCGCTGGCGTAAAAACCGTTCCACAAGGCAACAACTGGACCGTTGAACGCTTCGGGCGATACACACACACCCTTAAACCGGGTCTTAACTTAATCATTCCATTTATTGATAAAGTTGGACAGCGCATCAGCATGATGGAGCGTGTTCTCGACATCCCAGCACAAGAAGTCATCTCCAAAGATAATGCAAATGTGGTTATCGATGCGGTTTGTTTTGTTCAAGTTATCGACGCGCCTAAGGCAGCTTATGAAGTGAATGACCTTGAACATGCGATCCGTAACTTAACCCTCACCAATATCCGTACTGTGCTTGGCTCGATGGAACTGGATGAGATGCTGAGTCAGCGTGACATGATCAATACCAAGCTACTGAACATCGTTGATGAAGCGACAAACCCTTGGGGCGTAAAAGTCACCCGTATCGAAATTAAAGACGTACAGCCACCAGCAGACCTTACTGCTGCGATGAATGCCCAGATGAAAGCCGAGCGTAATAAACGTGCTGATATCTTAGAAGCAGAAGGTGTACGACAAGCTGAGATCTTGAAAGCAGAAGGCCACAAGCAATCAGAGATCCTGAAAGCAGAAGGTGAGAAGCAAGCGGCAATATTGCAAGCAGAAGCCCGTGAGCGTGCCGCAGAAGCAGAAGCTAAAGCGACAGAAATGGTATCAACGGCAATTGCTCAAGGTGACATGCAAGCGGTCAATTACTTCATTGCACAAGGTTACACCGACGCATTGAAATCTATAGGCCAAGCTGAAAACGGCAAGATCATCATGCTACCACTCGAAGCAACTGGCCTTATGGGTTCTGTAGCGGGTATCGCGGAGATGTTTGCACATAAGAATGACAAAGGTAGTAAGGACTAACTTATGGTCGAATTACTAGAACAAGTAAACCACTGGCATTGGTTAGCTTTTGGTCTAGCATTGTTAGCGCTTGAGCTAATTGGAACCGCTGGTTACTTTTTATGGATAGGCATATCTGCCATGCTGGTCGGTGCCCTATTAGGAGCATTACCAATTGGTTGGCAGATGCAATGGCTGTCCTTTGCTAGCTTCTCTCTTATTACCACTTGGTTGTGGTGGAGAAGACAACTCTCGAATGACAAGCAATCGGATGCAGGGCGAGAGTTAAACCAAAGAGAAAAGCAATTGGTAGGTCAAACCGTTATTTTAAGTGAAGACGTAAAGAAAGGTAGCTGTCGAATTAAGTTCGGTGACTCTTCTTGGTCAGCAAAGGCCAGTCAAGATATTCCATCTGGCACCGAAATTAAGATTGTCGCTTTAGACGGAATAGTTCTAATAATAGAACCTTTATAATCAAGTGCTATATGGAGCCTGCATTTTCAATAAATGCAGGCTTTTTCTATTTTTGAACCTTAATAATATTCGAATTATCATTGCGATAGATTGAATTGAAAAAAAAATAAGTTCTTACTTCGTAAAGCTAAAAAGTTTGATTGAGCTAAAAAGGTATAAGAAAGCCAGATTTCTTACCCAATATATATATGAATAGTTAACCTTACTCTCGCTTATTTATAATCATTAAAAATGTTAAGTCCGTCCAATTTTTGAAATTTTCTTTTCCTTGTCCATACTTTCAATTATCTCAATTAGAGATAAACCTAATGGAGTTTGTATGAGACATTTTTTAATAATTCTAACGGCTATTTTCAGCTTGTCATTTGGAAGCGCTCTAGCGAGCAGTCAGTCTCCTGGTAACGGAAACATGGGGCCTATCGTTAAGTGTTCAGATGGTAACGCAGTCACTCATGTACCACTGTTGATCTGTAAACATTACGGCGGAAAGGTGCTGTGATAGGTGCTGTGATAGGTGATTAAAGTCAGGCTAGTAATGAAATTGCTGCCTGACGATTATTTAGAACTGGAATAACCTAACTGCGGCCAGATAGATTATTCAAGATAGGACATTCCGTTGAAGTATCTCCAGGGCAGTCATGTACCCAAGATTGTAGCTGCACCTTCATCTTGTTTAACTCCGCAAGCTTCAACTCTATTTCATCTAACTTCTGAGTAGCCTTCTTCTTTACTTCGTAGCTTTGTCTGTTGGGATTCATTGCCAACTCAACCAGTGACTTACACTCATCGAGAGTGAAACCAACCATTTTAGCTCTCAAAACGAACTCTAACTGTTCGATATGAATCTCGCCATATTGCCTGTAACCATTTTCTGATCGGTGCGGTGGGCTCATCATGCCTTTACTTTCGTAAAAACGAATGGATTTCGCTGTTGTACCAACACGCTTCGCTACTTCACCAATATTCACAATCTTACCTGTAAGCCTAAAATGAAAAACCGCAGTACTGCTGTTATACAATACTGCGGCTGAAAAACATAGCTAGGGTGTAACGTTAGAAACTTACTCTTGTTCTAACAACCAAATCATAGTTTGAGATTTTTCTTCACTGTCTAGCTTATTGAACCAGTATGAAACCATTTCGATCTCTTTTGAGCCTTCTAGTAATGCTGGGTTAGCGTTCTTACGGTTCTTGAATGCCCAATCTGTTACTGCAGATTGCTCTTCTTTGGTTGCTTCACCATACCAGTAATTCACCATCTCTTGTGCTTGTGATGCTTTTGGCTCTTCAGCAACTACTGCTGCTACTGGAACAGCCGCGACTGGAGCAACCGCGATAGCTGTATGATTATTTGCACCGTTATAAATTGTGTCGATATACGCCTTTGGTACGATAAAAGTCGTGCTCATGACTGAGTTTTGGCCTTCAAGCGTAAATTCTAAATTCTTTTGTCTTGCTTGCTGAATATCAGCGTCACTTAATGGAAACTTAATATATTGAGTCTTAGTACAGTGCTCGCTGCAGCTTTCTCTTGGTACTTGTCTATCTTCTAATTCTATCGTTTTACCAAAAAAACTAACCGTTTCGTACTCTTTGTAACTTTGGAAGTAACTCACGTCCATAGTAATTGAAGATTCTGGGGCAGTATTTGGTGTTACTTCTTTATTGTATGTAAAGTAAAGCGACGACTTGAGAATGTCTGCGCCTACATTTGCTCTATTTTCTGCTACGTAAGATTGACCGGTTACTTTAATGTAACCACCTTTGGGCTGCACATCCGCCACTGAATCTGCAAAATTACTTTTTGAATCGAGTGAACTACAAGCTCCCAAAAATAATGATAATACAACTACACTAACTTTATTCATTATGACTAATTCCTTATGTTCACTATGGAAAAACGCTGGCAAAATAATTTACCAGCGTTTTGATTTTATTTAACTATTTTTAAGCTGATAACTTTAGCTTAGAAACCGTACTCAAGACCAACGCGAGTTACGATATCTGTATCAGCGTCACCAACAGTACGACCCGCAACACGTAGGTAAGGTACGAAACCGTTGTGAACAGCCATTAGCTGACCAGAGATAGTGTTGCTATCTGAGTTAGCGTCTTTCTTACCGTTTGTTTCAGACTCAAGGTTAGCTGCGTAGCCTAGTTTGAAACCGATTGGACCATTCCAGTATTGGCCAATAACCGAGTAAGAATCTTGAGTTACTTTACGGAGACCGTTATCTAGCTCTTCGCCTTTATATGCTGCAGCAAAACCGAAACCTGCTGGTAGGCTAGCTTCGAAACCAACGATGTATGCGAATGTGTCATCATCGTACCCAGCCTCACCTTTAGTCTTAAGATAAGTATCACCTACGTTTACAGCGTTGTCGTCTGCATCTTTAATACCTGTTGTGTTAGCAATTGCCCATTCATCCTGAGTTGCCGCAACTACACGAGTACCAGATTCAACCGCACCCATTAATGTTACTTTCTCGAAGCTGTACTTAGCACTTGCGCCAACAAAGTTTGCGTCACGAGTTGCTGCACCACCACCGTTGTCGTTATCGTCACGACCAACAGAAGCTGCAAAAGAGAAACCGCCAAATTTAGCTGAATCGTAACGAACTTGGTTAGATTGACGATCGTAGTGACCGTTGATGCCGCCCCAATCGAATACAGAACCTAGACCAGGGTTAGAGAATGGCCAGTCGACGATTTCGTATAGTGGAGTAAGAACACGACCCACACGCAGGTTACCCCAAGAGCCAGAAGCACCAACGAACGTATCACGGAAACCAAGCACACCGCCTGAAACGCCGCCATGACCCCAGTCTGTGCTATCTACGTAGCCAGATTCAATCTGCATTGTGATTAATACGTCATCAAACATCTCTTTATGAGCACGGAAGCCGATACGAGATTCATTCTCTACAGCGTAACCAGTACTAGAGTCGTTGTTGTCAGTTGTGTTGTAGTTAACTAGAGAGATAGCTGCAACACCGTATACGTCAACGTTGAAATCAGAGTTGATACCAACTTCTTTCGCCATTACGCCTGTCGATAAAAGTGCAACGGATGCACCTAGTAGAGTACGTTTGAAAATTTTGTTTTCCATGGAATAAAACTCCTAAAAATGGATATAGCTGTTTGAATATTCCCCGCCTAAAGTTGGCCGCCGTAGAGAGAAATACCTTTTCTTGTTTGAGAACCCTAAACTCTGAATTCTCTATTTCCTTTCTGGTTATACACATCATGTGCATCCATGGCATTAAGACTAACTTCGCCCTCAAAAAGATCAATGAGAACTTAATTTTCATCTAAAAAAATATGAGTTGGTGCAAATTTAATAGGTACTTAGTGATCCAGATCGATAAATAGAAAAATCCTCACCAAAACAAAATCAATACCAATAAATTCAACAACTTGAGGTAATTATCACTTTGTGAAAATAGATATGACTCGCATTTTTGATACAACTACAATGGTATTTCATTAATGTTGAGCAGCGTCACTGTCCTGATTTTAGAGTTCGTATAGGAACAAAATTCTCAACAATTAAAAAGACATCTAATTTGCAGCAGACACAAAAAAAGCACTCCCTTTAAAGGAGTGCTTTTGAGCTTTTTTTACCTTGGTTTACTTACGAAATAAGTGCAATTAGATCTTCTTCTGTTCTTATTTCGATACCTAAATCTTGTGCTTTAGTCAGTTTAGAACCAGCGGCTTCACCCGCGAATAAGATATCCGTTTTCTTAGACACGCTGCCTGTAACTTTTGCACCTAACGCTTGGAGTGCCGCTTTCGCTTCACTTCGTCCCAATTGAGACAGTGAACCCGTTAGCACAACCACTTTGCCCTCTAGAGGTAATTCTTGGTCATCTGGCGCATCTTCAATCACAGGCCAGTTCACACCCAGTTCGATAAGCTGTTCAACGACCGCTCTGTTTTTCTCTTGTGAGAAGAAGCTGGTGATATGGCTAGCAACGATGTCACCAATATCTGACACTTCAACTAATTGTTCATGCGTTGCAGCTTGAACCAGTTCCAGCGTCTTAAAGTGTTGCGCTAAGTTCATCGCTGTCGCCTCACCGACTTCACGAATACCGAGTGAATAGAGGAAACGCGCTAACGTCGTGTCTTTAGCTTTATTCAACGCACTCACGACGTTCTGTGCCGATTTAGGACCCATTCGGTCAAGAACAGTAATCACGCCAGCACTTAGCTTAAATAAATCAGCAGGTGTTTCGACCATTTCACGGTCCACAAGCTGCTCAATAACTTTCACGCCCAGTCCATCAACGTCTAGCGCCTTTCTAGAAACAAAGTGCTTAAGCGCTTCTTTACGTTGAGCCTGACACACCAAACCGCCTGTACAACGCGCTACAGCCTCGCCTTCAACGCGTTCTACTGCAGAGTTACATACAGGGCAAGCATCAGGGAAAACAATGTCTCTAGCCGTTTCAGGGCGACGATCTAGTACAACAGCCACAATTTGCGGAATAACATCACCTGCACGGCGAATAATAACGCTGTCGCCTACCTTCACGCCTAAACGCGCAATCTCATCGGCATTGTGTAAAGTGGCATTGCTGACCGTCACGCCACCAACGAAGATAGGTTCAAGTTTAGCAACCGGCGTAATAGCGCCAGTACGGCCCACCTGAAATTCAACGTCATTGAGCAGTGTAATCTCTTCTTGAGCTGGGAACTTATAAGCAATTGCCCAACGTGGCGCTCGTGCAACAAAGCCAAGTACTTCTTGAGCCGCGATATCGTCGACTTTGATAACAACGCCATCAATCTCGTAAGCCAGAGCATCACGACGAGTCATAATATCTTGGTAATAGGCTTTCACGTCTTCGAGAGAGCTCAGTTGCTTAGTCTCGGGGCACATAGGTAAGCCCCAACCTTTAAGCTGTAAAAAGCGTTGGTAGTGACTATTTGATAGCTCAGCGCCTTGTACAACACCGACACTGTATGCGTAGAAAGCTAGCGGACGTTTCGCAGTAATACGAGAATCAAGCTGACGCAGGCTACCTGCGGCGGCATTACGTGGGTTAACAAATACTTTCTCGCCTTTCTTCAACGCCATCTCATTCAACTTATCGAAACCCGCTTTTGGCATAAACACTTCGCCACGAACTTCAATACGCTGCGGCCAGCCTTCACCTTGTAACTTAAGTGGGATAGAGCTGATCGTACGCACGTTTTCAGTGATGTTTTCACCCGTCGCACCGTCACCACGTGTCGCAGCCTGAACTAAAGTACCATTCACATAGAGTAGGCTAACGGCAAGGCCATCAAGCTTAGGTTCACAACAGAAAGTCTTGAGGTTAGCGGTTGGCGCTCTATCAGACATTCGCTTATTGAACGCATCCAAATCTTCATCAGAGAAAGCATTGTCCAGAGAAAGCATTGGGATCTCATGAGTCACTTGAGTGAAACCATCGAGAGGCTGACCACCAACACGTTGGCTCGGAGAATCTACCGTCACTAGTTCCGGGTTCTCTTCTTCGATCTTTAGCAATTGCTGCATTAATCGATCGTACTCGACATCAGGGATCTCAGGGCTATCTTCTACGTAATAACGAACGGCGTGATAATGCAGAGTTTCTCTTAACTGCTCTAAGGTAACTTGAATCGATTCTTTCATATCATTCTCTATCGTGATTGAAATATCAAAAAGGGCTCCCTTAGGAGCCCTTTTCTATAAATATAGATTATTTACAAGGCTAAACAATACGGCTAGGCATTCGATGCCGTCATAAAGTCTCTGATTTGCTTGCGGTAGTCAGATAAACGGTTTGGTGTCATTAAGTTGCGTGACTCATCCAACACGTTTCCGCCCATATCGTCAGCAATTTTCTGCGCCGCACTCAGCATCACATTGAAGTTTTGATCAGCTTGACCATAACAAGGCAACGTCATAAAGAACGAAATACCTTTAGTCGTGAAGTCAGCAGGATCATCATGTTCTAGCGTTCCTGGCTGCATCATGTTTGCAACGCTGAAAATAACCTTTGGTGCATCTGTAGATTGTGCAAAGCAGTGGTAAATAGACATCTCACCATAAGTTAAACCGTTGTTCTCCATGCTGCGGAAAAGTTCAGTCCCAACGAATGGGATCTCTCCAGCACAGTGAACATTAAGAACGATCACTTCTAAACCAAGTTCTTCATCTGGTTTTGCTTCTTCAACAGTCGCACTTTGCGGAGTCACGACTTCTTTCGCAACAACGGGCTCTCTTTGAGTAAGCGTTTCGTTTGGAACGACTGGCTCATCAACTGTTTCAGAAGGCTCTTCAAACGAACCGTACTGCACTTTAAAGCCGGCATGGTTTTCTTTTTGCTCGTCAGTCAACTCAAAGCTTGGAACTTCAGGCTCAACGTCCTTCTCTTCCTCAATCACTTCAGGTTCACTTTCAACCTTAATTGGGTCTTCTACGCTGAAAGAAGGAAGATCATTCAATTCGATGTCATCTTCGTAAGCTTCTTTCGCTTGTGGCGCTGTTAGCGGGTCTGAGTCGATCAGCGGATCAGTCTCAGAGGGTGAAACAGCAAAATCCGGCTCTTTACGTTCTTTTCGGATTATCTCAAAATCATCTTCTGGGGCGAATGAACGATTTGGAATAGTTTCGGCTTCATCTAAGCTGTCGTTATCAAGCTTACCGAGCGGCTTATCTCCAAACTTTGCTTTCCCTTCTTTTTTACTCGTCCATAGACCATGGAACAATAATGCGGCGATAGCTAATGCGCCAACAATAATGAGTACAAATCGCAATTCCTGCATTTTTCGCTCTCAGCTTTCTTAGTCAACTAGCTATAAACACGCTGTCACTAAGTTGGGTTAATTTGGCTAATCTCACTACTCTATCAAAAGTAGCCACTGTTTTAGAACAACTTAATACAATTAGTTCCTTACATGGTGTGATTTTCACCACGCTTTTTTTCTTAATTTCGGTCGAGTACACTAGACATGTTTGCTATTTAACCAAATTCACATGTGACCTAATTTAAATATGACTATTGAATCTGTTCCCCGCTCCGGCTTTGGCTATTTTATTTTCGGAATAAAAATCGCTTTATCACCGAGCATTCGTAAGTTTGTATTAATGCCACTTATCGCGAACGTGTTACTCGTAGGTGGTGCCTTGTTTTATATCTTCTCCAACCTAAACACTTGGATTGAAGGTTGGATTGGTGCATTGCCAAGTTTCTTGTCGTGGTTGTCATACATTTTATGGCCATTACTTGTGTTAACCGTCTTGGCCACATTCTCATATTTCTTTAGTACGCTCGCTAACTTCATTGCCGCACCGTTCAACGGTTTACTCGCGGAAAAAGTTGAAGAGTTGTTGAGCGGTAAAAAAGTTAATGACGATGGTTTACTTGATGTTCTCAAAGATACCCCACGTATATTAGCGAGAGAATGGCGCAAGCTTGTCTACATTCTGCCAAAAGCGATCGGTTTATTCCTACTTTTGTTAATTCCAGCACTAGGGCAAACCGTTGCTCCGTTTTTATGGTTCATTTTCACAGCATGGATGTTAGCGATTCAATACGCCGACTACCCGTTCGATAACCATAAAATCAAATTTGATGACATGAGAAACAATTTGAAACAAAAACAAGGCAAGAGCTACAGCTTTGGCGCGCTTGTTTCTGTGTTCACCACAATTCCAATTCTAAACCTGATCGTAATGCCCGTTGCCGTTTGTGGCGCGACAGCAATGTGGGTTGCTGAGTTTAAAGACCAAGCTCTACGTTCTCGTCTATAGTTCTCGTCTCTAACCCTTTCTACACTTCCTAGTTTCGCCTATCTTTTTGAAGTTCTGATTTCAATAAAGATAGGCGTCAATTCTGCTACATATCTATATGATATAACTTTTTAATCCTTTTACCTTTTTTTCAACTTGTTTAATCTAAATTCAAGCTGAACAAACATCGAAAGACACTAGACGGTAAAGTGATTGATATACTACGTTTAGTTCTGTCATTAAATGAAGGAATATCGCATGAGCAAGATCTACGAAGACAACACCCTAACGATTGGTAACACACCTCTAGTCCGCCTTAACAAAGTAAGCAAAGGTAACGTCCTAGCTAAGATCGAAGCTCGTAACCCAAGCTTCAGTGTTAAGTGCCGTATCGGTTCTAATATGATCTGGGAAGCAGAAAAAGCAGGTACTCTGAAGCCAGGTATCGAGCTTGTTGAACCTACTAGTGGTAACACTGGTGTTGCTCTTGCATTCGTAGCTGCGGCGCGCGGTTACAAGCTAACACTAACGATGCCTGAGTCAATGAGCCTAGAACGTCGTAAGCTGCTTAAAGCGCTTGGCGCAAACCTTGTGCTAACTGAAGCACCAAAAGGCATGAACGGCGCGATTGCTAAAGCAGAAGAGATTGTTGCTTCAGACCCAGACAAGTACCTACTACTTCAACAGTTCAACAACCCTGCTAACCCACAGATTCACGAGCAGACGACTGGTCCTGAAATTTGGGAAGCAACAGACGGCGAAATCGACGTGTTTGTAGCGGGTGTTGGTACGGGCGGTACTATCACTGGTACGAGTCGTTACATTAAAGGTGAAAAAGGCAAAGCGATTACTTCAGTCGCGGTTGAGCCGGCTGAGTCTCCAGTGATTGCACAGGCACTTGCAGGTGAAGAAATCAAACCAGCTCCACACAAAATTCAAGGTATCGGTGCAGGTTTCATCCCTGGAAACCTAGATTTAGAGATTATTGACCGTGTTGAATCGGTAACTTCTGAAGAAGCGATTGAGATGGCTCAACGCCTAATGAAAGAAGAAGGTATTCTTGCAGGCATCTCATCTGGCGCGGCAGTTGTAGCAGCAAACAGAATCGCCGAACTACCTGAATTTGCAGGAAAAACTATCGTTACTGTACTACCAAGCTCTGGTGAGCGTTACCTAAGCACAGCCCTATTTGCTGGCATCTTTACGGAAAAAGAGAACCAACAATAATATGTGGTCAAATCAATTTTTCGTCCAAAAAAGCCCCGTTTAGGGGCTTTTTTGTTGATCCCTGCCCCACCTTTGGTAATATCAGGTCTGTTTTATTTTTCGCTTCAAAATAAAAGAAGCAATAAACAAATTCTGAAAGTCATGAGTACTCAGCAAAAGACGACCATGGCTGGATAAAAATTTATAACCAGTCTAAGTTCTAACACGAACATGGCGTACTAGCCTCTAGCGCATTTGGGCTAAAGCAGTTAAGCTAATCTGGTTACAAACTTACAAAAAATAAATTAATTGGGGTATATAAAATGTACGAGAAGCAAGTAGAAATCACAGCAGAAAACGGTCTTCACACTCGTCCAGCTGCACAGTTCGTTAAAGAAGCAAAATCTTTCGACGCTGACATCACAGTGACTTCTAACGGCAAAAGCGCTAGCGCGAAAAGCCTGTTCAAACTACAAACTTTAGGCCTAGTAAAAGGTACTAACGTTACTATTTCAGCTGAAGGTCCTCAAGCTCAGCAAGCAGTAGACCACCTAGTTGCTCTTATGGATCAACTACACTAATACGGTCTCCTTCTTTCAAAGCCATTTTGCATAGCAAAGTGGCTTTGTTCGAAATAGATAGGAATAAGCGCGACATTAGTCGACGACTTAAAGTCACACACTCTCCCGTTTACAGTTGAACAACTAAGGTAAGGCTATGATTTCAGGCATCCTAGCATCTCCTGGTATTGCTTTCGGTAAAGCACTACTACTTCAAGAAGATGAAATTGTCCTAAACACTCAATCTATCTCTGACGACCAAGTTGAAGCAGAAGTACAGCGTTTCTTTGACGCTCGTAACAAATCTTCTCAACAGCTTGAAGTTGTTAAGCAAAAAGCACTTGAAACTTTTGGCGAAGAAAAAGAAGCAATCTTTGAAGGCCACATCATGCTGCTTGAAGATGAAGAGCTAGAAGAAGAGATTTTAGCACTCATCAAGAAAGAAAAAATGCACGCAGACAACGCGATCCACACTGTGATCGAAGAGCAAGCTTGTGCGCTTGAATCTCTTGATGATGAGTACCTAAAAGAACGTGCAACTGATATCCGCGATATCGGTACTCGTTTCGTTAAAAATGCTCTAGGCATCAACATTGTGTCTCTATCAGACATCAGTGAAGAAGTTATCCTAGTAGCTTACGACCTAACGCCATCTGAAACTGCACAAATCAACCTAGACTACGTTCTTGGTTTCGCTTGTGACATCGGCGGTCGTACATCTCATACTTCAATCATGGCACGTTCTCTTGAGCTTCCAGCTATCGTTGGTACTAACGATATCACTAAGCAAGTTAAGAACGGCGACATGCTTGTGCTAGACGCGATGAACAACAAAATCATCATCAACCCTTCTGAAGCTGAATTAGCAGAAGCTAAGAAAATCAAAGCAGATTTTGAAGCAGAAGCGGCTGAACTAGCAAAACTAAAAGATTTGCATGCTGAAACTCTAGACGGTCACCGTGTAGAAGTTTGCGGCAACATCGGTACAGTAAAAGACTGTGACGGTATCCTGCGTAACGGCGGTGAAGGCGTTGGTCTGTACCGTACTGAATTCCTATTTATGGACCGTGACGCGCTTCCTACTGAAGAAGAGCAATACGTTGCTTACAAAGAAGTAGCAGAAGCAATGGAAGGCGAGTCAGTGATTATCCGTACTATGGATATCGGTGGCGACAAAGACCTACCATACATGGACCTTCCACAAGAGATGAACCCTTTCCTAGGCTGGCGTGCAGTACGTATCAGCTTGGATCGTCGTGAAATCCTACGTGACCAACTACGTGGTATCCTACGTGCATCTGCACACGGTAAACTACGCATCATGTTCCCAATGATCATTTCTGTTGAAGAGATCCGTGAACTGAAAAAAGCAATCGAAGAGTACAAAGTTGAACTTCGCGCTGAAGGCCTAGCTTTCGATGAAGAAATCGAAATCGGCGTAATGGTTGAGACTCCAGCAGCTGCTGCAATCGCACACCACCTAGCGAAAGAAGTTTCTTTCTTCTCTATCGGTACTAACGACCTAACGCAATACACTCTTGCGGTAGACCGTGGTAACGAAATGATTTCTCACCTATACAACCCGCTATCTCCTGCTGTTCTTACAGTAATCAAACAAGTGATCGACGCATCACACGCTGAAGGTAAGTGGACTGGTATGTGTGGTGAGCTTGCTGGTGATGAGCGTGCAACGCTACTTCTCCTTGGTATGGGTCTAGATGAGTTCTCGATGAGCGGTATCTCTATCCCTAAAGTTAAGAAAGTAATCCGTAACTCTAACTTCGCTGAAGTTAAAGCTATGGCTGACGAAGCACTATCTCTACCAACAGCTGCTGAAATTGAAGCTTGCGTAGAAAAGTTCATCGCTGAGAAAACTCAGTAATCGCCAATAGCTTAATAACGTTAGACGGCTAAAAATAGTCGTCTAATTTGTTAGATTGGTATAGTATATTCTACAGAATAAAACTAAACGTTAGGAGCATGACACAATGGGTCTGTTTGACAAACTGAAAAAGCTTGTATCTGATGACAGCGCTGATGCTGGTGCAATCGAAATCATCGCACCTCTTTCTGGTGAAATCGTAAACATCGAAGATGTGCCAGATGTAGTTTTCGCTGAAAAAATCGTTGGTGACGGCATCGCGATCAAACCAGCTGGCGACAAAATGGTAGCTCCAGTTAACGGTACTATCGGTAAGATCTTCGAAACTAACCACGCATTCTCTATCGAGTCTGACGACGGTGTTGAGCTTTTCGTTCACTTCGGTATCGATACTGTTGAACTTAAAGGCGAAGGCTTCACTCGTGTAGCTGAAGAAGGTCAATCTGTTAAAGCTGGTGACACTATCATCACTTTCGACCTAGCGCTTCTAGAAGAGAAAGCGAAATCTACGCTTACTCCAGTTGTTATCTCTAACATGGACGAAATCAAAGAGCTGAACAAGCTTTCTGGTTCTGTAACTGTTGGCGAAACTCCAGTTCTTAAAGTAACTAAGTAATCTCGATTACTTATCTGCTTTAATTAAAACGCTACCTAAGGGTGGCGTTTTTTGTGCCTGCTATATAGTTCTAATGCCAGATTACCAGCCGCTTTAGCCTTATACCTAACAACTACAAATCCCCTTCTTCTTTGGGCCTCTCACGAACAGAGATCCCTGACATCTCGCTCGGTTCGATTCTGGGATGACGATTAAACACTATGGTTTAAGCCTGAGTGATTGTTACTCAAACCGACCTCTTCTATACAGTTAGCTATAGAGTCACCAATACCCAACTCCCGTCATTCCCTACAGTGAGGCACGAACGTGATAGGGAATCTCGCTTTCCAATCAACTACCAACACCACAACTCCCCTCTCTTCTCCAAATTTCAGGCAATAAAAAACCCAGCCGAAGCTGGGTCTGTTTAGCGCTCATCTCTCACCACGAGCTAATTTGTGGAAGCCTAACGTCAACACTATTGGTCAACGTGGCTTTTCAATCGATTAACCTAGTAGGCTAAGTGCCGAGTTCGGTGCTTGCTTCGCTTGAGCAAGAATCGAGCTTGAAGCTTGAGAAAGGATCTGAGACTTAGTCATCTGAGTCGTTTCTTTCGCGAAGTCGGTATCTTTAATACGGCTCTTAGATGCGTTAACGTTCTCGTTAATGTTGTCTAAGTTGCTGATAGCGTGGTCGAAACGGTTTTGGAAAGCACCTAGCTCAGC
>NZ_VTXG01000029.1:0-59714 GCF_013114515.1 Vibrio sp. AIC-3 | reverse complement strand
GAGCTATTTCAAGTAGATATGACAAGCTAGAAAGGAATTATGCCAGCATGTTATCGCTGGCATTCATGTTAATGTGGCTACCGATGTATTGTTGAACACGAAATCTACAGCAAAGATCAACACGCCCTAGAAGTTGGCTATGAATTACAAGGTGGCGAAACTGAGGCAGACAAAAATAGGTTTTTTCATATAAAGCTTAATTGTAAAGACGTATCAAGAATGGATGAATTTCAAGATGCCCTTAAGGCAACTAGAAAGCTATTACACATGGCATCAGATAAAAAGCCACAGGTACTGTGGGATGATGTTAGCTTTCATTATTCTGAAAAGGCATACCCTACAATCCATGAAATAGAAAACTTGATGCGAAAGTTAATAACCAAGTTTATGTTAACTATTGTTGGTTTAGGTTGGACGAAAGAAGCTATACCAGAAGAACTAAAGAATTCTACAAGAACAAAACCTGCAGGTAATAATAATTATTTGTATGAAACTGATTTCAAGGATCTTTCAACTTTTTTGTTTGATGAGTATCGGACATTAGATATAAAGGCTTTGAATGAAAGAATTCGATCTTTAGAAGGTGAGAAAGACGAAGTTTCATTAGCTGAATTCAAAGGATTTTTACCTAAGTCTAATTGGGAAAGATACTTTAGAAAACATGTTGATTGCGAAAGCTCATACATTGAATCTCGCTGGGAAAGGCTTTATGAATTGCGCTGCAAAATAGCACATAACAATTTTTTTACTAAAGATGATTACGATAAAGTTTCAACACTTGTCAAAGAGGTAAAACCAAAACTAGAAGACGCCATAAAAAACCTCGATAAAGTGGAAGTACCAGAAGAAGAGCGTGATGAATTAGCTGAAGTCGTTGCAAGTAAAACGAACGCACTTTATGGTGAATACATCAACAAGTGGAAGTTTTTAGAGAAAACTTTGTTTGAGTTAGTTCAATCAGTTTCACCTGATAGTGATAGCAATAGGCTTAGGCATCGAACAGTGACTTTCATGACTAAAGATTTAGTAAATAAAGGTGTAGTTGATAAAGGGATTTATTTTGAACTTAAGGAAGCTAATCACATAAGGAACATGATAGTTCATGACTCTGGAAGTCAATTGACAAGTGAGGAGTTATTATATCGTATTGGTAACCTAGATAAATTACATGACTTCATCCTGAATATTAAAGTGTTGGATGAAGTTGACTCTTAACAAGTTGCTTAAACGGAATAAAAACAGTTGGTTATCGCTTCGCGATTTTAACCAACTGTTTTTATCCGCTTAGCAAGGCGTTATAACTATAGCGAGAGTTCAGTGGATCAATTCTTACAAGCAAAAGTACTTAAAGCAGATCTAGTATCTATTGATACTCAATTTACCGAAAATGGTATCGGTGATATGCCAAGTATGGTGCTTCTGAAACAAGGTCTTATATCTGTTGCGAATCTTTTTGACTTTGAAGTAACAATACGGCGAATGTATCAGCATCACCCAGAGTTAAACGAATTTTATCGAACATTTTCAAAAGAGTGTGAATTTGCAAAATATCTGCGTAATAAATTTGTGGGGCATTTGAAACAAGAGTTGGTTAACAAAGCTCTGGAGTGGAATCCTGAAATAAGGATGTTCTTGAACAAAATGGATGATCCTGCGGTTGCTTATTTTGTTAATCAGCAGATTTTAGAAACCGCGATCAATACTTATGTTGATGGCGAGCAAAAGCATAAGGTTTTTGATTCCGAAACGGATCTAAATTACCCGCCTAACAGTACAAGGTTTTTAAAATACCTTACCTTGGTTATCCGTTCATCGGCAGAATTTTTGAAAAAGTATATAGAAATTAGACAAACTGAAGTTCAAGATGAGATTGATGAAGCAAGTGGGTTAGAGGGAATGTTGAAGTTGGCAGGTGAGGCAGGGAAAACTGATTTCAACTTCATCAGAAAATAGTTATAACAAGGCATTTAAACGGAACTAAAACAGTGGGTTAGATTTCGCTTCGCTACACATTATAACCCACTATTTTAGTCCGCTTAATGCGGCGATACCGCAATCAATCATCTAAACTTTTCATAGCTTTACGGTAAACATCGCTACGTTCGCGTTTTCCGACTGCTAAGACGGTTACAATGATGACATCGTCTTCAACTTTGTAGACGAGACGGTAGCCCGATTGGCGCAGCTTAATCTTATACATGTTGTCAGCTCCAGAGAGTTTTGAAGCCGGAACATGCGGGTTATCTAAACGCTCGATTAGCTTTTTCTTAAATTGTTGTTGAAGCGTTGAGCCAAGCTTTTTCCATTCTTTGAGTGCGCTCTTTTTAAAGTCGAGTTTATAGGTCATCAATATTTACCGAAATACTCTCTTCAGATTCACGCTCTTTCGCAATAGTTAGTAGTTCAAGATCTTCGAGTCTGTCCATCATCATTTCGTACGCTTCGGCTGGTACGCAATAAAATGCTGGCTCATTTCGGTTCAGTACAGCAACAGGTTCACCGTAAGCACTAGTTGCAACTTTCATAGGGTTAGCTTTCAACTCAGTAATGCTTGCAGCAACATCGGCTAAAATTCTAGTGGTCATTTAATAGGTCTCTTAAGTGGTCTTTATTTTGGTCATTTTAGCCTCAATCAAGCGGTATAACAAGTTGCTTAAGATTGATTCGCAACACGTGGCATTTTTACTATGCGTTGGTTTATGTGTTTAAGGTATTATGCGGAGGCTAAGGTATTGGTTTGCTCACACCTTAGCAAGGCGTAAAGTGTCGATATCTTGGGATAATAGTTCTAGATATCTAATTCAAAATAGCTGCGTAAACCTTAATTTAGAGGCTCTTGAACCATGGTATTACTTATAGTTTGGTTGGCTATTTGGGTTTCTTCAGTCAAGCCACTTGCTTCTGTCGCCCGACGAACATACCGCATTAGAGTACAAAGTAGTTCGAATGGTTGGAAAAGTATTTTGTTTTTTATATTGGCTCACCTTACCTTTGTTCAACTATTTAGCTTTCCTGTAGATAGTTGGTTTTACTGGGTACTTCCAGTACTAAATGTTTTGTTTGTTATGCACATGCTCTTGCTCTTGGATTTGGTTCTAGATCGTTATAGTGTGGTTGATACTTCACGTTTTACCCATCGTTCAATTGCACCTTTTTTGGTGTCATGTAGTGCATTTATTGCAATGCTTTTCTACTCAGCTTATCTCAATGATGCAATACTGAGGGGAGTATGTATTGCTGCTCTCTCAATAGGTTTGACAGGGTTTCTAGTAACTTATAGAAATGTAAAATAGGGTCATACAGCTAACAGAGTATTTTAGGTTGATAAGAATCAACCCAACCAAACAGGGCGCCAATAACGGCGCCCTTTGTGTTAGTTGGAAACGCTATAAGTGTCGTAGTCGCGAAGTAAAAAGATCGCAATACAGGCTGCGAGCATTGGCCAAGAGGCGAAGAATAGTAGGTTGTTGAACGGGTCCATGTATTTTCCAAAAGAGGAAAAGGTTGAGCCTGCATGAAGGACTAAAATGGCTCCGTAGGTGTACTTTTTCCACATGCCTACAACGAATGCGCCTAAAAATCCGAGCTGCGCGACACCCAGAGCCATCATCGCATTGTTCGAGATGTCGATACCGTAAAAGCCAGACAGTACTTTTGTCGCGTGCTCAGGGACAAGGATCTTATCCAAGCCCCAGAACAAGAAGACGATAAAAATGCCGATTCTCAGCAGTAGTAGGCTAGTCGCCAGTTTGGTTTGAAGTGTCTTTTCCATGATATCCCTTATGATGCATTCAATGATGCGATGATTTAAATGTTCATCAAAGGAGACCCATAGCCTTCGCATTTTCTTTCGTTGTTTTTTAGTGCCTTATGTAACAAGGAATGTCTGATTAACCTTTGCTTATATAATAAGTCATTTTTTTGATGTGGTATCATTCACGCAGTTAACTGTTAATGGATATATAACGTGAAAAAATACCTACTATTATCGCTTTCGGTTTTAATTTTGGCTGGTTGTGGAGCCCCTCGTTACACTGGGAGCGCGATTCCAGAACCTACGACTGAAGTTGATGTTGTTATCGTTAAAGACGCTGAAACACGTGAAGGGTTTTTAAATACTATGGAAACGTGGCTGCAAGATAACGATTATACCTACACCGTCGTACCTGATAAGTCGAAGCACGATCTTGATAAGCTGACATTGGAGTATGAAGGCCATTGGAGCTGGGACTTAGCGTTGTTCTTAAAGCAAGCGGAGATCAATGCTTATCAGAACGGACAAAGAGTAGGTGAAGTAGAATTTAAAGTCCCATACACGGCTAACCCAAACAAATTTGGTAATGCAGCTAAGCGTATTGGTTTTATGATGGATACGGTATTTGGTAAGAAAACTGCTGAAGAAGCAACGAAAGCAGCTAATTCATCAGATTCAAAAGCGACGAACTAGTCTAATTAGTTTACTAACTTATACCTTTGTTCGCTTTCTATTTTTCTTTAAGCTCTGCTCGAATAGACGAATAGACGAATAGACGAATAGACGAATAGACGAATAGACGAATAGACGAATAGACGAAGATGTGAAGCCGTCGCTTTAAAGCTGCGGCTTCGCATCTTTTCATATTAATTAAAACTCTTGTCTGAAGTAATTTTTGCTAAACCAGCAATCAACTTCCAAAGCGTGTAGATCGCGGCAACAAGAAGAACAACATAGCCAATAACAAAAACGGCTGTTAGAGCGCCAATGATAGTAAGCACAATCGAAACAAAGAATGTTTTGGTGATGTTGTCGTAGTGATCCGCAAAGACAGTCCCTTGAGCATCGGACTTTTTAACGATGCCCCAAATACCACCTGCAAGAAAACTAATACCAGTAAAGAAGCCTAATAGCATTAACGCATACGCGATGATGGCATGAGTTTTTGCATTTTTGTCCTTCTCTGAGAGCCCCGTATTAATTACTTCAGTATTTTCCATGTGATTGATTCCTAGGTTAATTTAATCACGCACATGATACGGTATTATCTTGTTGATGGTCACGAATTAGTTGCTTGTTGCATATGTTACATGCTGCGTTGTGATGTGTTTGGTATTGTGTGTAGAGTGTATGTCTCACTGGGTCTTTGTTGATAAAAAAGACATTAACGAAAAGATTGATTGGAACAAAAATCACGCTGATAGCATGCTAGCGATTACGAGTAGTCATAAAACCAACCAAAACACGCGTCGATAATTTAAGTCACAAATATGGTAAAAGCCTGCCTGGGTGTAAGAGTGGGGAAACGTACCGTAAGCTAAAGTGACGCGTTGTACTAAGCATTATTCTGAACTGTATCTTCAGCGCTTATCCCATCGAACCTGTTTAAAGCTGCTCACATTTTGGTGTTGAAAAGGATGATTCCTCAACGTTATCGGACTCAAAATGCTGCTGCCTGAGTAAGCTGACAGTCAGGTTTATCGGCATCGGCTTATAAAAATAGAAGCCTTGGATATAGTCGACACCGAGCTTAGATAAGATTTTCACTTGGGATTCATACTCGACACCTTCGACGATGACTTGCATGCCTAAGGAGCGTGATAGTTGAAGCATGGACTCTAGCAAAGGGAGACCAAAGCTGGATTCGTCGGATATGTTTTTCACAAACACGCGATCGATTTTGAGAATGCTGAACGGGAACTGTCTTACGAAATCTAACCCTGCGTAGCCTGTACCAAAATCATCAATCGCGACTCTGACGCCCCTGTTCGATAGCTTGGTTAGGTTGTCTCTAATTTTGACCATGTCGGCATCAGAACATTCACCATATTCGGTTACTTCAAAAACCACCTGCTTGAGGATCTCAGGGTGTCTTTTAAAGATGCTGATCACTTTGTTAGAGAAGTTACTGTTAGACACTACGTTGCGGCTGATGTTGACGCTGATGTACTTTGAGTCGAACACATCTTGATTGCTTTTCAACGTCATTAATACTTTGCGCAGCACGAAGTAGGTGAGCTCCTCAATTAAGCCTAAACTTTCAGCAAGCGGAATGAAAATAGCCGGGGAGACGTTACCTTCAATTGGGTCGTTCCATCGTAATAGTGACTCACAGCCGACGATCTCATTGGTGTTTTGGTTAACGATAGGCTGCATGTGAACATGAAGGTGTTGGTTTTTTAGCGCACTTGAAAGCGAATATTCTAAGCTGCGTTGGCTCTGCTTTTTATGCTTGATGGAAAGGAGAATAATGGTGGTGATTCCGGCCATCAAAAAGCCAAACCATAAATAACTCAACATGAAGTGAAGATAAAACTGATACCCAATGTATGAGGTGATGGTCAATGGGTAGGTGTTTGATTGTATCCGCACCTTGGCGATTGATGAGTCAATATCGGTAGGGTGGATATCTCTTTTGATCACTTCAACTTTGGCCTGTATTCCATGGCTGCTCAGGTTTGTTTCAACAAGGTCATAGATGAAGTGTGGCGGAATCATCAGGCTCACTCCGGCATCTTCTTTGTTCGAGAAAATGAGCATGATGGACTGAACTTGCGTGATGGCCGAGTTGGAATACGACAGGGTTGTTAAATTCGGGTCGTCATTGAGTCGCTGCCTGATGGTGCTGTATAGGCGAAATGAAACGTCACCATCGGTGGTTGAACAGTAAAATCGGTTCTGTTTATTGAATACCGCTGCTTCTTTTACCCAATCGGCTTCAAAAACGTTTTGTCGAAGCTGTCTAACGATCGCGTCGCATGACTGTTCAGGTCTAACTTTAGATAAAAAACGGTCGAACCTTGATTGGATCCCTTCTAACCTGGTTTCGACTAACCTTGATGTGTCTTCGGTTAATGTTTGGTAGTGATGCGGTGTAAAAGGAATGAGCATTGCCATGGAAAAAAAGAAAGAAATGGCAAAGTAAAATGAAGTCTTGGCAATGTTTTGGTACTTGATATCCATAGTTGGAGAAGCGTTACCGATTTATGTGAGCATTCGATTTAATTTATAAAGTTAACGATTACGTAGCAATATAAATAATTAATATTGTGAATGCAGGCACGAATTATTGATATAAATAATATGTTTTCTAGTTTTACCAGCAAAATCTGAGCGTTATCTCATTTATTTGAGTTGGCGAGGCGTCATTTTTGATGATTTATGCGGATAACAAATGCTTATATCCTGATAAATTTTATTGTTATTTGCTCTGGCTGAATGAGCTGAATGAGCTGAATGAGCTAAATATTGAGCCACGTTTAAATAAAGTCACGACACGATTCGTTTTGGTGGTGGCAGCATAAAGGATGATTATGACAAAACTGATATCAGCACTCATAGCGGTGTGCTTCTCATTCTCTGCGTTGGCCTACGAAGGTGTTGTTGATTGCGAGAATGCGATGAATACCATCGAGATCAATCACTGTGCGGCAATTGAGTTGGAATCTGCACAAGCGGAGCTCGATAAATACCTTGCAGCCAGCTTTGAGCACAATGCTTATGATGCTCAGCTGGTGGCGTCAATTAAGAAGGCTCAGGAGAGCTGGCAGGCGTACATGACAGCACATTGTGACTCTGCTTACACCCAATGGCGTGATGGTTCTATTCGAGGGGTTATGGCGCTTTCCTGTAAGACGACGTTAACCAAGCAGCGCACGCATGAGGTGTGGGCGAATTTCTTAACCTACATGGACAGCACGCCTCCGGTTTTACCAGAGCCTTAATTAGCGCCGTAGGCAGGTTTAAAATACGTACAGGACTGTGCACCTGCTTCAACCTTTGGCGGGCGAATAAGAAAGCGATAGGGGATTGCCTTACTCTTTCGTTCTTAGTTCTTAGTCTCTAGCTTGAAGCATTACAGCTTTAAGTATTACCTAGTAAGGAATCGATTTTGAATAATGTCAGTATCACGCTTATTCAGCTTGAAGTTGAATACAAAAACAAACAAAAGAATATAGATTCGGTCTCTGATCTTTTGCAAGCGGAGCCGTCAGTCGGTGATATTACTTTACTGCCTGAACTGTTCACGACTGGGTATATTTTTAACGAGGCTGAAGAAATTCATGAATTGGCTGAAGACTTCGCCGACAGCAGTACTATTGATTCATTAACGCAGCTTGCAGCGAAGCATCACACCTTGATTGTTGCTGGTATTGCCGAGAAAGATAGCGGCCAATATTACAACAGCGTCGTGGTTGTGGATGCTTCCGGTTTACGACACAAATATAGAAAAATCAGTCAAACCAAATTCGATAAGCAGTATTTCTCGAGAGGGGAGGAACGCCTCTCGTTTGAGCACAAAGGCTTAAAGTTTGGTGTCGCGATTTGCTTTGATATTTGGTTCCCGGAGATCATGAGAGGGTATCAGTCGGTCGACGTTATTCTTCACCCTGCGGCATCATAGTTTTGCCATTGCTCAAGCGAGAGCCTTGGAGGAAGGGTGTCACATGGTTACTTGTAATCGCGTCGGGCAAGATGTGGTTAATGCGTTTACCGCGACTTATTGTGGTGGAAGCCGAGCCTACTCACCCAAAGGGGAGTTAGTGACTAAACTTAACGACAAGCAATCGGTAGAAACCGTGAGTATTCAAGATCCCTCGATTGCGCCGCAATACAATGGCGTCGATGTGTTAGACGAAATACAGCAAATCGCATCTGTGTTGAATCGCTAAGAAGATAAGTGAAGTGCATTAGGAGCGAAAAGGGCAAGGTTTTTTAACCTTGCCCTTTGTTGTTTAGATCTCTAAGAAGGCGCTTTAAATGGCTTTTACGCTGCTTCGTTCAACAAGAGTAGGTTCAAGTTCAACGACTTGCGGATAAGCATCTGGAGTTTGTAATCTGCTCAAAAGCGTATCCACTGCGGCTTTACCTAAACGATGTTTTGGCTGGTGGACAGTGCTTAACGCGGGTGTCATGTACTTCGACAGGTGGATGTCATCGTAGCCAATGATAGACAGATCATTCGGAATCGATGTGCCATCTTGCGCCGCAGCGTGAATCACGCCCATCGCCATCATATCGTTACTGACGAACAAAGCAGACGGCATTTCGCCACGAGTTTTTAATGTCTGATAAGAGTCAAAACCACCGTCACATTCAAAGTTGGATTCAACAATCCACTTAGGGTTGATCTCTAAATTGGCTTCTTCCATTGCTTGCTTGAAACCTTGATAACGAGACGAAGCTTGATTGCGGTGCAGTGGGCCAGTGATACAACCAATTTGAGAATGACCGTTATCAATCAGGTGCTTAGTTGCCATGTAGCCACCTTGGTGCGAGTTGTCTTGGATCTTATCGCTCGCAAACAACATAGGGCCCCAGTCCATGACCACAACAGGCAGTTCTGGGTAGCGCTCGAATACATCGATATGTTCGCCTTCAAGGGTAGAACACATCAGCATCAGGCCATCGACACGCTTTTGCAGCAAGGTATCGATAGAGGATTTCATGCGTTCGCTATCGCCTTCGGTGTTACACAAGATAAGGTTGTAGCCTTTTTCGTAGCAACGACGTTCAACGCCTTTTACCACTTCACCAAAGAATGGGTTGGTGGATGTGGTCACTAACATTCCCAAGGTTTTGGTTTGCTTCATTTTCAAGCTGCGAGCCAATGCAGAAGGCGCATAGTTGAGTTCTTTAGCCGCACTGTTAACACGCTCAGCAATCTCTTCACTGACAAAGCGTGATTTGTTGATCACGTGGCTCACGGTAGAAGTCGAAACCTTTGCGAGCCGTGCGATGTCTTTCATTGTTGCCATAAAAAATCCTTGTGGGAATAACCTTCCACGTTGGGCGATATTCTGCCTGAAAACAGGGGCTTATTCTTGTTATTTGTTGTTACCGAATTTGAAGGCTTACATCCGTTAACTACGGTTTAGCTCAGGAGTTAACCCTTCAAATAGGTATCAAGCTAAGCAGACAGTTGCTCTGCCAAAAACGCATCGGTTTCAGCACGGCTTGGAATCGACGTTTGAGCGCCAAAGCGAGTCACTGAAATGGCAGCGGCAGCATGAGCAAATTTAATCGCACGCTCAAGTGGCATATCTTCAAGCAAGCCTGTCACCAACGCGCCGTTAAAGGTGTCACCTGCGGCAGTTGTATCTGTTGCTTCAACACGGAAACCTGCGATTAATTCACCTTCGCTGGCTTCATTGCCTTGACCGCGATGACTCACCCAAACGCCTTTCGCGCCTAGCGTGATCATTACTGTTTCGATGCCTTTAGCATGCAGAGCCAGCGCAGCCTGATGAGCAGATGCGTTGTCCGTCACAGTAATGCCTGTCAGCACTTCTGCTTCGGTTTCGTTGGGTGTAATCACATCAACACAAGCAAGCAGTGAATCCGATAATGGACGAGCAGGAGCCGGATTAAGAATAACTTGAGTTCCACTCTCTTTTGCTACTTTTGCTGCGTATTCAATGCCTTCAATTGGCGTTTCAAGCTGAGTCAGCAAGTATTTAGCGCCGCGAATCTTCTCTAGATGTGGTTCGATTTGGTCGCAAGTCAGCTTGTCATTAGCTTCTGCAGAAAGACAGATGCTGTTTTCACCCGTTGCGGATACTTGTATCATCGCGATGCCAGTTGGCGTGTTGTCTGCCACGATAACACCGTCGATGTTGATGCCGTCTTTAGCGAAGTCTTGACGAATGTTGATGCCGAATGGGTCGTCACCGACACAGGCGATGAAGCCGATATCTGCGTTTAATCGCGCAGCAGCGACTGCTTGGTTTGCGCCTTTACCGCCAGGGATGACCTGATAGTTACCGCCAATCAAGGTTTCACCCGGACGAGGGAACGAAGGAACTTGCAGTACGTGGTCAGCGTTAACGCTACCTAAAACAATCAGTTGAGTCATGATACGAGCCTTATGATATATCGTATTTGAAAATGCATGGGTCTTTCTCATGGTGTTAAGTGCGCTCTCTTTTGTGAGCGGAATGAGAAACAGCGATGCACTGTCGGGGTTTGCTTTTGTTTGAGTCAGCGAGCCAATCAAAGCAGGGAGATAGGGAACTCCCTGCTTTATATCGCGTTACCTAGTAACGATTACTTAGCGATGATTTTTAGAGGTACTGGTACGTACTCGTCTACTGTTTCGCCTTTCAGTACTTTGTCTGCCATTTCGATACCTAGAGAACCGATTAGGTCAGGTTGTTGTGCAACTGTAGCGCCTAGTAGGCCGCGGCTAACAGCAGCGATGCCGTCGTCTGTGCCATCAAAGCCAACGATCATCACTTCTTTACCTGACGCTTGAACTGCGCGAAGTGCACCTAGTGCCATTTCATCGTTTTGAGCAAATACTGCTTGTACATCTGGGTTAGCAGCAAGCAAGTTTTCCATTACGTTCAGACCTTTAGTACGGTCGAAATCAGCAGGTTGGCTTGCAAGAAGCTCAAGGTCGCTGCCGTTTACTGCATTCATGAAGCCTTCACCACGTTCACGAGCTGCAGAAGTACCAGCAATACCTTCAAGTTGGATTACTTTCGCTTTTTCGCCCACTTTTTCCATGATGAAGTGACCTGCCATTTCACCACCGATTACGTTATCAGAAGCGATGTGGCTTACTACGTCACCACGGCTTGCACCACGGTCTAGTGTTAGTACTGGGATGTTTGAACGGTTAGCCATGCGAATTGCGTTAGACACGGCGTCTGAATCTGTTGGGTTGATCAGGATTGCCTTAACACCACGAATGGTTAGATCTTCAATGTTCGACAGCTCTTTGCTTGGGTCGTTTTGAGAATCCAGAACGATAAGCTTGTAGCCTAGCTCTTCAGCTTTCGCTTCTGCGCCATCTTTCATGGTTACAAAGAATGGGTTGTTCAATGTAGACAGAACGATTGCCATTGTATCTTGCGCCTGTGCAGACACAGATACTGTTGTAGAAAGAAGAGCAGCAGAAATAAGAGTCGCTAATTTTTTCATGGTGTAAGTCCTTTGTGTAGGGGGAGCTAAGAGGTGAGTCCTAGCTCGTTGTTACATTATTTATAGATTCTAATATTTTAAGGTAAAACAGGGTGTTACTTGTATTAACCTAGAGTGTGAATAGGTTTTATTTGTTTTTGTTGTCGACCAATACTGCCAGAAGAATAACCACTGCTTTTGCAATCATCTGGTAGTAAGAGGATACGTCTAATAGGTTTAGGGCGTTGTTTAGGAAGCCGATAATCAGAGCACCAATCAATGTGCCCATGATGCGACCACGACCGCCGGCTAAGCTTGTTCCGCCAAGAACTACGGCTGCAATGGCGTCTAATTCATAACCCATACCTGCGGTTGGTTGAGCTGA
Source organism: Vibrio sp. AIC-3 (assembly GCF_013114515.1). NCBI lineage: Bacteria > Pseudomonadati > Pseudomonadota > Gammaproteobacteria > Vibrionales > Vibrionaceae > Vibrio > Vibrio sp. AIC-3. The sequence continues at coordinate 47,451 of NZ_VTXG01000029.1, read as the reverse complement.
TGATAAACGCGATGCCACGATGATGCCTGCCACCGCTGCTAACAGACCACAGATTGCGTAAACGCCGATTTTTACTTTGTCTACGTCGATGCCTGATAGGCGAGTTGCAGATTCGTTGCCACCCAATGCGTAAACGTAGCGACCAAAGCGAGTGTGGTTAAGTAGGTACCATACCGCTGCGAATACCACGACCATGATCCATACTGGAACTGGGATGCCCATTGCGTAGCCTGTACCGAACCAAGCGAATGCGTCTGCTGTGTCTGTGAAGCCTGTTGAAATAGGACGACCGTCGGTGTAAACCATGGTCACGCCGCGCAATAGAGTCATAGTCACAAGTGTTGCGATGAAGGCTTGAACCTTACCCTTGGCGATAATCACGCCACTGATTGCACCTAATGCTGCACCTGCTACAAGAGCGGTTGGCACTGCGATCATCACTGGGATTTCCATGCCAATCATGCTGGCTGCGAATGCACCACAAAGTGCCAGTACAGAGCCCACACTCAAGTCGATACCCGCGGTTAAGATAACCAGCGTCATACCTACAGCGATAATTGCGTTAACCGAGGTTTGGCGCAGAATGTTTAGGATGTTGTCGACAGTAAAGAAGTTTGGGTTTAAGAAAGAAACGACAACAATCAGGAAGATCAAAGCAATCAATGACTTTTGATCAATCAGCCACTCTTTGCTGATTAACGGTTTTTTCTTTGGAGCTTCAGTTGTTTTGCTCATGGTTTTAGTACTCATGCTGCGTCCTCGTTGATCTTTTTACCGACCGCACACGCCAGTAATAATTCTTGGTTTGCTTCTTTAGCATCAAATTCACCGCTTACACGGCCTTCATGCATCACCATGATGCGGTCACTCATTCCTAACACTTCTGGCATTTCAGATGAGACTAAAATGATGCTCATGCCGTCGGCTTTAAATTTATTAATGAGTTGGTAAATCTCTTTCTTAGCACCGACATCGACACCGCGCGTTGGCTCGTCGAGAATCAGTACTTTTGGTTTGGTCATCAAGCCCTTAGCGATAGCCACTTTCTGTTGGTTACCACCAGAAAGGTTGCCAATAATCTGTTCGCGAGTCGGGGTTTTGATGTTGAATAGCTTGATGAAGTCATCTACTGCAATCACTTCGTCTTTATGTTGGATTTGACCGCTCTTTGTCAGTAGGTCAAGCGAACATAACGACATGTTTTCTTTAACAGAAAGCCCTAGAACTAAGCCATCGCCCTTACGGTCTTCAGAGATGTAAGCAATGCCATTGGCCAAGCCGTCTTTCGGGCTTACAGGGTTGATGGTTTTGTTTTCTAGGTTGATGACGCCGCGTTCACTTGGAAGGGCACCGTAAATCACTTTCATCAGTTCGGTACGACCTGCGCCCATTAGGCCAGATACACCCAGGATTTCACCGCGTTTTAGCGTAAAGCTAACATCGTGAACACCAGAACCCGTCAGGCCAATCACTTCAAGACAAGTTTCACCATGGCTCTGGCCGATACGTGGATATTGTTCGTCTAACTTACGACCAACCATCATTTCGATTAGGCCATCTTCGTCGGTGTCTTTTACTTCACACTGACCAATGAACTTACCGTCACGCAGCACGGTGATGTCATCACAAATCTCGAAGATCTCTTTCAAACGGTGAGAGATGTAAACAATGCCACAGCCTTCATCGCGCAATTCGTTAATCACCTTAAACAGAGATTCAGTTTCGGTATCGGTTAGCGCATCGGTTGGTTCATCCATGATGATGACTTTAGATTCAAACGATAGGGCTTTCGCAATCTCTACCATTTGCTGCTCACCAAGGCTCAACTGACCTAGAGGCGTTTTCGAGCTGTGTTTCACGTTAAGGCGTTTAAGCAGCTTGTCTGCTTCTTGGTACATCTCGTTCCACAAGATACGACCCATGGTGCCAGTGATTTCACGACCTAAGAAGATGTTCTCGGCGATGGTCAACTCAGGAATTAGATTCAGTTCTTGGTGAATTATGCTAATGCCTGCTTGTTGAGAATCACGTGGCCCTTTAAATGCAGCAGGTTTTCCTTGGTAGGCGATAGTGCCGCCGTCCAAGTGATAAATACCTGTCAGCACTTTCATGAGCGTTGATTTACCTGCACCGTTTTCACCCATTAACGCCATTACGCGTCCTGGATAAACGTTGAGGCTTGCCTTATCCAGTGCTTTAACACCAGGGAAGGCTTTCTCAATTGAGTTAAGTTCTAAAATGGCTTGAGTCATGTCGGTTCCTTTACTCGGGGCCAGTTGTATTTGATTGTTCTGTCTATGTATTGTTTTGGTTCAGTGATGTCACTGAGCTGTCGTTGCGTTTTGCTTGAGCTAAAAGGTTACGCCAGCTTGGAAAATAACATTTGCGTATGGTGTGCACTCACCGGTGCGAATTACCGCGCGGCTTTCATGCGTACGCTGTTTGAATTCTTCATGAGTGATGTAAGTAATAGAAAGCGATTTGCCACAACGCGCTTCTTCTGTCTTGATTAAATCAATCAGCGCAGCGTGGTGCTCTGGGCTTACTTTCGCAAACTCTTCTGCAATCACAACACCTTCGATTTGAGATTCATCCAGCATGGTTTTTACCGTTTGCTGAAAGCTTGGGACACCGTGAGTTAAAGCAAGATCAATACGAGTTACGTGGTCTGGAATTGGTAAGCCCGCGTCACAAATCGTGATTTCATCTGTGTGGCCAAGAGTCGCCACTAGGTAAGAGAGTTCAGAGTTTATTAGAGTACTTTTTTTCATATCACGACCTATCGAAAAATAACGCTTGATGGGTTGAGAACAACTCAAGAAAAGCCATCGAAACGTTTCGATAGTGATAATAGTGTCTGATTTATCATTTGCACGTTTGATTGTTTTAGAGTGTGATAATGATCATCGAAACGTTTCGATGGGGCGTTTTTTGGTGATCTTAGTCACCGCCATTGATTGCATAAATCCTTTTACGTGGGTTCAATCGATAGCGCATATCCGAACTTACTAATGGTAATGATCTGGACGTTGGATGCTCTTAATCGCGCGAACACATTGCGTAGGTTATAGACTACGTTTGCAAGAACATGTGGTGACGAGAGTTGTCCGTCCCAACACACATCAACAATATGCTCTCTTGAAATCGGTCTTCCCACATTTTCCAATAACAAGCAGAGCACTGCTAATAGGCGAGGGCGCAAAGTGATTTTGTTTCCTTGCTGGTTGGTAATCGTTCGAGCGTCGATATCAATGATTAAGCCGTTGAAGTCTATTGTGTGGTTCATCGTGTTTTCTGTTCGTCTTATTCTAAATTGTGGAGATTGAGCAAATTGGCCTGCTGTTGGAGCGGGTAATTATTTAAGTGTGCTAATGGTCGAAGTGGGCGGGTTAACTGACACGATCAAAGAACCTATTACTTTTAAAGCCGAAGACAATACTTACCGATTAATTGCTGGTTACAAATTTAACCGCATTGTTTCGGTTGAAGCTCAATACACAGATTTTGGTGATATAGCCCTGAAAACGAAATCTGGTAATAAGGTTTTCACTTGGACACCTCAAATCTTTTCGGTAACGGCGAACCTCGGTTACACGTTTGATAATGGCATTCGTCCATTTGGCACTATCGGTCTGTCGACTATTGATCTAGACATGAAGCTTGCTGATGGCTCTCGCCCTTCAGGAGATGGTTTTGATGATTCGGGAGATGGCATCCGTATGGGTGTTGGTGTTGGATATACGCCACCTACAATGTCTTCGTTGAGCTTTCGCTTAGCGTACGAAGCCGATGCTTTTGATATCGAAGATTACGAAAACGGACACAAGACAGAAGATACTGTTGTTCTGGATTCTTTCTACTTAGGCGCAATGTACACATTCTAAGTTTCATACTTTGCTAAACGGTAAATCGGTTTCTAAATGGGGCGTCGGTTAGCTCAACCCGTTTAGCTAAAGTGGAAGGCCGCAGTTTTTGACTGCGGCTTTTTTATGTTTAACTCTAGGCTTCACGAATATGAGCGGTAACAGACACGATGGCATGGTCCGTACTGAATTGGTCGTGTTCAAAGCTTGGATTGGTGAGGTGATGGTCTAACACTGTGTAGCTAGAGATCTCCATCAAACTAGACGAGTTCTGACAATCAAACTCGTTCGACATCAAAATGTAGTCCAGTACAGACCCAGATGCGCCGTAGTAATGGGTTGGCTTACGCTGTTCAAGCAAATCTTCTTCATGTAGCTGATGGTAAAGATCCCAGCTGTCTTTTAATCGAAAGTGGGATAGCCAATGCTTGCTGTTTTCGTCTCGGTTGATTGAGTAACTCAACAGCCCTTTAAACTCATCATTAAATAGAGGCTTATTAAAATCACCCATCAACACAACAGGTTGATCGGTTTGGTAGCGTTGGTTGGTGATGTATTGATGCAGCATCTGAGCTTCTAGGCCGCGTTGGGCACTGGATAGCCAAGAGCCAAGCCGTTCTTGGTGAAAACTAGTGAGCGTGTCACTTTGTGGTTTTGCACCTTGCTGAGCGTTGTTCGTATCGACAGATTCTGCTTTTGGTTCTGTCGGACGTTGTGATTTGAAGTGCACCACATAACAGTCGGTTGAACCTAAATGGGGTAACGTAATCGTCGCGTGAACAGGTGTTCTGTTGAATGAGAATTTGTCGCCAAGGTTGAATGCTTTCAGTAACTTCGAATCTGGCGTAACAGGCTGCACGTTTTCAATCGGGTAACGGGAAGCGATCCCAACGACTGGTGAGGTGTATAGGTAATCATCTTCAACGTTGGCGCTATCGACCACTGCAAAGTATGGATAACCTAGCTCGTTCATCAATAGCTCTAAAGATTGCGGGCTAAATATCTCTTGGAAGCCAATCACATCGCAATCTAATGAGCGAATCGCTTCAGCCATCCAATGTTGCTTCTTCTGCCATTCTTCGAAGCTGTAGATGTTCTCAAAATCATAATAAGCATTCGGTGGCTCGAGATAGTTCAGAAGGTTGAACGTTGCGAATGTTATTTGGTTTGGTTTGTTCAAAGTGTCATTCCATTTAGACCTAGGCTGCAAGGATACTCCAGTAAAAGTATAGTTTGTTGATTATTTAGAGCCTAAATTTCACTTTAGAAGCCAACCAAAGGAATCTTAGCCGTTGAGGCTTGTGTCATTCAGGCTAGAGCAATCTTAGTGCTTCTGCCTTCCCCCGTGCTTTCCAACGCCACCAAGCTAATCAACTCAATCAAAGGAACCAAAGCAATCAAAGCTCACTGCATCCAATAACTTCGAGTGGTGACGAGTAATTTGTAAATAAACCGTCAGAGATAGAGTGCTGATGGTTTTATTAGTTATTACATGATGTTAGATTTGAACCTATACTTGATTTAACGGCATGCATTCAAAGCCGATAAATCAACTTGAATATAGAAGTCATGACATTTGAAGGGAGAGTCAAATGGGAACAGTTTTTCGACGCAAAGCTTCGCAACGCACTCAGTTTTTCAGGTTTAATTTGAAGTCATGTGCAATCATGTTGCCGCTTATTGCTTTACAACCCTCCGTTACTTACGCTTCTGAAACCCAATCAACTCCTGCTGTCACCGTTATTGAAACCACACAACTGGTTGGTTTTGGTGAAGCAAAATATCCAGCCGATTTCACTCACTTCGATTACGTTAATCCTGATGCGCCAAAGCAGGGCAAAGTGACCTATGGCAGCATAGGTACGTACGATAGCTTTAATCGATTCGGTTCCCGCGGCGTTGCTGCAAGTTATACCGGAGAGATTTACGATACCTTGATGTTTTCTCCGAGTGACGAGATTGATGCGTACTATCCATTGATCGCTTCAAAGGTTCGCTACTCCAGTGATTTCACTTGGATGGAAATCGACATCAACCCAAATGCTAAATTCCAAGATGGCGAGCCTATCACTGCGCATGATGTTGCCTTTACTTTTGACAAGTTCTCAACCGAGGGCGTGCCTCAGTATCGTGTGTATTACAAAGATATTAAGTCAGTAAAAGCGGTCTCTGATTTGGTTGTTCGTATTGAAATGAACATTCCAAACCGCGAAAAACTGTTCAGCTTTGCGCAAAGCACTCGTGTATTACCGAAACATTTCTGGAAAGACAGAAAGCTGTCTGAACCTCTAAGCGAGCCACCAGTCGGTAGTGGTCCTTATAAGATCATCAGTTATAAATCAGGCCAAAGTGTTACCTATGGTCTAGATGAAAACTACTGGGCAGCTGACCTACCGGTTAACGTTGGTCGTAATAACTTCAAGCAAGTGCAATACGATTACTACCGTGACGACACGGTAATGTTGGAAGCCTTTAAAGCTGGGGAGTTCGATCTTCGAACCGAGAACTCGGCTAAGTTCTGGGCCAACTCTTATACGGGCGCGAACTTCGATAAAGGCTACATCATTAAAGAAGAGATTAACCACGAGAAGCCTGAAACGACTCAAGGTTTCGTCTTTAATATCCAATCTCCTGTGTTCTCTGATCCTAAAGTGCGTGAAGCGTTAACCTACGCGATGGACTTTGAGTGGATGAACAAGAACATGTTCTATGGTCAGTACAAGCGTACTCGTAGCTACTTCCAAAATACCGACTACGAAGCGAAAGGCTTACCAAGCGAAGCGGAAGTCGAGTTGTTGTCTCAATACAAAGATCAGATTCCACCGCGAGTTTTCACCGAAGAATTCCAACCACCCGTCACCGATGGTAGCGGTCGTATTCGTAGCCAAATGCGTACCGCTTTCAAATTGTTGAAAGAAGCGGGTTGGGTGCTGAAAGACAAAGTCATGACCAACGAAAAGACTGGCAAGCCGATGTCATTTGAGTTGTTGATTTACAGCCCAACCACGGAACGTATCGCAACGCCGGTTCAAAAGAACCTTAAGCGCATGGGTATTGAGATGAAGATCCGTACCATCGATACCACTCAATACATCAAGCGCTTGCGTGATCGTGATTTCGACATGGTTTCGTCGTCATTTTCCGCAAACCCTTATCCTAGCCCGAACTTAATGATCGTTTGGAACTCTAACTACATTGATTCTACTTACAATACTGCAGGTGTTATCGATCCAGTGGTTGACGCGTTAACAGAAGAAATTGCGCGTAACCAACAGCACCCTGAAAAGCTTCTTACACTAGGTCGTTCACTAGACCGAGTATTGCAGTGGAATTTCTACAACATCCCGCAATGGCACGTTGGCGAGTATCGCGTAGCAATGTGGGACAAGTTTGAGCGTCCAGATGTATTGCCTAAATACGATTTAGGTATCGATACATGGTGGATTTCAGAAGAGAAGGCGGCTTTGCTTCCTGAAAAACGTCGCTAGGAGTTAGTTAGCATGGCCGCGTATATATTTCGACGTTTATTGTTGGTGATCCCCACGCTGTGGGCGATCATCACCATCAACTTTTTCATCATCCAGATAGCGCCTGGAGGCCCGGTAGAGCAAGCTGTTGCTCAATTAGAAGGGCATAACTCTGGCATTATGGAGCGCTTTTCTGGTGGTGGACAAGAAGTTGATTTGAGCGAAAGTGACCAAGCATCTGCGAGTGGCTATAAAGGCTCACGCGGGCTTGATCCTGAAGTGGTTGAAGAGATCAAAAAGCAGTTTGGTTTTGATAAACCGATTCACGTTCGCTACTTCGATATGTTGAAAAACTACGCGACCTTTAACTTTGGTGAAAGCCTGTTTAAGGGTGGTAACGTGATTGATTTAATCATCGAGCGTTTACCTGTCTCCATTTCCTTAGGGTTGTGGAGTACGTTAATCATCTATGTGATTTCGATACCCTTAGGCATTATGAAGGCGATACATCACGGCTCTCGCTTTGATATTTGGTCGAGCGCGGTGGTGATTGTCGGCTACGCGGTGCCGGGCTTCTTGTTTGCGATTATTCTGATTATCTTGTTTGCAAGCGGTAACTACTTCAGTTGGTTCCCATTGCGAGGGCTTGTGTCGAGTAACTTCGACCAGCTCAACTGGTATCAGCAAATTGGCGACTACTTCTGGCACTTGGCGTTGCCCATTTTCGCCATGGTTATCGGTGGATTCGCCACGCTCAGCATGCTGACCAAAAACTCCTTCCTTGATGAAATCAATAAGCAATATGTAGTGACTGCGAGAGCGAAAGGCTTGGACGAGAGCAGTATTCTTTATAAGCACGTTTTCCGTAACGCCATGCTGATCATTATTGCGGGTTTCCCAAGCGCATTTATTAGTATTTTCTTCACGGGTTCTATGTTGATTGAAGTGATGTTTTCACTCGAAGGCATTGGCTTGCTTGGCTTTGAATCAACCATTCAACGTGACTATCCCGTGGTGTTCAGCTCTCTCTATATCATGACCTTGCTTGGCTTGGTGCTGAGCATTATCTCCGACCTGACTTATACCTGGGTTGATCCTCGAATTGATTTTGAAGCGCGTTAATGGCGAACGAATAACAAGGTATTGATAATAAATGTTTAACAACCCTTTAGCTGAAGCTCGTTGGTTACGTTTTAAAGCAAATAAGCGTGGTTTTATCTCCCTTTGGATATTTACCATCTTGTTTGGCTTGAGCCTGTTCGCTGAGATCATCGCGAACGATAAGCCATTATTGGTTTCTTATGACAATCAATGGTTTGTGCCTGTCATTAATGAATACGCAGAGATAGAATTCGGTGGGGAGTTTGAAACCGAAGCCGACTATAAAGACCCGTATGTAATCGACCTCATCGAAGAGAATGGCTATATCGTTTGGCCTATCATTCCTTTCAGCTACGACACTATCAACTTTGATATTGCAGGCGCGGTACCATCGGAGCCTGACTCGGTTAACTGGTTAGGGACAGATGACAAAGGGCGAGATGTGTTGGCTAGAATTATTTACGGCTTTCGTATCTCGGTACTCTTTGGTTTTGTTCTGACGATTGTTTCAAGTGTCATTGGTGTGGTCGTTGGGGCGACACAAGGTTATTACGGCGGTTGGGTTGACCTGTTTGGGCAACGTTTCATTGAAGTCTGGTCTGGTATGCCGACCCTGTTCTTGCTGATTATTTTGTCGAGTTTTATTGAGCCGAATTTCTGGTGGTTGCTCGGGATTATGGTGCTGTTTAGTTGGATGAGTTTAGTCGGCATCGTGCGAGCGGAATTTTTACGCTGCCGAAACTTCGATTATGTGCGAGCCGCGCAAGCCATGGGTGTTGATGACAAACGTATTATGCTTCGTCACATGTTACCTAACGCGATGGTTGCATCGTTAACCATGATGCCGTTTATTCTTTCAGGCTCGGTGACCACACTGACTTCGTTAGACTTCTTGGGCTTTGGTCTTCCTGCGGGTTCGCCTTCGTTAGGCGAGTTGTTGGCGCAAGGTAAAGCTAACTTACAAGCGCCTTGGCTTGGCATTTCTGCCTTCGTCGTGCTTTCACTGATGCTTACGTTACTGGTCTTCGTTGGTGAAGCGGTGCGTGATGCTTTCGACCCGCATCAACAGAAGTAAGGATAGGTTATGACTTCAAATACAACGCCTGCTTCTCCGGTTTTGACCATAGATAAACTGTCTGTCGGTTTCGGGCGAAAAAACTCGATAGAGCAAGTGACACAAGATGTCTCTTTAGAAATATACAAAGGTGAGACATTAGCGCTGGTGGGTGAGAGTGGTTCCGGAAAATCGGTCACGGCTAACTCGATTTTAAAGCTGTTACCAAAAGGCTCGTCTCATTACTTAAACGGTAAGATCAATTTCTCTGGTACCGATATCCTGAGCTGTTCAGAAAGACAGTTGCGCGGGATTCGTGGTGGCCGCATCGGCATGATCTTCCAAGAGCCCATGGTTTCGCTTAACCCACTTCACCGAGTCGGTAAGCAGCTGGTTGAAACTCTTTCTATTCACCGAGGAATGCGAACCAATAAAGCTCAAGCCTTGGCGATAGAGTGGCTATCCAAGGTGGGTATTCGTTACCCAGAGCAGAAGATATCAGCGTACCCACACGAGCTATCAGGTGGAGAGCGTCAGCGCGTAATGATTGCGATGGCACTGATCAATGAGCCAGAATTACTGATTGCCGATGAGCCCACTACGGCTTTGGATGTATCGGTACAAGCGCAGATTTTGGATTTGTTGAAAGACCTACAGCAAGAGCTGGGCATGGCGATGCTTTTCATAACCCATGATTTGAGTATCGTTCGTAAGATTGCCGACAGAGTAGCGGTAATGAAAGACGGTCGTTTAGTCGAAAGTAACGACTGCCAAACACTCTTTAATGCGCCAGCTCACCCTTATACGCAAAAGCTTATCAACTCTGACCCAAAAGGGTTACCAGTACCTGTTTCTCCTGACAGTAAGCCTTTGCTTGATGTGGACCAACTTCGTGTTTGGTTCCCCATTACGGGTGGCTTATTTAAGCGCACAATTTCGCATATAAAGGCAGTGACTGATATGGAGTTCACCTTGAAAAAAGGGCACTCCATCGGTTTAGTGGGTGAGAGTGGTTCTGGTAAATCGACAATCGGTATGGCAATCCTCAAATTGGTTGAAAGTGAAGGCTCGATTACCTACGCTGACGAACAAATTCAAGGCTTAAACCGCCAGCAGATGCTACCGTTTCGAAGCCGTATGCAAGTGGTATTTCAAGACCCATTCTCGGCATTGAACCCTCGAATGTCGGTCGCTCAAGTGATTGGTGAGGGTTTATTGGTACATCAGCAATTGGACGATACTGAACTTGATCTACGCATCTGTGACGTAATGAAAGAGGTCGACCTCGACCCTGAAACTCGTCATCGTTACCCAAATGAGTTTTCTGGCGGGCAGAGGCAACGTATCGCGATTGCACGTGCTTTGATTTTAAAGCCAGAGTTTATCCTGCTCGATGAACCAACATCGTCATTGGACAGAACCGTTCAAGCTCAAGTATTGGATTTGCTGAAGTCACTTCAAGAAAAGTATGGCCTGACCTATTTGTTTATCAGTCATGATCTGAATGTCGTGAAATCCTTGTGTCATTACACCATCGTCATGAAAGCTGGCGAGGTAATAGAGAAGGGCGACACTGAGACTTTGTTTGGTAATCCGCAGCATGAATATACTAAGCAGTTGGTGAGTCTTTCGAATGTTGGTGGTGTTTTATAACGCAGAGGGTTTGTTTAAAACAAATGGGCTCTGGTTGAATTCAACATGGTCATTTCGTTGTTTTAAGATTACACTGCGCCCAATATTTCAGAAGTACATATTTAGGTAGAGGTCACCATGGACCAAGAACATTACGAAGACGCTGATTACGAAGGCCAAGAGCTGGGCGAAGAAGGCGAAGAGATTGAAATTGAAGCAATTGGTATTGATGTTTCATCACAGCCAATCGAGCTCTACAAAGTGTTTAAAATTGCTAACCTAGTGAGTGGTGGCGGTGAAGCTAAGCACATCATCTCTGAAGGCTACGTAGCGGTAAATGGTGAGCTAGAAACCCGTAAGCGTCGTAAAATGTACGATGGCGACTTCTTTGAATTCAACCAAGAATACTATGTAGTGGTGTGTGATCAGCCAGTACAAGAAGAATCAGAAAAGCCGAAAAAGAAAGAAACGCCTAAAAAAGAGAACAAGGCGAAGAAAGGTCAGTCTAAAAAGGATTCTAAGAAGAAGGAATCTAAGAAAAGCAAAGCAGAAATGCTAAGCGCAAAGGCTGAACCAAAGAAAGAGAAAAAAGAGAAGAAACCGAAAAAGAAAGCGGATACGCCAAAGCCAACACGTGATGACAAAAGCGGCCGTAATTCGATTGAGTTCTTCTAAGTTATAGCTCTAACCTACTGATCTAAAGCTATTCTTTCAAAACGCAAGCAACCTTAGACTTAGGTTTACGTTAAGAAAATATCAAAAGGCTCACTATTTAGTGAGCCTTTTTTGTATTTGTTTGCTAGCACAGCTAACGGCCAATAACGCTTATTCTCAGTGTCTTGTGTGAGAAGAAGTTAGCTCTGATGCACGTAACTGAGCAACGGCTTTCGCTAGTTCTAGCTGAGCTTGTGCAAAGTTAATGTCTATGTTGCCCTTGTTGATGTTCTCTAGAGCGGCATATTTCGCTTCTTCTGCGCGAGCGCGGTCAATGTCTTTACCATGCAAGGCCGTGTCGGCTAATAACGTAACCACATCCGGCTGAACTTCCAGCATCCCACCAGAGACATACAGCACTTGGCCTTCTGATTTAGGGTCTGTAACAAACACGGTTACGCCCGGTTTGATCTTACTGAGAAGCGGGGAGTGACCGGGGCGGATCCCCAGTTCACCGTCAGCGCCAGAAACGGCTAGGGCATACGCTGGACCTGAAAACAGCGTACCTTCCGCACTTACAATATTAAGTTGAAATGTATTATCTGTAATTCCGATAGCCATGGTGCACCTGCCTCTTAGAGTGATTTTGCTTTGTTAAGCACTTCGTCGATAGAGCCACAGTACAAGAACGCTTGCTCTGGGATATCGTCATATTCTCCGCTCAATAGACCTTTAAAGCCTCTTAGTGTTTCGCTTAGCGGTACAAAGACACCTTTCTGACCGGTAAACACTTCGGCTACGTGGTAAGGCTGCGTTAAGAAACGTTCAATCTTACGAGCGCGAGATACGGTCTGTTTGTCTTCAGTAGACAGCTCATCCATACCAAGAATCGCGATGATGTCTTTTAGCTCTTTGTAGCGTTGCAGCGTTGTTTGTACTTTTTGTGCAATGTCGTAGTGCTCTTGGCCTACGATCAGCGGATCTAACTGACGTGACGTTGAATCTAACGGGTCAATCGCAGGGTATAGACCCAGTGCCGCGATGTTACGAGACAGTACAACGGTCGCATCTAAGTGAGCAAAGGTTGTTGCTGGCGATGGGTCAGTCAAGTCATCCGCAGGTACGTATACCGCTTGAATAGACGTGATAGAGCCTTGTCTAGTCGAAGTAATACGCTCTTGAAGCACACCCATCTCTTCAGCGAGTGTTGGTTGGTAACCTACTGCTGAAGGCATACGGCCCAGCAGTGCTGATACTTCTGTTCCCGCAAGTGTGTAACGGTAGATGTTATCAATGAACAGAAGTACGTCACGACCTTCATCACGGAAGCGCTCAGCCATAGTCAGGCCTGTAAGTGCAACACGTAGACGGTTTCCCGGTGGCTCGTTCATTTGGCCGTAAACCATGGCTACTTTGTCTAGTACACCCGCTTCTTTCATCTCGTAGTAGAAGTCGTTACCTTCACGAGTACGCTCACCAACACCGGTAAATACAGAGAGACCTGAGTGGGCTTTTGCGATGTTGTTGATAAGCTCCATCATGTTGACGGTTTTACCTACGCCAGCACCACCGAACAGACCGATTTTACCGCCCTTTGCGAACGGACAAATAAGATCGATAACCTTAACGCCTGTTTCTAGAAGCTCAGTGCTGTTTGCTTGTTCTTCATAAGAAGGGGCTTCACGGTGAATCTCGTAGTTTTCTTTCTGACCGATTTCACCACACTCATCGATAGGTTGACCAAGCACGTTCATGATACGGCCTAGCGTTTCTTCGCCGACAGGAACCGTGATTGGAGAGCCTGTGTTTTCAACCGTTAGGCCACGACGTAAGCCATCTGACGTACCCATTGCAATACAACGAACGATATTGCTACCCAGTTGTTGTTGTACTTCCAATACTAACGAGCTTGCTTCGTCGCTAGTCACTTTCAATGCATCATAAACGCGTGGGCTGTTGCCGCCGCTGAACTCGACGTCTACCACCGCGCCGATAACTTTAACTATTTTTCCAACACTCATCTCTAAATCCTCAAATTCTATTCTTAACCCACTCTTTTCTGCCCTTAGACAGCTTGAGCACCTGAGACTATTTCACTCAGTTCTTGGGTAATGGCAGCCTGTCGCGCTTTGTTGTATACCAACTGCAAATCATCGATGAGTTGGCCTGCGTTATCGGTCGCCGCTTTCATGGCCACCATTCGGGCTGCTTGTTCACAGGCAATGCTCTCTACGATGCCTTGATACACTTGCGATTCAATGTATCGATGTAACAGCTCAGAGAGGATGTCTCTTGGTGCTTGTTCGTAGATGTAGTCCCAACGACGTGCTTTTTTCGCGCCTCCATCGGCCTCAGAATCTGAAGGGTGGGGCAGCAACTGCAAGGTCGTTGGTTCTTGAACCATGGTGTTGATGAACTGGTTATACACGAGATACAAACTGTCGATTTTTTCGTCGTCGTAATGCCCTAGCATCGCGTTAACCGTACCTAAAATGTCTTCCAATTTAGGCGCGTCACCAAGGCCTGACGTTTGCGCGATAACATTGCCGCTGCGTTGGAAAAATGAGATAGCTTTTGAACCAATTAAGGTCGTTTCTACTTCAACGCCTTTGGTACGCCACATCTCCATTTCTTCTAACACTTTCTTGAACAAATTCGAGTTCAAGCCACCACATAAACCTCGATCGGACGAAATAATGATGTAAGCAACGCGTTTAGGTTCACGCTGTTGAAGGTAGGGGTGCTGGTATTCCAGCGACCCTGATGCGACATGAGAGATAACTTTACGCATGTTCTCGGCATATGGACGTGTTAGCGTCATATTGTCTTGAACTTTACGCATCTTACTTGCCGCAACCATCTCCATTGCACTGGTGATTTTCTGAGTGTTACTAACACTGCCTATCTTGGTGCGAATTTCTTTAGTATTTGCCATTATCTGCTCCTAATTTGTTTTGATTTCCAGCCAACAAACCGGAGCGTTTACCAAGCTTTCAACGCTACAAAGTCACCGAGAAGCTTTGCAAGAGCGCCATCAATTTCATCGTTGTAGTCACCATTAGCGTTGATGGTGTCGAACAACTCTGGGTTTTGACCTTTCGCGTAAGCAATCAATTCTTCTTCAAAACGCGCAATCTTGTTCAACTCTACGTCAGCCAAATAGCCTTTTTCTGCTGCGTAGATAACCGTTGCTTGCTCAGCGACAGACATCGGAGAGTATTGCTTTTGCTTCATTAATTCGGTAACACGCTCACCATGGTCTAGCTGTTTGCGCGTCATCTCATCTAAGTCAGAAGAGAACTGAGCAAAGGCCGCCAGCTCGCGATATTGAGCTAATGAAGTACGGATACCACCAGACAGTTTCTTGATGATCTTGCATTGCGCCGCACCACCCACACGAGATACCGAGATACCTGGGTCTACTGCAGGACGTAAGCCTGAGTTAAACAGTTGGGTTTGAAGGAAAACCTGACCATCAGTGATTGAGATTACGTTGGTTGGTACAAACGCTGATACATCACCCGCCTGAGTTTCAATAATAGGAAGCGCCGTTAATGAGCCTGTTTGGCCTTTCACTTCACCGTTAGTGAACTTCTCTACATACTCTGCATTCACTCGTGCTGCACGTTCTAGTAGGCGTGAGTGAAGGTAGAATACGTCGCCAGGGAAGGCTTCACGACCCGGTGGGCGTTTCAATAGCAATGAGATTTGACGGTAAGCAACGGCTTGTTTTGATAGGTCATCATAGATGATCAGCGCATCTTCACCGCGGTCACGGAAGTATTCACCCATGGTGCAACCCGCATAAGGGGCTAGGTATTGAAGCGCTGCAGACTCTGATGCTGATGCCACGACTACGATGGTGTTTTTTAGCGCATCGTGGTCTTCGAGTTTACGAACCACATTAGCGATAGTGGAGGCTTTTTGGCCAATCGCTACATACACACATTTGATGCCAGAATCTTTCTGATTGATGATCGCATCGATAGCTAACGCTGTTTTACCCGTCTGACGGTCACCAATGATAAGCTCACGTTGACCACGACCGATTGGCACCATGGTATCAACCGCTTTATAACCAGTTTGAATAGGTTGATCAACAGACTTACGTTCGATTACACCCGGTGCAATCACTTCTACAGGGTCGAGTCGGTCACAACTCACTGGGCCTTTGCCATCGATTGGCTCGCCTAATGTGTTGACTACACGACCAAGAAGTCCGTTACCTACAGGTACTTCTAAGATACGACCTGTACCTTTCACTTTCATACCTTCAGAGAGGTCAGTGTAGGGGCCCATAACCACCGCACCTACTGAGTGGGTATCGAGGTTAAGTGCGAGTGCGTATTTGCCACCTGGTAGCTCAATCATCTCGCCTTGCATAACATCAGCAAGGCCATTGATTGTGATGATGCCATCACGAACCGATACGATAGTGCCTTCATTGCGAGCCTCGGTGCTCACATTAAATTTCGAGATGCGTTCTTTGATTAGATCGCTGATTTCATTTGAATTTAATTGCATAATTGTTACCTATCTCGCGTGAAGTTGATGAGCCAATCGGTCAATTGATGTGTTTAAAGAACCATCGATAACGGTTTCACCCGCTTTGATGACCATTCCACCCACTAACGTGTCATCAATAACCTGCTTCATTTCAACCTGACGCTCTAATTTCTTCTCAAGTGCAGCTGTTAGTGACGTAACTTGATCTTGTGTCAGCATTTCTGAACTGGTGACAGTGACAGGCACTACACGTTCATGTTCGTCCTTTAGCTCGCAGTACAATTCAAACAGGTCTCTTACAACAGAAAGGCGGCCGTTCTCGGCCAAGACTCGAATGAGATTAATGACGTGGTCATCAACGAGTCCTTGGCAAATATGAATGATGAGGTTTGCCAGCTCTTCTGTTTGGTGTGTAGAAGCACCTTCTGCTGAAGAAATCTGACTAGCGATCGTTTCTTCTTCCGCGACAGCCACAAGAATGGACAGCATTGAGTGCCACTCTTGTAACTGGTTTTCACCTAAAGCAAATTCAAACGATGCTTTGGCGTAGGGATGAGCAATATTGGTGTAATCTGACATATTGCCTCTCCTTAGAGTTCGCTAATCATTTGGTCAACTAGCGCTCGGTTCGTTGCGGAATCTAGGTTTTTGCTAATCAGTTTCTGTGCACTTTGAATTACTGCGTCTGCCATATCTGCCTGAAGTTCACGGCGTATCTTTTGGCGTTCGCCTTCTAGCTCAGCTCTACCTTGTTCTAAGATGCGTGCCTTTTCTTGCTCGGCTTCTTGTTGCGCTAAGCTGATGATTTCATTGCGGCGTTTTCGGCCCTGTTCAACCAGTTCAGTCACATCTTTTCTTGCATCTTCGATGAGTTGCGCGCCATTTGATTTTGCTAGTTCTAGCTCTTTCGCAGCGTTCTCTGAGTGGCGTAAACCATCAGCGATTTCTTTTTGGCGCTCGTCTAACATCGCGGTGAGAGGGGGCCATACATATTTCATGCAGAGCCAAACAAAAATCACGAATGAGATTGCTTGTCCAAACATGCTTGCATTTAAGTTCATACCTTCCTCACTAAATCTTGATTATTTACAAATCGATCTTTCAAAGCGGTTTGATTAAGCCACGGCGAAGATGATGTATAGACCGATACCAACACCGATCATCGGTACTGCATCCACAAGACCCATCATGATGAAGAATTGAGTACGAAGCATTGGAGTAAGGTCTGGTTGACGCGCAACACCTTCAAGGTATTTACCTGCTAAGTTACCAATACCAGATGCTGCACCTGCTGCACCTAAACCGATCAGTAATGCACCTGCTACATATAAAACTGCGCTTACGATATCCATTTGTATCTCCGATAAATAATTTGTTAGTTAAATTTTTTAGTTATTAATTAGTGGTGTTCTTCTGTTGCCATACCTAAATAAACAACGGTCAGTACCATAAATATAAATGCTTGCAAGAATACGATTAATATGTGGAATAGTGCCCAAGGAACACTCAGTGCCCATTGCATCCACCATGGCATTAATGCGATCAGAATAAATATCATCTCACCTGCATACATGTTTCCAAATAATCGTAAGCCTAGTGATATAGGTTTTGAAATTAATGTTATTAATTCAAGAACTAAGTTAACAGGGTATAAAAGAGGGTTATCAAATGGCTGCGTAGTAAGCTCTTTGATAAAGCCTTTCAATCCTTTATTTTTAAATGTATAAGTCAACAGTAAGATAAATACACCGAGTGCCATCGACATTGGAATATTTACGTCCGCCGTTGGTAGATCTCTAAAGTGTTCTAGACCCATTGCGCGACTTAATGCTGGTATGAAATCTATTGGTAATAAATCGACCGCGTTCATTAACAACACCCAAACAAAAGTGGTTAATGCCAGTGGCCCTATTAATTTATCCTCCGCTTGAAAAATCTCTTTTACTAGGTTGTTTACAAAATCAAATATCAGTTCGATAAAACATTGAAATCGACCTGGAACACCGCTGGTGCCCTTAGTCACTACGTATCGAAAAGCTCCAATAAACAGTAAACCCGTAATCCAAGATACCAACATCGAGTCGATGTTGAACGCCCAGAAACCATCACCTGTAGTTAAGAAGGTTAAGTGATGCTCTATGTATTCGTGAGCGGTAGTTACTTGATCCATACTACACGTACTCCGATCTTGTAGAGGCAGTAATAAATGGTGTTAAGAAGTACCCAACCATAGTGAGAATATATGCGTACAATATTACTGGGTTATCCAATTTGAAAAACTGGAACGCCAAGATAAACATTAAGAACGTATAAGTTATTTTCACGACACGACTCATTTGCATTAAGTCACGTAAACTATAATTAGGGTTCTTGCGCACCTTTAGGCTTGCATATATAAAACCAAACAGCGGAGGTAGCATCGCAATAACGATACCCAAAGCCGACGATTCCATATCTACTTTATTACCAAAAAACACTTCATATAAAACTACACCGACGGCTAATACTACTTGGCAGAGAACAACTCTTTTAGCAGCGACAAGAATGTCACCACTTATTCCGTTAAGCCTCATAATAAAACCTTATATTTAACAGTGTAAGCTCATATAAAACACAGTTTGAATATGTCTTGCTACTCGCATTTACTTGTTAATAAAACTTTGCTTGTTAACAAAGAGATAATCTTGCTGGTTTTATATCTCCTGACGAAATAGAACGATATAAACTAATTCGCTCTCGTTTCGACAAAATATAAACTACGCCTAAAATTATGTGATCAAAACGACAAATATCGACATCAATAATTCCATTTTTGAAATGGGTGTTTTCCATTTATGAAAGTAATAATTCTGCCACTATAATCATGAATATTTCAGATGATTTACTGATAACTTTAAGTATTGATAACTGCTCGAATAAATCAGGGTCAAGCCAAGTGTGTTTAAGGTAATCAATTTATATTTTTCAGACACTTAAATTAACTTTTCATCAGAGGTAGAGTCGGACTCTAGATGTGTTAATTCATCACTATTTGGTTATTTATAGCGAGCAGCGTGCGCTTATTAACGCGGGAATATATATTTTTTATCTATTACTCATGAAGCGTGGAAAAACTGTGTCACATCAATGGTTATCCGCATTTTTGTTACTCATCGAGGTATTTATGGGCGGTTAGATTGGATGGTAAGGGGAAGAATTGAGAGTGTTAAAACCGTTTTTATGAAGTTCAAACTACACTTAAGAGCTTGTTGATAGTGGTTGATGCGGCCAGATAAAGCGTATTTTGAAGCAACAAATGGCAGTGTAGCACTGCCATTTGCTAAACCTTGTTTATGAAGCTTCATAGCTCAGATATTGAATACACAAGTCATGAAAAGCTTGCGCTTGGGGTGAGATAGTACGGTCAGACAGTCGGAATATGCCAATTTGTCTCTGTAATGGCGGGTCGATCAAAGGAATCCACACTAAACGCGTTTCATTGGTAGGGAAGGCCAGTTTAGGCAGCGTGGTTACCCCAATGCCTAATTCCAACACAGAAAACAGAGAAGTAATGTTCTCTACGGAATACAGGGCTTGTTCGCTGAGCATACGTGCAGGTGTTGGATCGAGTAGGGTGCAAGTCCCGTTACGAATGAAGGGCTGTTTTAACAGAGTTTGCCATTCGATCCCTTCAGGTTGAGCGGCGATAGGGTTGTCCTTTAAGCAGACCACACCGATAGGATCGGAAAGAAGTGGGGTGAAGTCGATACTCTCTTCTTCTAAATGGGAGGTGTTGCCTAGGGCGACATCTACTTCTCCAGAGAGTAATCTTGCTTCTACCCCTGCCGCATTATCATCAATCAAACTCACTTCCACATTCGGGTACTGCTCACAAAATGCCCCTAAAACACTAGGGATGAGTTTTGCGGCCACCGAAGGCACGCTCGCTATTCGAACTCTTCCTTGTTGTCCTGCTGCCGCTGCGCGTAAGTCATTGTCTAATGCTTTGTAAACGTTCAGAAATTGAATGATCTTGGGCAAACATATTTCTCCAAAAGGCGTCAGTGTCGATTTGTTGCCTGTTTCAAACAGAGGTTGGCCGAGTATTTTTTCCAACTCTTTTATCGAAGTCGAAAGTGCCGCTTGCGATCGATTTGCACGGTGAGATGCCGCTCTAAATCCACCTTCTTCGACCACCAAAACGAAATGTTTTAACTGTTGTAGCTTGATACTCATGGCGCGAATCCTTCTCTAGCCCTTGCTATACCTTACTTTTTGCAAGGTGATAGATTTTATTTATCAAATGCACAAAATTTACCGTTAGATTTATCAGGCGTCAAGGTGCAGTATTTAACCATCTTGAAACATAGTTGTTACAAAGTTGGATGAAATCGTGAACGCACAAACTAAAAAACACCCAGTAAAAACCTCTCTTTTTGCTTCAAAAGCACCACTAGAGTGGGCAATCGTTAATAACGGCACTCTATACACTGCGCAGATTCCAATCGATGAAACGGGCGCAGTAGTAGAAGGCGGTATTGAAGCGCAAACGCGTCAGACTTTTAACAACCTTGTTCATACCTTGGAGTGTGCAGGCGAATCGATGGATTCTGTGCTGCAGGTTCTGATTTACGTGACTGACCGTGAATACCTGAAAACGGTAAACAGCGTATACGGAGAATACTTCAACGCACCTTATCCAAATCGTGCAGCAGTCGTTGTTGCAGGGCTAGCTAGAGAAGAGATGTTGGTTGAGTTCGTGGTTTATGCATCGGCGTCTCAACCTGAATAAATGGACTGTGAACTGAGGCAATTTGCCAATCAAAGCTGTTTGTCTACGCAGATCTTTACTGATACAAGCGAATAGTTTTACGTTTAGATACAAAATTAATACTTATTCTCTATATAAATTAGCAATTTATTAATTAATCCGATGGTTGTCAGACTCAACCGCAACCTAACGTTACAAGGACAGAATGATGACTCACTTACAGAATGTTCAAGCAGAAAACGCACTTTACATTGGCGGCGAATGGCAAGCGGGTGTAAGCACCGTAGCGAACATTAACCCATCAGATATTTCTGAAAACATCGGTAACTTCGCACAAGCAAGTGCTGACCAAGTTCAACAAGCGATTTCAGCGGCAAAGCACGCTCAACCAGAGTGGGAAAAAACGCCGATTGAACGTAAGCAAGCTGTACTCCAAGCGATTGGTGATGAGCTGATTGCACGTTGTGATGAGCTAGGTACGTTGCTTTCTCGTGAAGAAGGTAAGCCTTTTGCTGAAGGTCGTGGCGAAATTTACCGTGCAGGTCAGTTCTTCCAGTACTTTGCAGCTGAAGTGCTTCGTCAAATTGGCGACAACGCAGAATCAGTACGCCCAGGCGTTTCTGTAGAAGTGACTCGCGAAGCGGTGGGCGTTATCGGCATTATCTCTCCTTGGAACTTCCCGACAGCAACAGCAGCTTGGAAAATTGCTCCAGCATTGGCTTTCGGTAACAGTGTTATCTGGAAACCAGCAAACCTAACACCAGCAAGTGCGGTTGCGCTTACTGAGATCATCCACCGCCAAGGTATCCCTGCAGGTACGTTTAACCTTGTACTGGGTAGCGGTTCAACAGTAGGTGATGCACTGATCAACTCTAAAGAAGTGAACGGTGTGAGCTTTACCGGTTCTGTTGATACGGGTCGTAAAGTGGCAGCGGCTACAGCGCCAAACTTCGTTCGATGCCAACTAGAAATGGGCAGTAAGAACGCACTTGTTATTGCTGACGATGCTGATATCCAAACTGCGGTTGATGCAACGATTGCAGGTTCTTTCTCTGGCGCAGGCCAAAAATGTACCGCGTCTTCTCGCCTTGTGGTTATGGATAGCATTCACGACCAATACGTTGAAGCACTGATTAAACGTATGAGCGAGCTGAAAGTGGGTCACGCACTGGAAGAGGGTGTGTTCATGGGCCCTGTCGTTGATGGCAACCAACTTGAAGCAAACCTAGGTTGGGTTGAGAAAGCACGTCAAAGCGGCGGTGAGCTGGCATTTGGTGGCGAACGCTTGAGTATGAAGCACGAAGGTTTCTACATGTCTCCAACGCTGTTCTTGAACACTAAGAACGATTGGGAAGTGAACCAAGAAGAAGTGTTCGCACCAATGGCAAGCGTGATTCGAGTGGCTGACTTGGACGAAGCGATTGCAACAACTAACGATACTCGCTTTGGCCTAACTGGCGGCATCATCACTCAAAGCCTACGTACGAGCGCACTGTTCAAACAACAAGCTCAAACTGGTTGTGTGATGGTTAACCTACCAACCGCTGGTACCGACTACCACGTGCCGTTTGGCGGTCGTAAAGAGTCTAGCTTCGGTCCTCGTGAGCAAGGTCAATACGCAAAAGAGTTCTACACAGTAGTGAAGACGGCTTACCAGCGTCCTTACTAATCTGCTTCCTATATAAGAATTGGCCTGATTCACAGAGTCAGGCCAACATTCAAACCAAAACAACCAACGAACTTAGATAAGTGATTTAACCCATTTTTGAAAACATGTTACTTGAGCGTGTTTTCAAAACCGAGCTAGAACACTGAGCTTTCAATAGGAGTGGTTATGTACCAGCAACGGATTGTTATAGATGGATTGCAATACTGCAATTGGAACAGAGAATATTTTCAAACACTAAAGGCGAGCGGCATTACAGCAGTTCACGCTACAGCGGTTTACCACGAGACAGCTCGTGAAACCTTATCTCGCTTTGCAGAGTGGAACTTAAGATTCGAGCAGAATGCAGACCTTATCATGCCGATTCACTCAATGGCTGATGTTGAGGCTGCAAAAGCAACTGGCAAAGTCGGTATTTTCTTAGGCGCTCAGAACTGTTCTCCAATCGACGCTGAGATCGGTCTTATCGAAGTGATGCGTAAGCAAGGCCTTTTGATCATGCAACTGACGTACAACAACCAGAGCTTATTGGCGACGGGTTGCTACGAGAAGAACGACACAGGTATTACTCGCTTTGGTAAACAAGCCATCGAAGAGATGAACCGAGTGGGCATGATCATCGATATGTCTCACAGTGCCGAGCGCTCAACACTTGAAGCAATCGACTTGTCTTCTCGTCCTATTTGTATCAGCCATGCGAACCCAACGTTTGCTCATGATGCACTACGAAATAAATCAAACGATGTGATTAAAGCTCTAACCGCACGCGGCGGCTTAATCGGATTCAGCTTGTACCCATTCCACCTACCAAACGGCAGCCAATGTACCTTGGAAGATTTCTGCCAGATGGTTGCGACTACGGCTGACATGGTTGGCGTAGAGCACCTCGGTATTGGCAGTGACCTATGCTTAAACCAACCTCAAGCCGTTCTTGAATGGATGAGAAATGGTCGTTGGTCTAAAGCAATGGACTACGGCGAAGGCTCTGCGAACAACTCAGGTTGGCCAGATGCGTTGCCTTGGTTCTGTGGTAGTGCGGGTATGGAAAACATATATAACGGATTGATGCGTCATGGTTTCAGTGAGTCTGAAGCTGGGCAAGTCTTGGGAGAAAACTGGTTTAACTTCTTGAAAGATGGCCTAGAGCCTCAAACCAAGGGTTAACGGTTTCTCGCGAGCCATCATCGAATTAGCAGCCTTCTAACAAACGTTCAATAAGCAAGTGCTGCTTAAACCAATTTCACTATTCAAAAGGAACAACGGTCTATTTCGCAACGCGGTAACCCAAACATGGATTAGCCTGCCCAACACAAAAAACAATAGGGCAGGTGTTAAATACACCCTTGTAGTCATCATTCAAATGACAGCTGCAAAGAAACCTCTGGAGTCAGAGTATGTCTGATTTAACCAATAGCGTGAAATCTTCAAGCTTAAATGCGGGTCAAGCACACACAACAATTAATGCAAAAAGCAACACAAACGAGTCTGAGTCTACGTCAGACAAATTAGGCCTATCCAACCCAGCACTTTGGTACAGCGGCGGTTTTATCGCTCTGTTCGTGTCACTTGCTCTATTTGATGGCGAGCTGTTATCAAGCCTAGTAAATACGGGCTTTGCATGGTCTGTAAAAGTATTCGGTCCTTACTGGCAAATGCTTCTTCTTCTGACTTTTCTTATTGGTCTTGGCCTGGCGGCAGGGCGAACAGGCAAGGTTATCCTAGGCGGCATCGCTAAACCTGAAATGGACGGCTTCCGTTGGATGGCTATCATCTTCTGTACGCTACTTGCGGGTGGCGGTGTATTTTGGGCGGCGGCAGAGCCTATCGCACACTACGTTAATCCACCACCGTTATATGGTGCTCAAGAGAACGCACAGCAAGGTGCAGTGAACGCGCTATCGCAGTCATTTATGCACTGGGGCTTCCTAGCATGGGCAATTGTGGGCAGCTTAACGTCTATCGTGGTTATGCATCTTCACTACGACAAAGGCTTGCCACTTAAACCGCGTATTTTGCTTTACCCAGTATTAGGCGAACGTGCACTGAAAGGTCACACCGGCGCTTTAATTGATGCATGTTGTATTGTCGCTGTAGCGGCGGGCACCATCGGTCCTATCGGCTTCTTGGGCTTGCAAGTGAGCTATGCACTGAATGCACTGTTTGATATCCCTGACGGCTTCACGACGCAGCTGATCATCATCTTATTCGCTATCGTTCTATACACATTATCGGCATTGAGCGGCCTTAACCGAGGAATGCAAATGCTAAGCCGTTACAACGTGATTCTGGCAATGGCATTGATGGTCTACATCCTGATCTTTGGCCCTACAAACTTTATATTTAACGGCTACATTCAAGGTGTAGGCAGCATGATCGATAACTTCATCCCAATGGCGACATACCGTGGTGACGAGGGGTGGTTGAGCTGGTGGACAGTATTCTTCTGGGGTTGGTTCTTAGGTTACGGCCCAATGATGGCAATCTTCATCGCACGTATTTCACGCGGTCGTAGTATTCGCCAATTGGTATCAACCATTAGCTTGATTGCACCGTTTGTTACTTGCTTCTGGTTCACAATTGTTGGCGGCTCTGGCCTTGCGTTCGAAATCGCAGATCCAGGCAGCGTAAGTAAGGCGTTTGAAGGTTTTAACTTACCAGGTGCGCTACTGGCGGTAACTCAGCAGCTACCAATGCCAATGCTTATCTCAATTCTGTTCTTGATCTTAACCACGATCTTCATCGTAACGACCGGTGACTCAATGACTTACACCATCAGTGTGGTGATCAGTGGTGAGACAGAACCGAATGCAATTATTCGTACCTTCTGGGGTGTGATGATGGGGGTAACAGCGTTAATTCTGATTTCCCTAGGCTCTGGCGGTATTTCAGCGCTGCAATCATTCATAGTTATCACAGCGGTACCGGTGTCCTTAATCTTGCTGCCATCACTTTGGAATGCGCCTCAAATCGCAATCAAGATGGCGAAAGATCAAGGCTTATAAAACATCAATGCCGGTATAAAGAAGAAAATGTAGAGATAAAGCTCTCTAAAAACTGAAGATAAACAAGGTGTGAGCCTTTGAAAGAAGGCTGATACAAGATTCCGGAAGGAAGATAAAAACCGTACTGGTGAAGATACATCGGGCGGCACGTATCTAGGTCAATCGATCTAGTCAGGACAAATAATAAGGGGTGAGCTCGCTTACCCCAAATAACGTGAAAGCTACCCAACACACTGTAACAACGAATGCTTCAAATGATGGCAACGTTCGGTTCTGAATGGCTAGCAAAATCCTATAACTATAAGGTGGTGAGCAAAATGGATGCACATCGTTCTACCTACACTGAATCAGCACTACGTGACGCGACTGTCGTCATGGCACCGGAAAGGCTAGGTGCAATGCACCAAACACGTATCAGCTTCGTTAGAACTCTGATTCGTAAAATGGCGCAGCAAGAATGGAAAGTGACCAAACATGAATGGCAATTAGACGCTCAGGGCTTTGGTCATGTTATCTATAAGCTTGCGACGCCAAACCATGTTTATCATTTGGTTGTTTTCTGCGATGAAATTGCAGATGACGAACGAAATGACCGTGTAATTGCTGAAAAGTGGGACGTAACGTTTGCGCTTGTTCTTGGTGATGTTGATGTCGCCCTACTTGAAAGACTTCGTGCGAATGTACCGCTTCAAGAAGCAGGCCGTAATCCAAATAATGTGCTTGTGTTGGCGCGTGCAAACAAAAGTGTACGTGTGTTTGAACACATCGTGAGTCACTTGGCTAAAGGTGTTCAACCAACGCCAAAAGAGCTGGCTGAAGTGGGTTACATCCTGCGAACGACAGCGGTATACGGTAATGGAAAATTTGGTATTGCTGACTTTAAAATCTTAGAGAAAAATGAAGATTTTAATCAGTCGTTTAGTGCGCAAATGTGTGCGGTTTATATGCTGCGTGAGTTCAGCCTAGATTGGGTTCATCACCTAGCTGAGCAACAGGGCGGTGAACAAGCGATTACCTTGCATAGAGGATTACAGCGTTACCTTGGTGTTGGTAATGCGACTGGTTTAGGCATGGCGCCATACCTTATTAACCACCCAAGTATTGTCGATCAATGGATGACAACCCGTGAACATGCATTGGCGGACGTGTTGGCTAGTCAGACCGATACGGCGTTGATCGAGCCACTACGTAGATACGTTAAAAAAGCGATTTGTCATTTAGAACAAGTTGTTACCATCAATGAAAACCAGCAAGAGTTGAACAAAACCGCTGTTGATGAGTTAAAACACGCAGAACAGTCACTAGAAGCTTCTGTAAACCATTGCGATACATGGGCGCAGTTAGTTGAACAATCTAAGCACATGAGTATGGAAGCCCAAGAAATCCTTATCTCATGCTTGATGGAATTGTACCCAGAATTAGTGGACGCCCATCAAGAGCATATGAATTGTAGCGAAACACTCTCGCTTCCTAGTGGCAAAAAGATCCAAGACCTATTGGTTGTGTTAGAAGAAAAGTACCGTTGGGCAATCACCACCGACTTTACGAAAGCAGATAACAACTACTGGTTCTGGTATCGCTCTCAGGACAAAGAAGAGCCAAGGCTCGGTGTTCGAGGAGAAGAAATTGGTGAAGAGCGTGAGCTGCCATTAGATATTGGTCGTCAAGCTTACCGTCTGTACCACTCCTTATTACAGTTCACACCAGAGCTTTCTCTAGCAGAGTTCTTGGTAAAACAACCGCAACATCGTGCGATAGCACGTCGTGTATGGACGCTTGGCAACAAAGCGATGGGCGACATTCAAATGAACGTGCTTCATAAAGAGTCGCTGCCGATGCATCTGTTACGTTGCAAGCTAGCTATGTTTGGTGCTACTAAGTTTGATCCTCGCTCAGATCGTTGGGTTCGCGTGACCTTCTTCCAAGGCGCACCGCTGCTTGACGAAATTCATCAAGACGAGTGGGTGTTCCCAGTCTTACCAAGTGAAGCGGAGCTTGCTGGCTCTCATAACGTTCCTACACATATCAATGCTCAACATGGAGGTAAATCGCTATGATCGTTTCTCACAATGAATTGGTCGCGGCCGTCAACAAAGCCTTTTTAGGGATGCGCCGTACATGTGGTGAAGCCGATGTGATAGCGAACATGGTGGCAGATTTACAAATGGTTGGCTTGGATGGTGTTCGTCATTTTAACAATGCGAGCAACTTTATGGGGCTAGAAGACGATTGCCCTGTAGACATCCAAGTGACAAGCGACAACACAGTTGAAGTGGACCTGCACAAGGCGAGCTTAGCGTGTCATCTTCCTGTGGTGATGGATTACGCCATTGAAAAAATGGTCGGTAAAAAGACGCTGAAAATCGAGCTAAACAACTGCCATAACCGTTGGTTAGCGTACAGTGAGCTTGTAAAACTGGCAGCGAAAGGCATCGCATGTACCGCACGTTGGGATAATGGCTCAAATCCTAAGAGCACCTTGTATGTGCTTAACCGTGGTTGCGTTGCACCAGAACTGTTTTTATCAGATTTGCCTCTGGCATCGGACGATCATATCCACAATATGACCATCGAGCTTTCCGTCCAGGATTTCGATATCGAACGTTTGTCAGATGGCTACCAAACACACATTGAATCGGAAGCGCTTTTTAAAACTCAAGAGAAGGCGTGGAACGAGGGCATTGAAGTTGACGATGGAGAGTGGGGCGCGTTGAAAGAAACGGCGACGGCTATCCTTGTTGAAAACAGCCAACGTTCAATTCAAGGTGCAGGTGAGCTCGAGGCTTCTTAGCTTTGTTTTATAGAGCTATAAGTTACAGAAGCTCAGTTTATAGATCTTTGGCTTATAGAAACTAAACCTATAAATCCTGAGCTTGTTCAACCTAAAAACCTCATTTACAACAGATAAAACCAAAGAGCTTAACGTATCCTCACCTCGTTAAGCTCTTTTTATTTGTGTCCCACTTTTGTTCTTCTTCTCAATAGATCACATCTTAAACTCTCTGTTTTGACACAAGTTGTTACGCGTATAAAGCTAATTTGGCGATTTAATGAAGTACCTTCACATTCAGGTTCAACAAACGGTTTCATTTACAAGCTAGTATGCGTATCTTGCTAACTACGGTGCCAAAGGGTGCCATTTTTATTCGTACCAATGACTTTAGAATCAGATAAAAAGGAATGAAGCGTGCAAGCTAACTTTATTGATGGAACCACCCTGTACCGTCAGCACTCTTTCGAGTTGCCACTTGATTATCAAGCCAAAGATGGACAACAGATCCAAGTCTTCGCACGTGAGCTGGTTGATCTCGTTAAAGATGAGCAAGAGCTGCCGTGGTTGATCTACTTTCAAGGCGGCCCAGGTTTTCCTTCTCCACGGGTGAGTGGTCAATCGGGTTGGCTAAAGCGTGCATTACAAAACTACCGTGTTCTGCTTCTAGACCAACGTGGTACTGGCAACAGCACGGTTATCAGCCATGAAACTTTGGCGCATTTGTCTCCAGAACAACAAGTCGAATACTTAACGCATTTCAGAGCGGATAACATCGTTCGTGACGCTGAAGCGATTCGTGAACAGTTTGGTATTAAGCAATGGTCGACGATTGGTCAAAGCTTTGGTGGCTTCTGTACACTGAGCTATTTGTCACTGTTCCCACAGAGCTTGCAGCGTTGTTATGTGACGGGCGGCATTCCTTCTATTGAACGAGAAGCTGACGATGTTTATCGTGCGACTTACAAGCGTGTAGAAGACAAAAACAGAGCTTTCTTTGCTCAGTTCCCACAAGCACAAGCTATGTGTCGCGAGATCTCTGATTACCTGCTCAACAACGATGTGAGACTGCCAAACGGTCAGGTGTTCACAGTTGAACAGTTCCAGCTAATAGGTATTAATCTTGGTGGCGGCGAAGCAAACCTTCCAATGTATTTCACACTGGAGAGTGCGTTTGTTGAAGTGAACGGTAACAGACAGCTGAGCTACAGCTTCCTAAATCAAATGCAGCAAGAGCAGGGTTACTTAACTAACCCAATTTACGCAATCTTGCATGAATCGATTTACTGTCAAGGTACAGCGTCTAACTGGTCTGCACATCGTGTTCGTGAGCAGTACCCACACTTCAACTACCAATCGGGCAGTGAGTTCTGGTTTACTGGTGAAATGGTGTACCCATGGATGTTCGACCAACTTGAAACGCTGAAGCCACTGCGTGAAGCCGCGAACATGTTGGCTGAAAAGTCGGACTGGGGCACTTTGTACAACGCAGAGCAGTTGAGCAAGAATACAGTGCCAATGGCGTGTGCCGTTTACGCCGATGACATGTACGTTGAGTTGGATTACAGCCGTGAAACATTGGCGAACATTCCTAACTCGAAAGCGTGGATCACCAATGAATATGAACACAATGGCTTGCGAGTAGACGGCGAAAGGATTGTCGATAAATTGATGACGATGGTTGAAGCGTTAGAAAATCTGCCAAAGTAATCAAGCTATTTGCACTAGAAACAAGATGCGTTAGAAGCTTTCTACTTTAGAAACTATCTACGTTAGAAATACGATACGCCAGAAACAAGAAAACGCTGCACCCATGCAGCGTTTTTTTATGTCATCGAACTATTCGATTTAAGGAACTAGGAGGGGTAGCCCTTGAAGCCATTAAGGTTGGATGACGATATCTTGATTTTCAGTGGTCGATAAGCTGGCGCGGTTCTGTTCGATAAGCTGAGCCGCATAAGAGGGAGTTACAGCTTGAATTTCGCCTTTTGAACGAATCGTTAATGCTTCCCACGCATGATCACGGTATTTGCCTGTTTGTGTATATTCAATAAGTACTCTCATGATTCTTCCATCCGATGTGTGGTTAACGTGCTACTAACATTAGCGCCATTATTGTGGTTACACACCTGTTAAAAATGGAACATAAGATTAACCAAATGAGAATACGTGTAACTTGAAAAACAGACCTAACTGCACTTATCTTACTTAACCGTACTTATCGCAACTAACAGCATTTATTGTAACCAACCTTACTTATCGTAAATAGCGTCCATAAAAAACGCTGCACAATGGCAGCGTTAAAGTTGAGATAGGTTAAAGGTTGCTTAGCTGTTTTCTAAGCCAACAATCTTGCGTGCAGACATCACTGCACTATCCAAATCGGTCAATCTACCAGCACTTGCTGGACCAAGAACTGATGAATACAAAGCCAACTGCTTCTCAAATGATAAATCTAATTGGTTATATAGATTTTGGCGGATTTGAGCGTGTTGCTGTGGCTTTGCGCTCGATAGGCCTTCCAACGTATCGTAGATGAGTGTAGTTGTATCCATAACTGTCCTTAGTACATCTTTAGAAAATTTTGCATATTATGCACTTGGTATCATCTTTGTTCTGCGAGATTGATCGCATTATGTGCAGCTCTGCTTAATTGTGTAATCAGTTAGTTACAATTGTGTTGTACGGCAAAGTGTCGGAACTCGGGTTTGGGCAAAAGAAAAGGAGACACAGTGGTCTCCTTTTGGCTTGTTAGCAAAGATAAAAGTTACGTGCTGTTCGCTGTTTATTGAGCCAATCGGCTACGCACAGCTACAGCGCCTATCGTATGTTAATGTTCTTATCTCGATTTTCGTACATTTCAGGTGTGGTGTGTAATCCACCTGCATAGCCTGCTGCTTCAAGTGTTTCTCTTACCTCTCGAACATGCTCAGCCGTGACCGGTTCATTTCTGTCGCCAAGGTTTAAACGCACAAACGTGATTAACTCAGCTAAGCGTTGATCCGACAGTACATCCTCAAAACTTGCCATTGGCATGAAATTTCTGTCTTTGTCGAGATAGGTGGGTTGCAAGCCGCGCACCGTTACCGCAATGGTATTGAATGGGTCGCTGTGCATGATAATACCGTTGTTCAACAGAGTAGGGGCGATTGGATCGCGACCTTTACCATCGTCACCATGACAGGCCCCACAGGTTTGACGATACGTGGTGTAGATTTCACTGGCATACGCAGCTTCATCAAACCCTTTAGGCTGTAACTGAACGGCATCACTGGCAATGGTGTTGTTGATGTCCCCACTGAGTAGGTAATAGGACATCGACTCAATATCTTCACGCGTCATCAAGCTTAGGCTGTTTTTCACTACATCAGCCATACCCGCAAAAGCGGTGCCTTTGTCTGAATGTCCTGTGTGTAAAAAGTCTGTGAGTGTTGCTTCATCCCAACCATCGATATAGAGCTCATTGGCTGTAATATCAGGCGCGTTCCAACCGTCGATCAAGTTACCTTGGAAAATACGTTCTGGTATCAGTGCTTGGGCAATATTTCGAGGTGTATGGCACTCCGAACAGTGACCAAGTCCTGCGACCCAATATTTGCCTTGTTGCCACTTATCGACATTCTCAATTTCTCCTTTGAGTTCCTCTGGCACTTCATAATCAATAGGGTCGGTATCCATGAATACGATGTTCCAGCCAAGCAAACCTAAGCGAATATTGGATGGAAACATCATGCTGTTGTCATCATTGCGTCGCGGCACGGCGGTGATTGACTGCATGTATTCCCATAAATCCACCATGTCTTGGTCGGTGAGGTATTGATAGGAGGTGTAAGGCATTGCAGGGTACAGGTAACCATTCTTGCCTTTACCTGCGACTAACGCCGCTCGGAAATCATCGAAGTCATAAGTCCCAATACCTTCGGTAGTGTGTGGCGTTATGTTGGTTGAATACACGGTGCCGAAGGGGGTGACAAAGGGTAGGCCGCCAGCAAAGGGTTCGCCACCTTCTGCACTATGACAAGCCACACAGTCACCGGCATAAGCGAGATATTCTCCGCGCTCAACAGATGATGCTTTCAAACTCGCGAGCCGTTGTTGCTCTACGTCACCAGCGTGTCGGATATAAGCCCCAAGCGCGAGTATCTCGTTCTCACTGAGCTGCTCATCAAACGCAGGCATTAGGTTGTTCAAACCGTAATTGATGGTGTGCTGAATCTCTTCAATACTCCCTCCGTGAAGCCAGATATCATCGGAAAGATCAGGTACGCCAATCGCTGGGTTAGCGACAGCACCATCGGCATGACAAGACGAACAGTATTGGACGAACAAGGTTTTACCGAGCTCGACTTTAATCTCCGGCACATCGGTATGACGTTGGTTGAGGGAGGCTAGATAGTAGGAGACTTTTGCCACCTCGTCTGGGCGCATGATTTCACTCCAACCCGGCATCGCTCCATTTCGCCCTTTGGCAATCGAATGGATCACAGCTTCATCACTGCCGCCGTATAACCATTCTTGGTCGATAAGATTAGGGAAGTGTTTCTGACCTTGTGCATTATCGCGGTGACAAGCGGCACAGTGAGTTTGGAATAGAATCCTACCGCTGTTCACGATCTCTGGGACAGCAGCTAATCCCTCTAACGTGGTTTCGCTGGTTTGTGCAAATTGCTCATTGAGAGTGGTGGATGGTGAACTGAGCTTATCGTCGCTTTGTTCCCAATCGACTAAGCCTTCCCATTCTCCAAGCCCGGGGTAGAGCACCAAATAACCCGCAGACAAAAGAAATGCCACTGCATAACTGATAAATAACAGCTTAGGTGGAGGCGCATCTTTCTCTTCAATACCATCAAAGGTGCCAATGGTGTGGTCGTGATCGGCCTTGTGATTGCTACGCCAGTATTTAACGACAACAGACACCATCAGAACAAAGAATATTAAGGTTAAGAGTACCGCCCATAGATTCCAGAATGTGTTCATTGTGATACCTCCTGTGACGTATCTTTACCCAGGCTTTGTAAATAGCGAATCAGAGCTTCACCTTTGGTTTTGCCTCTTACTTGCAAACGGGCATCACCAATTTCTTGATCGGTATAAGGCACACCTAAGGTACGTAACACTTCCATTTTGGCGCTAATATCATCGCCAGTCAGAGTCTGCTCAAATAGCCACGGGTAAGAGGGCATGATCGAGGTCGGTACGACTTTTCGAGGGTCAATTAAGTGAATAGCATGCCATTGGTCAGAATACTTTCTACCTAAGTTAGTGAGGTCAGGACCAGTACGTTTAGAGCCCCACAAGTTAGGAAACTCATAGATATCGTCTGCTTCTTGGTTCGGGCGACCATTACGCTTCACTTCTGGCTCTAGAGGGCGAACCATTTGTGTGTGACAAACATGGCAGCCTTCACTGATGTATATGTCTCGGCCTGCTAACTCAATCGGTGTGAGAGGCATCGCTAAGCTGCCTTTGGCAATATCATCGCCACGGACAATGCTTGGCACTACCCAGACCAATAAAGAGAAGGAGGCCACGACAACAGTGGTCAAAATTAAAATGACGATTGAATGTGTAAAGTCTTTACTCATCATTTAAGCTCCTTCATTAACAGTGTGTTTAGCATCATTTGTTACGGGCATACGAACCGTTTTGTACAAGTTGAAAGCCATTAAGAACAATCCAAGTACAAACAGCGCGCCACCAAAGAAACGCATGAATAGCCAAGGTGCTTTAAAGTCCATAGCTTCTACAAAACTGTAAATCAGTTCGCCATTTTCATTTTGAGCGAGCCACATATACCCCTCGCCGATGCCTGCGATCCAAAGTGCTATTGCATAGACGGCGACGCCAGCATGAGCAAGCCAAAAGTGCCATTTAATCAGTCGTCGTGACCATAGATCGGTTTGGCCCCATAAGCGTGGAATGAAGTAGTAAAAAACCGCTATCCCTGACATCCCAACCCATCCGAGAGCCGCGGAATGTACGTGCCCGATGATCCATTCGGTGTTGTGTGCCACCATGTTGAACCAGCGAATAGCGAGTAGCGGACCTTCGAATGTTGCCAAGCAGTAGTAAAGAATCGCTGAGAAAAAGAATAAAAGAATGTAGTCGGACTTCAGCTTTTCTTTATTTTGTAGGAGGGTCATTGCGCTATTGAACGCGCCTGCCCAAGAAGGGAGCCACAGGATCAAAGACATAACGATGCCGATGTTCTGAATCCAGATGGGAACAGAAGAATAAACCAAATGGTGCGTTCCGGCCCACGTGTAAAAGCCGACCAAGCCCCAGAAATGGATCACAGACAAACGGTACGAGTAGATAGGTCGATCCGCCGCTTTGGGTATGAAATAGTAGTTCATACCAATCACACCAGCGGTCAGCAAGAAACCGACGGCATTATGTCCCCACCACCATTGAACAATCGCATCTTGAGCGCCTGCAAACACAGAGTAGGACTTCATCGCCAACACAGGCATCGCGAGGTTGTTCACGATGAAAATCATTGCAACGACGATAATGAATGCAGCAAAGAACCAGTTAGCCACAAAGATATGGCTGACCTTTCGTTTAGCAAGGGTGCCAAAGAACAACACCGCATACAGCACCCAAACCAGCACAATCATTAAGTCGATTGGCCATTCAAGCTCCGCATACTCTTTTGAGCTGGTGTGGCCTGCGGGTAAGGAAATGACCGCAAGTAACAGGATGAATTGCCAGCCCCAAAATACCATCCATGAAAGGCTTTTATTGAACAAGTCACAATGGCCTGTTCGCTGGGCAATGTATAAAGACGTCCCCATCAAGATATTCACGACGAAGCCGTAAATTACTCCAGAGGTATGTAGCGGACGCAGTCGACCAAATTGGAAATATTGAGAATCAAAGTTTAAGACTGGCCAATATAATTGCGCGGCGAGAATCACGCCGATGATCATCCCTACAATCGCCCACACTAAGGATGCGATAATGAAGTACTTCACGACCTTAATGCTGTATTGCGTTGTCACTTGTTCCATAACAAGGCTCCTTGCCTAGAGGTTTTGAATCGCTGACTTAATTTGAATCGCTGAGCGAGCCTGCTTCGTTGCCGAGCACAGAATAGAAATAGGAAATGTCACGGATGTCTTGGTCTGAGAGCGTGTCGGCTTGTTGTTGCATGAGAATCGCTAAGCCACTGGTTCTTTCTCGAGTCTGGTAATCTTTCAATGAAGAGATGAGATAACCCACTTTTTGACCGCGAAGGTTCGGGTAGGGATCTTGTGTTGAGATGCCATCAGCGCCATGACATGTCATACACACTTTAGCTTTTTGTTTACCTAATTCGAATTGTTCTTGATTAACTTCAGCAGAAACAGGAAACATGACCAGCGTCATTACTAGGGTAGAAAGTGTCGCCATGGGGTTAAATTTTTTTATATTCAAACTCATTCTCGATTCCCTTGATTATGAAATGAGTAAGCTTTCTAAGATCAATACACGAGATCAACTGGTGAAGTAGAAACGACTGGAACTCGTTATTAAGTCTCTTAAAGCTGCTTACGTTCGATTAAAGGTTATGCAGCATCCAGCATTCTCGCTACTGACTTGCTCATATTTATTGTTAATTTTGTTGTTTCATACGTATTCATAGGGCTTATTGGTTTACTTACGCAGAGTAAAATACGAATTTTTGTTACTAGACGGTTGAGAAGGAATACGTCAAGCGGGTAGGGAGTGCTGAACGAGAGCGGTGATGGAAGAGGCAGAGAAACGGCGAAGTTATTGAAAAACAGCGAGGTGTAGGAGCATTAGGGATAAAGCGATAGCGTTCAATCTAAGTGGTATCGGTACAAGTTAAATGGTCAATTTATACTAGACTCAATTTAGTGACCTTTTTAAATGGAGTTTAGAATGAGAACTGTATTCTTGTTGATGCTTTGGCTTTGCTCGTTTTCGATTTTTGCAGCCTCAGAGTTAACGGTTTTCGACCACTTTGGGCAAAAGCATGGTTTTAGTAGAGAGCAACTCCTGTCACTTCCTCAAAAAGAAATTACTACCACCTTGCCTTGGGTCGAGGGTCTGACCGTTTATAGTGGCGTGACGTTACAAACGGTGCTTGGAAATATGGATTTACCGATATCATCACAAGTTACTTTTGTGGCATTGAATGACTATAAAATTGCCGTGCCCAAAGAAGATTTTGATACCTATGAACCCATCATTGCGATTAAAAAGAATGGTGAGTTTATGTCTGTGAGAGAAAAAGGCCCGTTTTGGTTGATTTACCCACTCTCTGCGAATCCTGAGACTAATACCCCTGATTTCCATGCCAAGATGATTTGGCAGATTCGTGATATTCACCTGTAGAGGCTAATTATGAAGAAGCTGTTGTCTATGGCTGCAATCAAAGTCGTTGTTTTGTCTTTGGCCGTGGTTGTTCTATCCGTCAATATCTACAGCGTTACTCGAATTAATGACATCAACAAGAGCTTTTCTAATCGCCAAAATGAGGCAACATGGTTTGTTTTCCAATTGGTAAAGGAATACGCGAATTTCTTGATGGTGAGCCGTTCGGATAATCTCAATTACGACGATTTGTGGTTAGCCTATGATATTACGTGGAGCCGCTTTGATATTCTGATCAACAGTACCGAATCTTCTAACTTCATTAAATCTGCCAACTTCAAACCTTATTTCACCGGAGAGTTTGAGAAATTTAAGTCGCTAGAATCCTCAATTAAGTTGGTGAATCAAGGCGCTTTGCCTAAGGAATCACTGCAGAAGAAAATTGATATTTGTTACAACACGCTGGTCGAATTTATTAACGAAAAGTTTCGACTTCAAAGCCCGGTTATTGAAGAAAACACCACAATGGTCGACAAGTTGGTGATGGTGCATCAGATAAGCAGCGTATTTCTGGTGTTGCTACTGCTTGTGACAGGAGCGATTTTTTACGTCGACTTTGCCATCAAACGAAAACTTCATTCTACCGACTTCATTACTGGCTTTCGCAATCGAGTCTCGCTCATGCAGTTTGTTAAGAACAGCTATCCAACAAACGGTAATTTCGACCTTTACTTTGTAAGAATCAGAAACCTTAGTGAGATAAACCAAAAGTATGGACTTGAATATGGAGACTTGGTGGTGAGTTCAGCTGCTAAGTCCCTGACGGCAAAGGTACCGGAAAGTACTATCTCGTTTCGTAGTAGTGGCAGTCAGTTTCTATTCTTCATTCCTGAGCAATTGTACACAAGTGATGAGATACAGGAAAAATTCAATGACGTGCTTAAGGATTATATCTCTGCGGGGAATTTAGAATTGATGATTGACGCTGTAGTCAGGCATAAGAAGAACATCAGCTCTAAAGATATGATGGAGCTACTAACGACAATGCAGAGTTAATCCCCGCATCAGCGATAAGTTAGATCATTAGGTTTTGTTGACTGTACGCTCACCATTTTCCCGCTTCACTATCATGGCTTTTGCCATTCTTTATTTGCCTCCTCATTCAATGTGCAGCCAATAGAGAGCTCCTGCTCTGATGAAGATAGTTCTACTACTAGTTATAGCTATAGTGGCTTTCCGCGCTTGAATAGGAAGAGAGGCTTTGAGGTTTAGGTTTAAGGTTACTGCTTTTGAGTGAGTGCAACGATTCGCTCGTTAGATCTCGAACTGCTAACAGACTGCGGGTTTAAAATTGCTTGCGGGTTATGGTTTCGAACAAACTCGATGAATTCCAGATAAGTGAGTGGCTGACTGAAGAAGTAGCCTTGTATTAGGTCACAGTTGGCTTTTCTGAGGTAATGATACTGTTCTATCGACTCAACACCTTCTCCGACGACTAGCGTGTCACAAGAGTGGCCTAAGTTAACCATAGATTCGACCATCTTGCGGTCGGCCTTGTCGTCTACCATGTTATCGATAAAGCTCTTATCAATTTTGAGCTCATCCACAGGGTAGTGGAGAAGTTGGTTAAACGCTGTGTAGCCCGTACCAAAATCGTCAAGGGAGACCTTTAAACCTAAGCTTCTGAGGCTCTCGATAGTCTGCACCGTAAGCTTGGTACTTTTCACGTAACTGGTCTCGGTAATCTCTATAATAATGTTGCCAGGTGGCACTTGATAACGTTCGAGTACTTTACGGATGTTGTCGGCAAAATTACGGTTGTAGAGCTCCATCGCCGAGATATTAATTGACAGAGTGCCCTTGTATTTATGAAGTTCTGAAAGCTCTTTATAGCTTTTGATCGCGGTGCCAATGACCCACATGTCGAGCCTGGCAATAAGGTTACTCTTTTCTGCAACTGGGATAAATTCTTCTGGTCCCGCATCGATATCGAATAAGGCTGGGCAACGAATCAGGCACTCCGCGCCATCTATCTGAAGTGTCTTGGCGTTAAAAATAGGCATAAAGCGAAGTTCAAAGTTATCACTTTCACAGCACTCTAAAAGCCTTTTTTCTATAATGTCGTGTCTCTCTAACGTGTGTAATAACTCCTCGCCATAAACAATACGGCTTTCTCCATTATTGTGAGATTTTGCACGGAGCAGCATCTCATCAATACATCGGTGCCAAATTTCTACAAACTTTGGTGTGTCGAGCGGTAAAACACCTGTTG
The DNA here is from genome assembly GCF_013114515.1 of Vibrio sp. AIC-3. Taxonomy (NCBI): domain Bacteria; kingdom Pseudomonadati; phylum Pseudomonadota; class Gammaproteobacteria; order Vibrionales; family Vibrionaceae; genus Vibrio; species Vibrio sp. AIC-3. The sequence continues at coordinate 8,392 of NZ_VTXG01000029.1, read as the reverse complement.
CGAGTGATAACCTAAACCCATAGTAATCAAGGAATGTAGTGCTAGTCAGCGTATTATTGATGTTCTCTATTTCTTCGTTTATCACTTGGCTTTTATCCATTTCTAAAATGGCAATAAACTGATTCCCCCCAAGCCTTGCTATGGAGTAGTCATTGCAACTGAAACCGGAAGATGACTGTTGGTTTTGTAGAGTTTCTCTAAGCACTCTAGTTAAGCTTATTAGTACATTATCACCAACTTTTGCACCGTAGAGATCGTTGATTTTACGGAAGTCGATGATGTCCCAACAAACCACATAGCAGTGTGGGTTCATTGAACTCTTGAGGCGTACATCAAGGTGTCGGATGAATGAGCGTCGGTTAGCTAGCTTGGTGAGTTGGTCGAATTCGGCTTCGAACTTCAATTCTGTTAGCGAGTCTATGTACGCGTTCTTTAAACCATCAATTTCACTTTGCCCTGATGAGCGTTTGAAGTATCTAAGTTTGAGCCCGCCGATCGATATCTCTTGAAGTAAGTCTTTAAGCGGTCGCACGAGTTGGTAACGTACCACTAAATGTACGATCAACATGATCGTAAAGAGAGTACCAAAGCCACCTAACAAGGTTTGTTTAGCGATGATGGCTTTCTCATGGTTGAACTTTTGTTCTCGAATATTTACTTGCGCGATGAGATGTCGGCTGGTCATCTGCACATTGATATTATCTTGGGTTTGCTCAATTGATTTGATAACGAATTGGGTATTTTCAATGTTGGCAGCGTCTGAGGATGGCTCGATTAAGAACTGAATATTGTCATCGTCATTGTATTTGATTAATAAGCTAGAGAGTTGTATCAGAGGTCCGTCAGCAATCAAAATGTAGCGATTTAAACTGCTACTTGCACGTTTATCTTGAGGAAGGAGGTAAGGGTCAATTGCCGCAACATACGAATATCTGAGCTCGCCACTAATCGAGACATAAGAGAAGCCTTCGTAGGAGAGTTCCTTCTTGCTGATTAACGAGGTGTATATGTCGAAGACTCTTTCATAAATCTTGTCAGGGATTTTTAGCCCCTCGAAAGGATCGGCTCTGAGAGTCGAAAGCGTTAATTTGAACTTAGGGTCCACGATATAAACATTGCGTTGCCCAAATTGATTGACGTGATTCTGGCTTAATACTCGGAGTACTCGTTTTTCCAATAGCGATAGAGTCGTGTAGTCGCCAGGATTTTGAATGTAGCGGAGGAACTGCAACGAAGAACCGATATCTTTAACTAGTAAGGACAAGCCGAGCTGCTCGTATTCCGCCGCGACTAAAGCGGTGTTCACATCAGATTGCACCTTGTCCAAATACATGTGCTTAGCATGATTTGATGCGAAGTTGTACATCACGATTCCTGCTATCAGGAGCACAAATGTCAGCGTTGGTAAAAGTACAAAATAGAGCTTCTTCAATACTGGCATGAGTTATCTCAAACTGTCGACAATACGATTGCGAATTTGAATGCTACTCGGTTCTAACGGCTGATAAAGGTAGCTGCGATCTAATACTTCTTTATTCGGGAAAAGCTCGGGATCGTTTTGATACTCCTGAGAAGTGAGTGCTTTTGCTTTTGAACTTGGCGTTGCAAACCATGAATCCATTGCGTTTTGAGCGGCGATTTCGGGTTGCGATAAGAAGGAGAGAATCGTGGTTGCCTGTGGAGATCGCTCTCCGTTGTTAATTGCAGCCATACACTCTAACCATAAGGTTGTTCCTTCTAGAGGCACTGTGTAGGCCCAAGATGCCTCAGGTTCGGCATCATTAAGCACATAGCTGTCACCTGAGTATCCGTAGGCGAGGTCGATGTTGGCTAAGTGTTCGGGATGACGAATATAATCGACAACGTATTCATTACTTTCAAGGTGAGGCTTCTGTGCTTGTAGCGTTTTGTAAGCGACTCGAAGTTCTTGTTCGTTGTTGGTAAACGGCTCAAATTGATTCATCAGAAGCGCAGCACTCACCAAATCCGTAGGCTCATAATACATGCTGATTCGGCCGCTGGTTTTGGTTTCAGGGTCTAGAAGAGCGCCCCAAGACTTGGGAGTCTCAACTTTTCCGCTTCGGTATAAGATGCCGGATGTCCCCCAAGCGTAGGGGATTCCATATTCGCCACACCCATCCACCCATCTTGAGTCAAAGTTGCTTGAAAGGGATTGCTGCAAGTCGCTCAGGTTGTGGAATAAGTTCTGTTTAGCCAGCGCTTTCAGTTTCATACTTTCAATGACAACCAATTCAAACGCACCTCGTCGTTCACTCAATAGCACTTCATCACGAATGGACTCGTCAGAAAAATATTGCTGCTTTAGTGAGATGCCGTAGGTATCACTCAACTGGGTAACGACGCTGTCAGATAAAAATTCATCCCAATTGTAGAGATAAATATCATGCTGCTGGCCAAATACAGGGCTAGCCAAAAAGGATGTTGACGCAAGTATTGATACGCAAAACGCTTTCACTGACGGATTCCCTTTCGTACGTGATAACTAAATCGTAGCCCAAAATTTGCGACATGATTCAAATTTAGGCACTTAATTTAACTTCAACTTCATGCATTTCATGCAAATAGCAACTTGCTACTCCTACTTGATACCGAACCTTTATCGTGTGAGGCAAGGATGACTCCGTCGTATCGTATTCAACACAAGTACGTATTCCAGTTTATTGTCCGTGAATGGATTATTTAAATTAATATTCATCATAATATCCATTCTTACAAGTTATTAAGCATTAAATAATGATGCGGTGATTACCTTTTTCGGGTTTTCGCTCGTATTAATCGTCGTTATTCCTTTGTTTTGCCATCGCGATTTACTCTTATGTTCAATGTTCTTTTATCCCTAAAAACACTTCTATAACGTTTTGTTTATCATTTGTTTCGTTTCTCAATAAGTATCGATAAAGTTGTTGCTAAAGACTTGTAGCACAAGGTGATTGTGCTTATTGTGGGCAGCAATATCTAGGTTATGTCCCAACGAGCCATGATTGCCGGTTTGGGAAATGTTGTGCATTTAGGAGCCATTGTGGATTTAGAGATATATCAAGTAGATTCGTTTACAACTCAAGCGTTTAAAGGGAACCCTGCCGGGGTCTGTATCTCCAAAGAGCCGTTGGATGAGTCGTTAATGTTTTCAATCGCTGAAGAGATGGCGGTATCTGAAACGGCTTTTCTCGCGCTTAACACTATGACGCTTAAATGGTTCACTCCCGAAGTCGAAGTGAAGCTGTGTGGACATGGCACACTGGCAACGGTTCATGTGATGAAAGAACAAGGACTGCTTGAGACAGGTGATAAGGTCGTGTTTAACACCTTATCTGGGGAATTATCTGCCGCCGTTTGTGAATCGTCTATCGAGCTTGATTTTCCTAGTACACAGCTATCATTGCGTTCTGAACCCAACCTCACGCTGCTTGAACACCTAGGTTTAGATCCGCATCAAGTAGTTTCATTCAGAGAATTTGACTCTAAGCAGTTAATCGAAGTTTCCAACGAACAAGTGTTATTGGAGCTTTCACCAAACTTTGATGCGTTAAAAGGTATTCAAGGGCGAGGTGTAGTGGTGACAGCATTGGCAGCAAATACGGAACTTGATTTTGTTTCTCGCTACTTTGCACCTTGGGTTGGGGTTAATGAAGATCCTGTGACTGGCTCGGCACATTGCGCATTGACGCAACACTGGGCAGAAAAGCTCAACAAAAGCAGTTTCAGTGCTTATCAGGCGTCTCGTCGTGGTGGCTATATGTCGACTGAATTATTGGCTAATGGGCGAATAAAGTTAATCGGCTCTGCGACCACTGTGATTAGTGGTGTGTTGAAGCTTTAGATTTTTATAGAAGCTTTAGAGCGCTGTTTGCTCTGTTTTGTTGCAACCGCCTAGTATGTTTTATTCGATTATTCACCGTGAAAGAAGCGGCTAGGGCGGAATGTTATTATTGAAGGAATCACCGTGTCTGCCTTTTATCTTTCCCAAGTATTAGTCGCGATAGCCATTTGTTTTGATCTTCTGTCATTCCAATTCAAGGAAAGGAAGAAAATCGTCACTTGTCTGTTCTTTGCTGGCGTTCTTATTTCGAGTCACTTTATCCTTCTTGAACAATGGACAGCGGCGAGCTTAATGACGATTGCCACGATTCGCTATTTGACGAGCGTATTTTCTACCTCGTCTAAGTTTAAATATTTGTTTTCTTCGATGTCGGTGGTCGCAACCGCAGTGACTTACTCAGGGCTGACCAGCATATTGAGTTGCTTTGCCTCCGTATTTCAGACCTTTGCAGCCTTCAATAAAGATGACCGTCGATTAAGAGAATTGATGATCATCGGAACCAGCTTTTGGTTGGTTCACAATTATTTAGTTGGTTCGCCAACAGCGGTTGTTATGGAGGCGCTGTTTATCTGCAGTAACTTGGTGGGCTATTACCGTTTTTACTTCAAAAAGAGTGCCGCTGCTTAGGTTTACAGTACAGCTAAGGCCCAAGTTGTTAATCAATTCAATGCTAGCTAGGAGAGCTTGATGCCAAACATTTACAATGATGTTCCTTCATCAATATCCAATGAAATATTCAATGACCTGATTGCCAACGACAACATTCGAATCGAGAGAATACTCTCATATGGTCACAGTTCACCAGACGAGGGTTGGTATGATCAAGATGAGAATGAATGGGTAATGGTGATCGATGGGCAAGGGGTGATTGAGTTTGAAGATGGTCGCATTGTTACCTTGTCTAAAGGGGATTATCTCAATATTTCCGCAGGTGAAAAACACAAGGTGCTGAGGACGGATAAAGATGCGGTGACGATCTGGCTCGCTGTGTTTTATCGTTGATATCTTGCTCTAAAGCTGAGGCTGTTAGGTTATAAAGCTTGCTGATTCAGCTGTTTATTTTCACCTCAGAAAGGACTTAAGACAAAAAGGAGTATGTTGTGATTAGAATTCGAAACTATCAAGCGAATGATGACAAAGCACTGTGGGAGATCTTCTTTCATACGGTACGTAACGTGAATGTTCGAGATTATTCTCAACAGCAAGTCGAAGCTTGGGCACCCAGTAGCTTTGACTTTGCATTATGGAAAAAGCGTATGAATGGGTTACAACCCTTTGTGGCTGAACTCGATGGTTGCGTAGTTGGCTATACTGACCTGCAACCCAACGGCTTGATTGATCACTTTTTCTGTCACCACGAATATCAAGGGAAGGGGGTAGGGAAAGCGTTGATGGAACATGTTTTCACTGTGGGTCGAGTTCGTGGTATATCGAGATATTTCTCTGAAGTAAGTATTACCGCAAGGCCTTTCTATGAGCATCTTGGTTTTAAGGTGGTGAATGAACAGGAAGTCGAAATGCGTGGTGTAAAGCTGACCAATTACGTGATGGAAAAGGTAGTTGAAGATAGAAAAGTCAGTTGAATAGGCGGGCTAGTGTTCGTAGGGATACAGAAACCGAGTTTGAAATATTAATGAACCTTTTTAAGGATAACTTTTCCTGATCTATTGATATTGTCGATGAGTTCAAATTGTGTGCAAGATAATTTGTCTAATCTAAACATTGAATGAATACAAGGAGTGTTGTTCATGAGTCATGTGAGTAGATCTAAACTATATACATTGGTGTCGATGTTGTCCTTCGCTGTTGGCGTTCTTGCCTTAGATGCTGGGGTATCGGGGTTATTTCCTCTCTTTGTTGTCGTCATCTCATTCTTTTCATTTGTCATCAACTCGTTTCTTTGTTTGTTCGGAGGTAAACGCGAAGATGGCTTTGATGCCTATCAAAAAGCAAATCAGACTCGGTCGCGAGCACTGGTCAAAGGCTTAGAAGACTCGAACAAATAAACCTATGCCTTCAGACGAACGGTAATCTCATTTTTGACACAGTTTTCACCTGCTTTTTGTTCTCTTATTCAAGAAAAATCATCTCTTTAGAGATAATATTCACTTCAACTAATATCAGTGAAGGAAGTAAAGTGGGTATTGAAGCTTTAGCGTTTGTGATGGACGCATTAATCACCGCATGTTGTATGTACATCGCCTCTAAAATGTCTTTCGTGGTCGCAGATTTTAAATCCCTTCTTACTATTGCTGTTATCGTTGCTCTGGTGTCATTGATTCCAACAGTAGGTTGGGTGTTAGGGTTGATTCTGTTTGTGTTCCTACTCGGGAAAGCGACGCACTCTAGTATTGGTGACTGCATCTGGGTAGTGGTCTTCACGAAGGTGGTATCGATGGCGGCCTTTCTGATATTCGGGCGCTTGTTTATGTAATCCGGGTTCTTGCTTATATAAAGGCAGGTTCGGCTAGTTTGATACCGATCTTAACTTGGTATTTAAACGTCAAAAGGGTGTGAGCCTGTCACACCCTCTAAGAACCTTTGATTTGTGTTCATCTTTATTATTTAGGCAGTAATACAGCATCAATCACATGGATAACACCATTGCTTGCTTCAACATCTGCCATCACGACCTGCGCTTTGTTGACCATCACGTTGCCGTGATCAATTCCTACCATTACCGCTTCGCCTTGCACTGTTACGGCACTATCAAGTTTCATCACTTCAGACGCCATTATTTTCCCTGGCACCACATGATAGGTCAGTACTGCGATCAGCTTGTCTTTGTTTTCTGGCTTCAACAGCATATCAACCGTTCCTTCTGGTAGCGCAGCGAACGCTTCATCCGTTGGCGCAAACACAGTGAAGGGACCGTCACCTTTCAATGTTTCAACTAAGCCTGCCGCTTTTACCGCTGCTACCAAGGTGTTGAAAGAGCCGTTTTCAGCCGCCACGTCAACGATGTCTTTCTTCATTCCGTGGTGATCAGCGTGAGCAAAAGCCGTAAAAAGAAGCGTCGCAACTAGCACTGACATGGTTTTGATTAATTTATTAAACATATTGTCTTCCTTTGAGTTTTGTCCGTTATTTTCGAGAGGTATTACGAAAGCCCAATCGTGATAGATCAATTTGTTGTGTCTTTGAGTGAATGGTTAGCGATATCGACAGCGTCAAGCGAATAAACTTATATTGTTAAATGTTTGTTATGATTCCATTTTGATGCTTATAGTTATTTGGTGATTATTCAAGTAATGGATGTAAATATGAGGTTTGTTTTACCAGTAGTCTTTTCTGCATTGGCTTCAATGCCTGCATACAGTGGCCTTGCTCCAAGTGAAGGCTTCAGCGGTAACTTCAGTGTATTGGCCGGTTTCTACTCTGACAGTAGTAATTTGAGTACTGAACAAGATTCGAATCAAGCCACCAACACCCAGGAAGGGGAGAGTGAAAACCAAGGGCTACTCGGCTTTTTGGGTACTGTTCAATATACTTTTGGCGAATCGCTGACTCACCAAGTGTATGCGGGTACAACACGAGAGGATATTGCAACAGGTACCATTGCGTTTGAGATCGGTTATCGATATCAACTTTCTGGTGGCACCATATTGGATTTTTCTGTTATTCCTACGCTTATCTCGGGTAAGGCTTGGACGGATCCGTATGCTGTTGGCGTTAATCGAAATGAAACGGATGTGAAAGGTAATGTAGGACGACTGCAGCTCACTAATATCGGTGGAACTGGTTTTCGAACGGATCTCGCATTTGGGCAATCAGATGTTGATGAAGAGCTATCTGATAGCCAAGGCTTATCTCCGGAAGATACTGTGCTGCTGGATAGGGAAAGAACCTATGTGTACGCCAAAGCAGGATACCGCTTTATCTTACCAAACCACGCAGGTCTATTTGTTCCTTCAATGGTGTATTTCCACTCAGACGCAGAAGGAGGAGCACTCAGCTTCGATAGTTATGGTATTGAATTAAACTACGCGAAGAGAATCGGTCGTCATGGTTTTGTTGTCACCCTAGATGCAAGTGATCGTGAATATGATGAGTCGAATCCAATTTACGGGCAAGTACGTGAAGAGAATGAATTCGGTGCATTCTTAGCTTATGAGTTTGGTGGTTTGATGGGCTATAAAGATTGGGCGTTCATTACTTTACTGGGTTTAAGAAGCATAGATTCTAATATCGATTTCTATAACTCCGAGCAAGTATTAGCGAGTGTGGGTGTGGATTATAAATTCTGATATTCACACTATTTTAAAAATACTCATCAAAGCAGAAGTTTAAGTTCAGTCTTACTATTTGTTTAATTATTTCGGGCACTTACACCTTTAAAGGTTGTAGGTTCCCGTTGCTATCCGTAATATGAAAATTAGCTTATGGATAGAAATAATAGGATAAGGAAGCGCTTTGGAAATACAAATTAGACATTTAGAAGCAACGGATCATAGACAGAACCTTAAGCACTAAGCTCAGCGTAAATTCCGTCTAACGTAATGTTTTCTTTAGACTTCCTCTGCGCGGACTTTTGAGCGTTCCTTGATATAT
>NZ_VTXG01000028.1:0-60219 GCF_013114515.1 Vibrio sp. AIC-3 | reverse complement strand
TATTGATGTAGGTAGTTTGTTTGGCGACGATTATCTGATCATAAATGAAGCCTTTTTTCTATCTAAATAAACAAGTTAGCTCTTAAGATCCTGTCTATGAGCAAAGCATAAATTACTCAAGGTATGGCAAAAGTCGTATATGCTTGTGTCTAATATGACTGGAGCAGATCACTGTTCAAACAAGACACGACTAAGTCAGCTAGTATGGCAAGGAAAAAGAAAATGGCAGGGCTAGATGATGATTATCGCTCAGCCCTTCTGGAGTCAGGGATTAAAATGCGCTAGCCGTGGTCCTGTAGCCCATGTCGTGATTGACTCGACAGGTCTAAAAGTGTTTGGCGAAGGTGAATGGAAAACTCGCAAGCACGGCAAAGAAAAGCGGCGCACATGGCGTAAACTGCACCTTGCTGTAGACCCAAAAAACCATGATGTAATTGGTGCTGAAGTTAGCCTTGTTTCGGTAGGTGATAACGAAGTTCTCCCTACGTTACTCAACCCATTAAGACGTAAGATACATCAAGTGTCAGCAGACGGAGCATACGATACGAAAGCCTGTCATAAAGTCTTGAAGAACAAAGGATGCAAACCAACTATCCCTCCTCGCTCAAATGCAGGGCTGTGGGAGGAAGGGCATCCAAGAAATGAAGCAGTTAAAGCCTTAAAATGCAATGCGTTAGCCAAGTGGAAACGCGATAATGACTATCATCAAAGATCGATTTCAGAGACAGCCATGTACCGATATAAGCAACTCAATAGTGCTACATTGAGTCTACGATCTTACAATGCTCAGGTTGGTGAAATCCTCGCTGGTGTCAAGGTCATGAACAAAGTCATAAGACTAGGTATGCCCGTAAGAAATGAAGTTGCTTAATTGCTCGCAGCCCTTGGGGTTACTACGCTCTTAGGGGAGAATTGATCAACAACGCCCTTCCATAGTATAGTCATTCAAGCATGGAGCCTCCGAAGCTAACTAGCCCCATCAGAGAGCAGTTAACCATCGAGATTCATGTCATTAGTGAATTGGTTATTTTGTTGTTTTTTAAACCTCTAAATTGAAAGGATTCAATATGGAAATACGATTTGATAGAGCTCTAATAGTAGCTACTTTAACTGCTTTATTGTCAGGATGTCCTTTAGACGGTGATAATGGTGAAGCTGGAACTACAGGGTTGGCTGGTATAAATTGCTGGGATACCAATCAAAACCGAATTAATGATCCTGATGAAGATCGAAATTTTGATGGTGTTTGGGATGTTAAGGACTGTTCTACTACTCAACAAACAACTCAAAGCCTAGATGTGGCGCTTAATCATCAACATTTTTGTGAAGCTTTTGCTACATTAGGCCGATACCCTGAAGGGTGCCCCTCAAATTCTCATACTGTTCCCACAGGTACACTTCAAAGAATTGGGGAAAATGATTTTTACGATGATGGTCGCAATGGATTTGAAAGTTGTGCAAACACACCAGACAACGGGCTCTTGAGCATTGTTTACAATAGCACGCTAGATCAGTCGTACTTCGAGCTAGAAGGCGGTTATATTGCTAGCCAAAGTACAATGTCATTACAAGATGTTATTTTGAACAACTCTTGTTTTAATGCTTGTGATGCCGACGCGAACTGTGTCGCTTCTTTTGCAACAAAAATAACTCCGGAAGCACTTACATGTAATGTTTTTTATCACTCAGATACAGTAAGCACATTCAGTTCACTATGTGGTGTGAGTGGCGTTCCTAATACAACACCTTCTGAACTTTGCCTTTTGGCTCTTTCCAGCAACCTAATATGGTCTGCAAAGTGCCTGTAATATTGAATAGATAGGTTTAAATGCTGCAAAGACAGCGCTTAATACCTATTGTGAACAAGTTCGAAAACTCTGTCTTGTTCAGCACAATCAAGACTAAGCAAGGTATGTTATTTTCCAATATTTGAAGTTATACATGAATTGCTAATATTATGTTTTCTCAAAATGATTTATGTCCAATTTCGTGCTAGTAGGTACCAGAATCTTCCGTGATTGTTAAGTTCGATGAAGGGATAAAACCTTCAAATCAATCTAAGTATGTTTTGAAAATGTGATTAAAAAGGCTGAATCAATAAACTGATCAGCCTCTATCGATTTATTCCATTAAAGGTAACGACTTCTCAAATGATCTTTGAAGTATTGCGCATTCAAGGTTTCACCTGTTGCACCTTTCACCAAATCATCAGTAGTAAGCAGGCTGCTTTTGCTCCAAATGTTCGATTCTAACCAATTGAAGATAGGGGATAGGTCACCGCTTTCAATCACTGAGTTCACATCCACTGTTTTCTTCATTGAAGCCATGAACTGAGCCGCGTACATCGCACCTAATGTGTAAGGTGGGAAGTAACCGAATGCGCCGTCCGTCCAGTGGAGAATGTGACCTGCATTTTAAGGTAGTTGCGGCTGTCCAAATTCTTGCTAACGGGGCGACTTAACTCACAAAGTACGAAAAGTGGGGGCAGAGTACAGTTCTTGACTCAAACGAATTCGCTAGTTTTTGCTCTGTAAATCGCACTGAAAGAGTCACACACATACAAGGTAGTATGAGCATAGCCTTGAACAAGCCCAAAATCCTCGCTGAGAGCGTTTGAGGCGGTCTGAGGGTTGTTTTTGGTAGCTAATTTACCCATTTACCATAATAAGAATGATGAACTCCGACTTTAATTGCATGAAACGAGAGCTATCTATTTAGTTTCACTGCTACGACAATCTTAATTTCTTACTAAACTGGAATTAGTATTGAACTAATAAAAAAGGAATAGTTATGCGAATTGTTTTTTTTGTTTTTGCTCTTTTTTTTTCTTCCCTTTCATTTGGAGGTTTTAAACCAATTCACGATAAAGCCTTAGAAGAAAAAGCACTCGATGCATTAGAAGTTCACTTAGTAGCTGAAGGTTTGATAAGAGATGATGCTGAGCTAGCTCTCGCGTATGAGGAGGGAGGGAAGAGTATTTTTTTCTTTCGAGTAAGAGAGCATGAAGGTGGGGATGAGTTATATAGGGTTTTTTGCTCAAAGGCTAGGTGCCGTTTTAGTTATAACTGACAATTGAAGTTGTAGTGGTCTAATGATCCCTGACAATCACGTAAGCGACTTTTTCTATCCTTTTAATTCATGCTTTGCTTAATTGGCAATCTTGCTAAAACGGAAATGTCCAGAGGCTTCATAAGCCTGAAGCTTTACTCGTGGCGCTTTTCTTGCAAAGTGCCTGCTAGCTCAGATCTGCCCCAAAATCACTTAGATTGAATACTCTACATCGTTTAGGATGCGAACATTTTCCCTACTAAAAGTCATCCATCCTTATGAACTTTAGTTGTGAACAATTGCTATGTATCACATCAACCATTTAGTCACTTTATCTTCACGGGCTGGGGGTAAAATCACAACAAACTGTATGATATCTTTTATATTATTTAAAGGTACAGGGAAAGTGACATGACTGAAGAGATAGTCAGCTTGATACCTCACACTCCTATATAAAGGGTGTAATCCATCAAAACTCGAACTTAAAGTTAACTGAAACGAAAACAAGGCTCTAATTGAACCTTGTTAAAAAATTGGATGAGTCTATGAGTTAACGACGGAGACCGTCTTCAAATCGCTTGCGATAATTGTTTATCACGGTGATTAACGACTTTTTAATATCAACAATTTGTTTGGAATGTGGACACCAAAGCGCGAAGCCAAACTTGAAGCCCTCTAGCATCTCATCGGCTTCAACTGGCTCAATGGCATGATTGGCAAACTCAGTATTAGCGAAGGTTTTAGGCAGTAACGCCCAACCAAACCCCGCTTCGACCATCTTTATCACTAGGGCAAGTTGATCGATTGCTTCATTGTCTGAGCTGTAAATAATCTTCTCTGACATACCTTCTTCAATAAAAGATCGTAAGACAAATTGTTTGCTGTTTTTCAGAGCCACCAAGACTGCACTTTTCTCCAACCTAGATAGATCTCCACCTTTTTGAACAAAAGGGAGAAATTCGAAATGCCCAAGGAAAGTAGCATCAAAGCTATACATCGCCTGACGGTCATGCACATTGACGATACCAAAATGGTATTCGCCACTATCTATGCCTCTTTTGATGTCCTGTTTATTCCTAACAAAAAAGTTCACGCGCATTAGCGGAAAATCGCGAAGAAATTGCTGGCGGATTTCAACCAAAGCGCGATGAGGAATCACACTAGAATAAGCGATGTTGACGCTTTCTAATCCACCATAAGAGAGGCTTAGCGCCAATTTATCGAAAGTACGCGCTTGCTCGATGGTTAATTTAGCATTGTGATAAAGAAGGTGACCATCTTCAGTTGGCTCTACCGAACGCCCCACTCGTTCAAACAAACTGACCGCTAGTTGGTCTTCAAGGTTGGTAATCACCTGCCCTATCGTAGTTCGGTGCTTATTGAGTTTGACCGCGGCTTTGCTAAACGAGAGTTGTTCATAAACGGTCACGAACGCGAGAAGTTGTTCAAAACTAAAATTCATAGGTTTCACTTCCTTTCTAGAGTGATTTACTTAAAATATGATAACTGATCTGCACCAGTGATACTGGACACTCGACTAAGCGAGTTGCCCTACTTCTGTTAATTCATGACTTACTAAATTAGATAAAACGCAACTCGGAAATGTCCAGAACCTTCACAGATGGCACTTCGTAACTCAGAAGTGCCCCTTTTCTAGTTAGAACCAAAGCTACCCTTCAGCCATAATTGTGACTTTTGACTTACAATACTTGTACTATGCTTTTTTCAGCTTGGTTCTACTTACACAGCAAGCTCTGCAAGTAGAAACCTTCAATGTAGTTGGGCGTTTTATCTACAGATAACGACTTCTCAAATGGTCTTTGAAGTATTGCGCATTCAAGGTTTCGCCCGTTGCACCTTTCACCAAGTCATCAGTGGTCAGCAGGCTGCCTTTGCTCCAAATGTTTGATTCTAACCAAGTGAAGATAGGGGATAGGTCACCGCTTTCAATCACAGAGTTTATATCTACCGTTTTCTTCATTGAAGCCATGAACTGCGCCGCATACATCGCACCTAATGTGTACGATGGGAAGTAACCAAATGCGCCGTCTGTCCAGTGGATGTCTTGCATACAGCCGTTAGTGAAGTTGCCTTGAGTGCTTAAACCAAGGTAAGACTGCATCTTGGTATTCCATAACTCTGGCACGTCAGTGTGTTTGATCTTGCCGTTGATCAAGTCACGCTCAATCTCGTAACGCAGGATAACGTGTGCAGGGTAGGTGAGTTCATCAGCATCGACACGGATGAAGTCTTTCTTCACGCGCGTGTAGATCTTCTGGAAGTTTTCTTTCTCAAATTCTGAGCCTGAGAATTGCTGACCAGCCAAGTTCGCTAAGTGTCCAATGAACGGGTCGCTGCGGCCGACTTGCATCTCGAAGAATAAAGATTGAGATTCATGAATGCCCATAGAACGAGCTTCCCCCGCTGGTTGTCCTGCTAGGTGTTTTGGTAAGCCTTGTTCGTAACGTGCGTGGCCTGTTTCATGCACAATACCCATTAAGCTTTGAACGAATTCCGCTTCGTCATAGCGTGTTGTGATACGCACGTCTGAAGGGACGCCGCCACAGAATGGGTGAACACTTTCATCCAATCGGCCGTGTTCAAAATCGAACTGAAGCAGCTTCATGACTTCTAAACCCAGTGCTTTCTGTTTCTCGGTCGAATAGATACCTGATGGTGCGTTAAATTGCTCGCTCGATTGTTTTTCGATCACTTCATCAATTAAACCTGGAAGCCAAGTTTTAACGTCTGCAAATAGGGTATCAAGTGAAGTAGAGCTGGTGCTCGGTTCATAAATATCCAGCATCGCATCATAAGGCGTTAGATTGGCTGCGTCTGCGCGAATCTGCGCTTCTTCACGAGAAAGCTCAACCACTTCACGCCAGTTCTTTTCGAATCCAACCCAGTCGTTGTTACCGCGTTGGCTACGCCACGCATGTTCACATTTTGAACCCGATAGAGATTTCGCTTCAACCAGTTTTTCTGGAAGTAGGTTTGCTTGTTGCCACTGGCGTTTTATTTCACGAAGTGACGATTGTTGCTCAGTGTTCAGCGCTTCATTTTCAGCGTCTGCAATCCAATCGCCAAGCTGTGGTTGAGTCATTAAGCCGTGAATATGAACAGAAAGCTCGGCCATCGCTTCACTACGAGCTTGGTTACCACCTGCTGGCATCATTGAAGCTTGGTCCCAACCACAAATAGAAGCTAGGTGTTGAAAGCGTGAACATTTTTGAGAGTGTTCGACTAGTTTTTTGAATGCGCTCATTTGACTACTCTTAATTTGGTTTCTTTAAATGATCCTTAGGGCTGCGTCAGCGTTAAGGTTCATCTCGTGTACTTTGATTATGGCTTTGCTTTTTAATGACGTCGACCTTCGCAGTCGAAGATATAGCGAGAAAAGCATGAGGCGATACGATGCCTTGAATTTACTATTTCTTAACAAATCAAACTGTTCTATTGTGCACAAAATCAAACTGTTCTATTGTGCACAAAATCAGTGAGTTGTATAGCTGGTGGCAATTGTTGCTTGCGAATTGTTCAGATACACGGTATTGATGATAGATCGCTGAACAAAAATGACAATGATATGGATATTTTGAACTTTGAGGCATTTCTAATTGCCATCACTATTTTAACGCTAACGCCGGGCTTAGATACGGCTTTGGTGATTCGCAATACTAGCCGCTCTGGCTTAGCTGACGGTTGTATGACGAGCTTTGGTATTTGTAGCGGCTTGTATGTACACGCGTTTTTCTCTGCTGTGGGTATATCTGCAATCCTCGCCCAATCCGCTGAACTCTTTCAAGCCGTTAAGATGGTAGGTGCGGTTTACCTCATCTGGCTTGGCTTAAGCAGTTTGCGAGCGTTGATGAAAAACGGTGGCGGTTTGAAGGTCGGAGAACAAGCTCAGCAGGCTTACAGTGCAAAGCGTTCTTTGCGTGAAGGCTTTCTGTCTAACGTTCTTAACCCAAAAACAGCAGTTTTCTATCTGGCCTTTTTACCTCAATTTGTAAACCCTGAAGGTTCGCCTTTATTGCAATCTATGTTGATGGCTTCGGTACACTTTATGATTGCGATGGTATGGCAATGTGGTTTGGCTGGCGCTCTTAATTCCGCTAAAAACTTGCTCAAAAACGCGAGTTTTATGAAGTGGATGGAAGGCGTGACGGGCATGGTGTTGGTTGGGCTGGGTGTTAAGCTTCTGATGGAAGAGCCTGTGTAGTTCACCGTTTCCAGTTGAACATGAATATATGAAAGCCCACGGCGTGGGCTTTGTGCTTTATTACTGGTAGATCTTTGTACCGATCTTATTCAACAGCGCAGTTATTCAACGACGCTAATGTTCATCTCAGCACCTTCGAAACCTAAGTCACTCAACTCATCGGCGTTAAAGTTGGTGGTAACTTCGATGTCGCCAATGCGTTCACTGGTTTCATTAGCCGAATCAACGCTTCTTTTGCTGCGTAGATTGTTAGTAATTGGTGTTGCTTGTCCAATTTCGATAGTACCTGCAAATTGAGATTCAGCGTAGAAATCTCCAGACACGTAAGAGTGGAAGGGGCGTAAGCTTCCGCCAGTCGCGTATTGCATGCTTGATAAGCCAGCTTCTTTAATCGCCCAGCCCCAATCCCACCATTTAGTTTCACCTGGGATGTAACGGTGATCCCATTGGTAGCGAATGTCGGCAGATTCACTGCTGCCACGGCCCATAGTGAAGGTATGAGCCTTGTATGGACGGTTATCTGGATGGGTATGCCATGCGTTGCCACCCCAACGAAGGAAGCCGTTGAATTCAACATCGTAGCTAATATCGGCGTTGAATCGGTACGGGTAAGAGATGCTTGAACGATACAGCTTAACTCGAATCGGTAGCTCCGAATTCGCAGGAACCATAGGACGAGCTTGAAGTGTTACTTGTTCGCTAGTGGAGTTGCCATTTGTTTCAGCGAAGCTTTGGTTAGCCTCGAACTTAACGGTGAGCTTAGTTTCGCCAACCAAAGGCCACTTGAAGGTGTTCTCTGTTTGAACGCTCTGTGAGAATCCGTAGCTGTTCGTTTTCGACCAGTTTGTTGATTCGTCTACTTTTAGGTCTACCACCACTTGTTGCGCGATGTTGCTGTTGTTTCTTGCCGTCGCGTAAACCGTTTTCACTAGTTCACGATCCGACTCGACAACATCACCATGCCAAAAGTTGTCGTCGTTAACGGTGTAGGCAAAATTGTCGACGGTGATTTTGGTTTTTTCATCACAGCGATAGCCGCTACAAGAGCCATTGTTATTTCCTTGTATTACCCAACTGTTGCCAGAGCGCTTTATCGTCATGTCTTCGCCCACGTACTGACTGTTATTACCGCCAACCCAAGCGTAACCTAGGTTGTGGGCTAAGTAGCTTAATGGGCGTACAAAGTCGTTACGGTTGTTCACTAATTCATACTGAACATCGATTTCGCTGCCTTCCTGAACCGATTTGGCGGAATAGTTAGGGATTTCAGATTGGTCGTTGTTTGGGTAACAGAACGTTGACCCACTGCTTGATTGCTTAATTTCGCCATGATAACCCGGCCCCATGATTACCCAGTTTCCTTTTAACCCGGTGATCTGCCAAGTGCCCATGCGAGCGACCAAAGTACTCTTCTGCTCTTCTGCTTCATAACGGTCTATAGGACGATAACCAGAGCGACAGACATCTTCACCAAGTTGGTCAAACACTATTTGGTCTGGGTAAATCTTCGCATTTACACCGGTTGATAGAACAGACAACACTGCGGTTGCTAAGAGACTTCTGTTTACTGTGATCATTAACAATTCCCTCATTTGTAATTTTTCTATTTTGATAATGTTTTGTGTGCCGTGCAGTTAACAAGACAAGTTCACTTTTTCATGTTGATAAATAGATAGATACTGAAAAGGGTTGAATTAAATTACCCAGTTAATTCAATGGCTTGTATTGTCATTAGTGTTTTTACGGTGAAAGAGTATGCAACTGAACGTAAATTGTTTGATGGGGCTCAAACCGTTTTTAGAAAAATGAAGGCCCATTATTCGGGCTTAGACGTCAAAATTATTTGACGTTATTTTTGGCGTTTGTATGAATGGTTAATTAGAAGAACAGGTATAACCATTCACAATACTCGTAGTTTTAAGGTGGGCAGGTAGTGAGTGACAAAGAGTAAAAATCTAACTTGAATATTTTGCTTTGCTATCGGTTTTAAAATGCAAACACTTAAAGTAAGGAATACTGTAATAATTGTATTACTAATAAAATAATGAAAATAACCATCCGTTTTTTATGTGTAATATCGGAAAAGCTTGCTACTTGATAATAGGGCACTTTTTGCTAGTGGTTAAACTATCTCTAATTATCGTTTGGCCAGAAGTTGCGTTCGGCCTGTATTACACGTTTTAATGATGGCAAATAAATCATTCGAACTTAAGATATCAATCTTTACCGTTAATGGGTCATTGTTGATTAACAGGTAAGGCGCCAATCGGCTGTCATTCATTGTTTTATTTATTTTTTGCACAGAGACTAAGTCAATGGTGCCAGAAATAGTAAAGAAAAGTGATTGAGAAGGACGGGCTGTTCCTCTGAATCGCAGAACAAGTGGGTCGGGCATGTTGTCGTCTTGAACGGACATCAGGTGCAGCACCTTGTTGTTACTTATTTTCGTTAATCCGTCGGTACGTAATACATTGTCATTCACTATCAGGTCCACCACGCTATGTTGGTAGCGATGCTCTTCTTTTGGTTGGGGCGAAGGGATACTCCATATGCCAACCAATAAAACGAATGCAGAAATGAGCGCAACGATTGGCATCATAATTGACCTCTTTCTAGGAATAGGGCCAGTTCGGTACTGGCTTGATCTAGTTGGGTTGGCGTGTAAAAGATGTTGACGGACTGGCGTGTGGCTTTGTTCAGAATAGAGAGCTCAGAATATTCCGCTTCTTCGCTAATGTACGCCACGCAATCACATTGATACTGATAGAGAATGCTTTCTAGCTCTGGCGTCATCGCCATTTCAGGGGCTTGGAAAACTTGTATTTGACCTATCCATTGCTCGCTGAGCCGGTTAACGGGGTTGATATCGCTGAGGTTTCTCTCATTAACCTTAGCAAAAGCCAATAACGCTGATGCCAACAGTAAGCAGCCAGTGGTGAAGTAGCACAACTTGTTTCGGTTTTCAGCAGTGGGAAAGTAAGCCGACGAACTTTGTTTAGGGTTAGGCTTAGGTTCGACTGCAACAGCTGCACCGATAGCAATACCGTTATTGCCGACGGGTATCAGGTTGCTCGCATCAGCAAGGGGAGTTGTGGCTGCATTATTGATGGGGGAGTCGATTACCACGCACTCATCGATAAGGCGATAGCCCACCTTAGGAACGGTGACGATTGGGGTTTCTTTGATGCCTAATCTAACGAACCCTTGGCGCAGTAAACTTATACTTTTCGCTAGTGACGTATCCCCTATGAACTCGTTTCCCCAAGCGAAGCTAATAATATCTTGTTTGTTAACAATATCGGGTGAGTTTTTATGTAATAACTCCAGGACCCGAGTTTCACGGTATCCTACTTTAATAGAACGTTCATCGTTATAAATACGGTTTTTAATCGGGTCGAATCTGATCATATAGCCAACGTTTTATTTTTATTATAATTCTCTCTACAATGTAGATGACTATAAACTGACTAATATATGAATTAAAGTCACATGTTTTATTCTTCTGGTTTTTTGTGTCGTTGAAACGAAAATAAATTTAATATGTTTGTTACAAAACGCCTGACACCAGCGCACAATCTGTTAAATATAAGTAATATCTAATTAAGTGTTGGTTTTATTAGTGTCCTTTTTAGTAGTCTACTATTCGCTTTATTAAATCGCATAGTAGTCGATTTAATATTCTTGTTATTTATAAGGGCATATGTTCTGCATAATAATTTAAGACGTTTCGCTATGTGATGAAAATAAAAAAGCCCGCAGTTGAGTGCGGGCTTGGTATTCAATCACTTCAGTTTACGCTTTAACTGCTTCACAATCATGTGAAGACGTCAACGGTTTGAAGAATAGCTTGGTTTCTTCGATAACAACGTGGCGCAGCAAGATAAGCCCGATTAGGTTCGGAATTGCCATTAGGCCGTTCACGATATCAGCCATTATCCAGATCATGTCGAGCTTTAAGAATGCACCAGAAGCCACCAACGCAATGAAGATGATCTTGTAAGGCAATACAGCTTTGGTACCTAGCAAGAACACAACACAGCGCTCACCGTAGTAGTTCCAACCTAAAATTGTTGTAAACGCAAAGAAGATTAAGCCAACAGAAACCAACATAGGGCCAAGGGTATCTGCATTCAGACCAACAGCGAATGCGTGAGTGGTCATCGCAGCGCCTGAAAGATCAGTCTGCCAAGCACCCGTTAAGATAAGCGCCAAACCTGTCATCGTACAGATGATGATGGTGTCGAAGAAGGTACCTGTCATAGAGACAAGTCCTTGTTTCACACATGAGTCTGTTTTAGCCGCTGCTGCAGCCATTGGTGCGCTACCTAGGCCAGATTCGTTCGAGAACACACCACGAGCGATACCTGATTGGATAGCAAGCATGATGCTCGCGCCAAAGAAACCACCGGTTGCTGCTGTGTTGGTAAACGCAGAAGTCACAACAAGGGTAATGGCATTCAGTAGTTGGTCGGCATTTGAAATCAGAACGCTTAAACACGCGACGACGTACATAACCGCCATAGTAGGAACAACTTTCCCTGCCACTTTAGCGATAGATTGGATACCACCAAGGGTAACCACTGCCACTAATATCGTAAGAACGACAGCAGACATCTCACGCGAAGCGCCAAATGAGATTTGAGTTGCGTCCAAGATAGCGTTGACTTGTGGGAAGGTACCGATACCGAAGCAAGCAACGCCGAGCGCGAAGACAGCGAACATTACCGCTAAGATTCGTGAGCCGACACCGTATTGCAGGTAGTACATTGGGCCGCCAACCATTTCGCCATTGCTATCGGTTCTGCGGTATTTAACGGCGAGTAGACATTCTGCGTACTTGGTCGCCATACCAAATACAGCGGCAAGCCACATCCAGAATAGGGCACCAGGGCCACCAATCTTGATTGCGGTCGCTACACCAACGATGTTACCTGTACCAATGGTTGCTGAAAGTGCAGTACACAAAGCCGCGAAACTCGATACGTCACCCGTACCAGATTTGTCTTTGCTGAACACCATTTTCAGTGCAGTTGGGAGGTGTCTAAACTGGAGTAAGCCTAAGCGAAAAGTAAAGTAGATACCTGTACCCACTAGCAGAATAAGCAGTGGTGGTCCCCAAACGAATTGGTTGATGGTTTGTAGTGTAGCTTGTAGGTGGTTCATAGATTCCCCTTAATAAATTAAAAATTTAAGGAGAAGAGGGAAGGCAGTGCAGATCTCAGGGATCGGGCGCACTACTTAATACATACGGATTTCTAGATAGAATTCTTGTGTTAATTAAGGCTGTTGCTTTCCACTCCTCTGTCCTTTTGCCTGAGAGTTTCACTTAGCGAATCACTTATAGATAAGTAACGGGCACTAAGCTTGCTCCTTCGGCGACCGATCTAACGGTTCTCTCCAGAGGTTCCTCCAACGACAGTCCTCACTTTTCTGGATTTCTCCAGCATAAAGCACCTGAAAGATTTACTTCTTCGGCGGGTCAATCTAACTAAATGTTAGTGTTTAGTTAAAAACCACTCTCCTGCAGTCTTCATCGGAACAATTACCTAAATAATTAGGTAATCTGTAGGCGTATCCTAGATCATATAAAATGTGATGTCAGCTACAAAATATCTGTTTGCACAAATGTTGTTCAACTAAATGATCAAACAACGAGTCTCTGACGTAACTTGCTTATTTAAATGGTATAAAATAGAGAAACAAGGAGGAGTTATGACTCGACTAATAGCGATTGTTTTTTTATTGGCTTTGGCATTTGTACTATTTCGTTACCGGACAAACGAAAAACTGCAAAAATGGGTAGTGATAGTTATCGTTAGCAGTTTCCTTTTGTATACTGCCAGCTTGATGATTTCGGAGTTAACTCGTTAAGCCTGCCTGTAAACAGGTGGGATGAATGTGTTAGTAAAGCTTAAGTGCTTCTGGCTTGAGCGATAGGTTTAACTGAGCCTTCACAATCAGTATTGGCATTCGTGTCAGTGACCGCGTAACGTTAAATAAATTTTTGGGAGTACCCGCTAGTGAACCAGCAATCTGGACAAAGCGAACAAGATGAAGTGGTTGTTATAGAAGAACGCGATAAGCGCAGTCAGCTCTATATCGGCATTGCTGCGGTTATAGGTTTAGCACTGGGTGGCTTAATTGGTTCTACAGTTACGGCTTCTAAGTGGGAGTCCACTTACCAGGTACTCGAAACTCGTTATCAAGAACTGCATGACAGCAGAGCACAGTTGATGACATCCGTTGAAACTAAAGTGGCAAAAGTTGATACCGAAATCGATGCGAAAGTAGAAGCCGCTCTAGTGAAACAAACGGAAGAGCATCAAAAAGAGCTCCTGGAATTAGCGAAGCAGTCTTCGGTTTTAGAGAAGGCGAACTACTCGTTAGAGCAACAGCTAAATGAACAGAAGCAAACGTTAGAGCAAACTCAGCAAGACAACCAGAAACTTAATCGTCAGGCTGACATGCAATCGACTTTGTTTGAGCGTGCGCGTGAAGTTTTCCGAAAAGAATTACAGATTTCTCAAGAACTTGAAAAACTTGAGAAAGAAAGAGATCAACTCGAGCAGAATCTTGGTTCTCTTAAGAAAGCGTGTGATGTTTACTTAGATGGCACATCATGGGATGCGAAATCTGACGCGTGTGAGAAGCAAGATAACGCTAACTCTCGACTGAGCGATATCAGACAAATGATTGAAGTCTACACCATGGATCTCAAGCAGATCAAAACGCTCACTGAAGAGATGGGTTTATAAGCCGAAGGCTTTACCAACCTAACGTTAGTTTTGCATTAAATATTGAAACGCCCACATCACACACGTGATGTGGGCGTTTTGCGTTTGTCGAGAGCATAGATCCGGTGCGTTCTCATTATTGATTATTTAAGTGTTTTCATTGTTTGCTTAGATATTTGTGAATAGTTACGTATATCCACAATGATATGTTACTTGTTGTCTATTAAATGACTTTGCATACATATTTTCAGCTCAGAGTCGCTGCATAATAGTGTTGTTCAGGATGAACACGCAGTCGATTGCTAGCTCGCATTTGGCTGCTTTGACGACAAGGGATGGAGTGATGCCAGAGTATCTTTGTGAGAACTGCACCATAGCTTATTGTTTCGATGATTGTCGCTCGCCATTAGCGCAAAAAGAGATGATCAAAGTAGAAGAGTTGGTTCGTCGTGTCGATGTTGAACACGATGATGAACAGAGTGAAAAGGGTGAAAAGAGTGAGCAGGGCATTGAAGGTAGTTATTCGCCTAATCGTTCAGACATAAAAAATCCCCACAAGCCAAGCTGGTAGGGATTTTGGATAAGTTGCAGTCCTGTTCTCGCTTTCTCAAGCAAAGGGTCTTACAAAAATTTTTAGAACAGTTTCGTTTTTAGAGCTGTGTCGTTTCTTAGAATGCAGTTAGCTACTAGAGTAGAGCAAAACC
Organism: Vibrio sp. AIC-3; assembly: GCF_013114515.1. Taxonomy (NCBI): domain Bacteria; kingdom Pseudomonadati; phylum Pseudomonadota; class Gammaproteobacteria; order Vibrionales; family Vibrionaceae; genus Vibrio; species Vibrio sp. AIC-3. Next base: position 45,511 of record NZ_VTXG01000028.1, on the reverse strand, counting down.
TCATTCCACTAAACGTTATTTCTCATACGTTTTGATTTCGCCTGATTTCACACGAGCAACAAACGATTGCAGTTCTTTCTTCACAACTGGCATCAAGAAGTACAGACCAAGAATGTTGAAGATAGACATCGCAAAGATAGCCGCATCAGAGAAGTCGATTACCGCACCAAATTGAATCGTGGCACCAATAACAACAAACACACAGAACATCACTTTGAAAATCAGCTCCGTTGTTTTGCCTTCACCAAATAGGTAAGTCCAAGCTTTAAGACCGTAGTACGACCAAGAAATCATCGTCGAGAACGCAAACATGATTACTGCGAGAGCGAGTGTGTATTTGAATACTTCTGCCGTTTCAGTAAACGATGCAGCAGTCAGCGTTACACCCGTTAAACCAGAGCCATCGAATGGACCTACGTTTAAACCAGCGATAGTGATAACCAATGCGGTCATTGTACAAATGATTACCGTATCAACGAACGGTTCTAATAGTGATACTAGACCTTCGGTGATTGGTTCTTTTGTTTTAACCGCTGAGTGAGCGATAGCTGCTGAACCTACACCTGCTTCGTTCGAGAATGTTGCACGTTTCAAGCCTTGAATTAGCGCACCAATAAATCCACCAACAACACCTTCACCAGTAAATGCACCTGTAAAGATTGCGCTGAACGCAGGGCCGACTTGATCAAGGTTAGAACCGATGACAATCAGAGCCATACCGATATACAGAGCAGCCATCCAAGGAACAACTTTTTCTGTTACCGATGCGATAGAAGGCATACCACCAACAATCACAGAGAAAACTAAAGAGGCAAGTACAAGGCCAGTGATCACACCGTATTCACTTGGTACATCAAATGCGTAAGTTAACATGGCGTGTGCTTGGTTAGCTTGGAACATGTTACCGCCGCCCAATGCGCCTAAAATACACATTAATGCGAAACCAATAGCGAGCACTTTACCTAGTCCACCTAAACCTCTTTCACCCAGGCCTTGGCTTAGGTAGTACATTGGACCGCCCGAAACAACACCTGAAGGTAGGATAGTTCGGTATTTCACACCTAAAGTACACTCACAGAACTTAGAAGCCATACCCAGAAGGCCACACAAGATCATCCAGAATGTCGCGCCAGGACCACCAATCGCAAGTGCAGCACCTACACCGGCAATGTTACCAAGCCCGACAGTACCAGAAAGCGCCGTTGTTAACGCTTGAAAGTGAGAAACCTCGCCGTCCTCTTTAGAGTTAGGGTCGGTATACTTACCTTTGATAATGTCTATCGCCATGCCGACACGTTTAAATTGAACAAAGCCAAAGTAAATAGTGAAGATGATCGCAGCGAGCAACAGCCAGCCAACAATCACTGGGAAGTTAGCTTCACCAATCGGTACACTTTTAAATATCAGCCCAACGAACCAACCTGTGTATTCGTTGAAAAAACCATCAACACTTTGACTTAAGTTGCTGATAGCTTGGTTAAATGATCCTTCTTCTGCAAATGCACTGGAACTAAACAATAATATAAACCCAAAAAATAATTCACGTATGTTTTTCATGGTTTTCCCTGTCTTTTTAATAAATTATGTTTGTTGCTGTTGTGTTTGTTTTCTATTTGATTTGTATATTTCAGCGGTATATCTACTTCATTCGACGGCAACATAAACGGCTGTAGCTAGGTCGAAAAACGAAATAAATATAAGTACTGATCTTGCTTTATATGGATATCCTTTTGGTATGTGCACCAATAAGACTATGGTATTCGGACTACCAAGCCCTACTGACAATCCTATACATAAAAATAATGCCAACAAAGAAACTTTTACAATAAATTTACAATTGTTCGGGTTTTGTCATCATTTGGGAATAAGTCGATGCTTTTTATGCTGAGAAAAGCATATGCAGTAGCTGCTATAGAGTCGGGTGAAGGAGAATTCAGAGTGATGGGCTGGAGGGACATAGAGGGCGCGTAGGGGATTTCGAGTATTCGATATGTTTTCGAGGTGTATAAACATTCTAAGGCTGAAAGTGTATTCGGATCTTAGGATATTAAAAAAGCCCTTTATAAGAGCTTTTTTGATGAGCGGAAAGCATGACTCCTTTCCGATAGCACATAAAACTAAACGGCTCGATCACTATTGCTATTGCCAACCGTGCTTTTGCTGGATTTGTGGTAGAGCTTAAGTGCCAATAACGAACCCCACAACAAAACTTGTCCCCAGAGTAATGTCCATTGAGATGCCACCTCTTGCCAAGATGCACCCATCTGATCAAGTGCTAAGAAACCTTGGATAGCCGGTGTGCTTGGGAACAGCTGTGATAATAGAACTAACCATTCGGGCATCATTTCAACTGGCCAGATAAAACCTGAAGAGAAGATCAGTGGCATTGAACTGATTAACACTACAACCGTGACTAGCTCTCTTCGTGGCACTAACTCACCAATAAAAATCCCGATCAAACAACTGGCCAGTAAGAAGGGCAGAAGTAAGGTTAAGATCTGTGTTGTTGAGGCGAGCTGGTTTATCCCATACATCGAAAAGCTAGCGCCGAAATAGTACATCGACAACAGGTAATAAATGCCGACTAAGGTACAACAGCGGGCAAGCATCAGTTTCGCTGGAGAGGTCTTACTCCAGTAGCCAAATGTCGATTGAGCGTTTTGGGTTGCACCCACTAAACCAGAAGCCATGGCTAAGGTTTGTTGCAGGATCAACACAAAGACGGCTGGAACTACGTAATCGATGTATCCCATGCGACTATTAAACGTTGGTTTCAGGTTCAAGCTGAATGCACTGTAGCCTTTGGCTGCCGATTCTAAAGGCACACCTTCGACTAACAAATGGCTGACCTTAACTTGCGCAGCTAACGTACCACCGGCCTTGGCAAGCCCTTCAACAATGGTTCCGTAGACCAAAAAGTAAGAAGCATCACCAGCGTAAGAAAGTGTCGGGCTCTTACCGAGCAACAAGTCTTTATAGAAATCTTCTGGAATGACAAGGAATCCGCCAATCTCTTGGTTAAGCACGGCTTGTTTCGCATCGGCGATGGTGGAGTCTCGACGGACCAATTCGATCTGAGAGGTGGCATCCACCATACGCTCTAATTGATAGCTGCTTTGACTCTTATCCAAGTTCACAACCGAAGCTTTCAGTTGTTGAGGAACTTGGTTCGCGTAAGGCAATGGATACAAGAAGGAATAGAAGACCACACCACCAAATACCGTAAGAAGCACGACAGGGTTGCGCAATACCGCTAAGAGTTCTTGCTTGAGCAGTTGAGTAAAGCTCATCGTTTTACTCCTTGTTGTGCTGATGCTTCTGGCTGTGTTGACGGCGTTGTTTTTGCAGATATAGCTGCTTTTGTAGATGGATCTGCTTGTGCAGTTAGAGTTGATTGCGCCAAGTGTTTCTTAATTAGCAACATTACCACGAAAGCAGGAACTGCATACCACAACATAGAAGAGAGGCTGATCAAAGACTGTGCTGCGCTCACACCATAACTAGACTGCGCCGTTTGTACTTCGATGTAATGACTCACGGGCAATAAGCTTCTCCAAATTTGAGCAGCTGTGTTCATGTCTGTTACTGGAAAGGTAATACCCATGAACGCAAAGCTTGGTGCCGTAAATGCGCCAGCGAAACTCATCGCCCTTGCTGGATCAAGTGTTAAGAAGAAAAACAAACAACCCATAATGATACAACTGATCACGGTTAGCAGTTGGGCAATAGTCAATGCCACAAAGCTGCCGTTAAATGGCCAGTCTAAGAGCACATAGAACCAAAAACTAAACGCGATACCAAACATCAAAAACAAGACAAGGTAGGGCGTTAATGTTGATGCGAGTGACTTCATAGGAGCGTTGGATAACCAAGCTTGAAGGCCACGTGCTCTAACGTTCGCCGTTAAAACTAATATCGTGCCGACCACAACCATGATCTGCCACAGTGCAGGAATAACTGCAGACACCAAGAACTGAGCATAACTGCTGTTCTTGTTAAACAGTGGCGTGATCTGGCTTTGCACTGTTACTGCTTGGCCTAATGCTGATTGGACTGTGGTATCACCGAGTGACAGTTGTTTAACCACTTCAAGTTGCGCGTTAAAAGTCCCTTGAGCCTGCAGCAAGGCAGAGTTCACCAGCTTACCGATTAAGATAAATTGGCTGTTATAGAATACAGACACTTGCGGATTCAAGCCGAGCAGAAGGTCTCGGTCGAAGTGCCTTGGTATCACAACATAACCATAGATATCACGTTCGATCATCGCTTTCGCCGCATCACTTGCAGAGCTGTATTTCTGAGTGACTTGCAGCGTTGGTGACGCATCAACAAGGCGTGTGAACTGTTGCGAGATTTGACTGTGCTCAAGGTCGACAACTGCGACCGGTAAGTCACGAGCGATCCCTTGTGAAAAAATCAGCCAGATACTGGCAGCAAGCAGCAAAGGAATCCAAGTTAGGCAAGACAACAACCATTTGTCTTTGCGGACAATCGCCCACTGCCGAAGCAAGGTATTCTTCGCTCTATGATGCTCAGTTGATTGCGAGCCTCTAGATTGCGATCCAGTATATTGAGAGTTAGCAGACATAAGTCACCTAAAGCTCAACCACTAGGCTCATGCCCATACGCAGTGTTTCGCTCGTATCGACAGGGTGCGCTTCTACTTCAAAAGTACGTAAATCGAAGCCTTGTGCTGCGTCTGTTGAGCGCCAAGTTGCGAAATCACCCATTACGGCGATGTGAGTTACTTGGAAAGTTAATGATTTATCCAGAGCCGGTAGGTACGCCTCAAACTGGCTGCCTTTCTCGAAATGCTTAAGCATGTCTTCACGAACATTGAGCACAGCCCAAGCATCCTTGGTGTCGATAACAGTCACAACAGGGAAGCCTTGTGGTGCAAGTTCTCCACTGCTCAATAGAACCTGAGAGACTTCGCCATTAAACCAGCTGTGGATCTGTGTGTCTTTTGCGTAAGCTTCAACTTCCGCTACCGCACCCGCTGCCATTAACGCTTTTTGAGCGGCGGCCACTTTGGTTTCGTCACGCGCACCTTCTTGCGCTAATTGATACATTTGGAATGCAGCGCTTTCGGTGTACTTCGCCGCTTGCCACTGTGTTTTGGCTTCATCACGCTTCTGCTCGGCAACCACACCATCGTTGTAAAGGTTGTTTACACGTTGGTAGGTTTTGTCCATCAGATCGGCAGCTGCTTTGGCTTTCAACCATTGGTCTTTAGCCGCTTGGATCTGTTGAGTACGCGCGCCATTCTCTGCTTCTTGTGCTAATGCACCAGCGGCTTTCTGACCAGCTTTTGCTTGCTCTAGCTTCGCATCAATCTCAGGGCTTAGTAGAGAGAAGATCAATTCGCCTTTTTCAACCGAATCGCCTTTGCGCACGAATATTTCATCAATTCTGCCAGGTACTTTCGATGAGATGCTGTATTGCTGAACATCGATTTGACCTTGAAGCTTAACCGGCTGAGGTTGATAAGCTTGATAGAAACTGTATCCGACCCAGCCAATAACGCCGATACCAACTAAAGATAGAAGAAGGGGCTTAATAGGTTTCATGAATTATCCTTTTGACTGGCTAACGGTGTCTGTTTTTGAGTCGAAATCAGACGGAACAGAGGAGGTTAAGTAACTGGAGTAAGCATTCATTTCGCTGGTTAGCGCTAACAGCTTGTTGAGAGAGATTAGGTATTTGAAGCGAGCAGCAGATTGCTGGGTTTTAATGCTCGCAAGATAAAGCTCGGCATCAACCACTTCTAATGAGTTAGATAACCCTTGTGTGAAGGCTTTTTTACGAAGTAATAGGTTTTCCTGAGCTAAAGACAAGCTCGAGTTTAGGCCTTGAACCTCTTCAATGGCTTGGTTTGCTTCAAGGTAAGTCTTTTGTACCAACACGGTTAAGTCTTGCTTAGCTTGTGACTTAAGGAATTGAACCTGTGATACGGCACTGTGAGCCGCAGCGACTTTGTCGGAACGGCCAGAGGTATCAAGCAGTGGCACATTCACACCAATGCCAACCAACCAATCGGGTTTCATTTCACTGGCTAGAGAGTCATCTTCATACAGGCTGTAATCACCATAAAGGTAAACCTCTGGGTAGTATTTACCTTTCTCGGCTTTAATTAAGCTGCTTGCTTGTTTCTCTTTTGCATCAAGAATCTTAAGGCCGGGGTAGGTCATGAGTGTCTGGTCAATGAACACGTCCATATGAGGCAGGTTCTTATTGATAAACAGTTGTTCAGAGGGTTCTACACTTTCATTTTGACCAAGGATTTGGGTCAACGCCAATTGCGCAATTTTAAGATCGTTCTGAGCTTTCGTGCGCTCTACAATCGCTTTATCTAAAGAAGCATCGGCTTGTAGGCGTTCTACTCGGGCGATTTGTCCTTGCTGTTCAAGCTTGATGGCGAAATCACGATGCTGAGTTAAGCCTGCTTCAACGGCTTGACGCGTTCTCACCACGTCTTCCGCTAAGATCACCGAGAAGTAATACTTACTTAAGTCTTCGTAGCGAGCTTGTTTCTCCATCAACAGTTGGCTTTGCGCTTCTTCGCTTTTACCTTCAGCCGCATTTTGCGCAGCGGTTATTCGACCACCAGTGAAGATAGGCCACACAGCACGAATGGAAGAGCTAAAGATGTCTTGTTCGGTAATCGTTGAGGTAACGCCACCAACTAGAGGGCGCAAAATCGCGGATATAGCAGGGTTTACTCCACTCAAGCTATCTGAAAACTGTTCACCATTAATCGTCACATCACTATCAAGGTGCGTGTAGTTAGCCCCTAAGGTAATAGAAGGAAGATTGAGGCTACTTGTTGAGTTCTGAAGGTGTTGATAACGTTCAACGTTGGCTTGTTGAGCCGCAAGAGAGTTGTTGTTCTCTTGGAGAATTTGCCACGCTTCAGAAAAAGTGAGCGGAGCTGCATAGCCTGGCGAAGCCATAGTGCCGAGAAGCATACTGGCGATCGCAAGGTATCGGAATTTTGGTTTGGTCATCTGCATTAAATACCAATTAGAGTATTAACTCTAATGTTAACAGGGCGATAGTCATTTGTCTTGAATAAATTGTCTCATATGAATAGAAATTCTCATAACTCGTTAATCAAGTGTAAATAAGATTGAGTGACGTGAATATCAAAGATAAATGAAACTTAAAAAGCACGCATAAGCATGCTCTTTAAGTTCAGTATAGAAGTGTTTTTACAAAATGAAGTGGCTTATTTAAAGCTAGGACAATGGTGATCGGCGCGCCATACCAATTGTCTTGAACCTTGCATTGTTTGTAATAAATCTCTACCTGACATTTGCGGGAATGCTAACAATACCTTGAGGTCGAGAGGGGAGGTGCCATCTTTCTCATAGGCTCTTACGTGAGTAAAAGTCGATTGTAAGTGTTTGAACAGCATAGTCTTAGTAAGACAAATTCCAAAGTTATCGCGTTTCATTGCCTTGTTTCCTTTTCAACAATGTTTATACGTTATGTTTGTTATCCTGTTTCTATTGGACGTTGCCACTGACTGATCGATACTTCCTGCTCATCAATGTTTTATTATTGGGTGATGCTTTTATCAGTCACCTCTTCGTTGTCTGGCTAGCCGAGTTTGAAATAGCGATGGATGAATAGGGGAGAATACTTAATCCGTTTGTTCATCATTCGTAACGGCGAGCGTGCAACTTTTAGTTATAGATACGTCCAGCGAGCGAAGGGTTGTTGCTATTTTGTTAATCGAAGTTTCGATTCAAAGCGCGGTCTGAAAATCATGACCTATGGCTTAGCAACAATAAACTTCTTCATATGCAACCATTATAATTGTATTTATTTTAAACAACCTAAAAAACACCTAAAAGCTTAGTGATCTAGCTCAATATTTATTCGTTTATTTTGGTTTTTAAGCTAATCAGTCCTAAAAATGAACGATTAATCGAGATGAACAACGTAAAGGATTATCAATTAACAATCTGCTCAATTATTTAGTTGAGTAGCAGTCACAAATTAACGCCCCTAGAAAGGTCATGCGATTAACTTGGTGTTAACATTGATCGTCTAACACTAGGGACGGTGGAATATGAAATGGAGCAGTATCAGTTTCCGTAAAAGGTTACTGATTATCATGACGGTCACTGGCCTCGTTGAACTTTTGATTCTTGCAGCTGCTGGTTTTTACTACATCAAACAATCTCAAGAACAAGAGATGGGTTTGAAAGCGTTAGGTGTTGCTGAATTTCTATCTGAATCGCCGCTTGTCACCAGCATTATTCAAGAAAATGGAACGTTGGACCCTAATGGCGTTCCCTACGTTTTGTCTGAAGAAACCCAAGTTAAATTTCGTAACCTTACTCAGCTCATTGGCGCGGCGTTTATCGTTGTTGGAGATGATAAAGGTATCCGCCTGATTCACCCTTATGATGACAGGCTCGGTAAACCCATGCGTGGTGGCGATAACCAAAAAGCATTGGTATTGGGCGAGTCTTATGTGTCGACAGCCAAAGGATCGCTGGGTTTTTCAGTTCGTGGTAAATCCGCGGTAAAAGACACCCAAGGTACCGTTATTGGTGTGGTGTCAGTTGGTTACTTATTGGATTCGTTGCAAGATCGAATCGAACCTTACTTAGCCTTTTTGATTGTGATGGCGTTGCTGGTGGTTGCGGTCAACGCTTTGATTTCGAGTTATGTATCTCGCCGTTTTCAACGCGCTATTTTGGGCTTTGAGCCTGAAGAGATAGGCCGGTTGTATGTTGAGCTAGATGTAACCATGAGTACCGTGAAAGAGGGCATTCTGAGCATCGATAAGCACGGCATTTTACGTTCAATTAATAAGAGTGCCTGCGATATTTTATCGATAGACAGGGATAAAGCACTCAATCAACAGCGCCTTTCTGATGTATTGCCAGGCAGTGATTTAGAACAACTGCTATCAACCGGCGACACCGACCACGATGTTGAGTTGTATTTAAACAATAAGCGAATCATTGCTAACCGAAGCCCGATTATAGTGGCAGGTGAGGTGGTCGGGGCGGTATCGAGTTTCCGATTACGAGATGAAATCAACGATTTAACAGACCAGCTCTCACAAACCAAAGAATATGCTGATCTACTGCGTTCACAAACCCACGAGCATCAAAACAAGCTTAACACTATTAGTGGCTTGATTCAGATGGGCGAGTTGGATTCTGTTCAACAATTGATTGGTCAAGAAACCGCTCATTACCAGAGCTTAATTGAGTTCTTAAGAGAGACGGTGAAAGACCCTCTTATTGCAGGCATGCTTTTAGGCAAAACAGAGCGAGCTCGAGAGATTGGGTTAGAGCTTAAAGTGGAAGAGGGATCAAGGCTTGAAGCTCTGCCTAGCTGGTTAAACGCGGATGACGTTGTCACAATTCTTGGCAACCTGATTGATAACGCCTTTGACGCCACCATGACGGCGATTAAGCAAGAGGGTCAAATTGCGCCAGCGCGTCGGGTTATTGAAGTTTCAATCAGTGATTTTGGTAATGAAATTATCCTAGAAGTAGAAGACAAAGGGTGCGGTTTGCCGAAAGAGTTGGCGACCAAAGCACTCACCGAAAAAGGCGTATCGAGCAAAGCGAAGCAAAATCGTGGTGTGGGTTTGTATCTGATAAAGCAGCTGGCAGACCGATATCAAGGGCAGCTTGAAATGGTCGACAACCAAGATTTTGGCACGCGAATGACGGTTTATTTGCCAAAAGAAGAACAATAATAATTAAGCACGAAGCGATCTTGTGAAGATCATCGTGACGGAAAAAACATGGTTAAAGGAAGAACATAAATGAACGCAATCACGAGAGTCATGGTCATTGAAGATGATATTGCGATTGCAGAGCTACACCATCGTTATTTAGAACAGATGGGTGGCTTTGACGTGGTCGGCATTGCCACTACACAGTCTGAAGCGCTGATGCAACTGGACATCTTAAAACCGAATTTGGTGTTATTGGATGTGTATCTGCCGGACGGGTGTGGGCTCGATATTCTTAATCACGTAAGAGGGAGCAATCAAGGCTGCGACGTTATCTTGATTACTGCTGCTCGGGATGTGGATACGCTGCAGCAGGCAATGCGTGGTGGGGTGGTCGATTATCTATTGAAACCAGTAATGTTCCCTCGTTTGGAAGCGGCACTGAAAAAGTATCAATCTCAACAGCAAGAGTTTGAAAGTGTGTCGGATTTGAATCAAGGTTTGGTTGATAAGATGCTGCAAGCCAATGCCAAAGCGGACTCTGGAAAAGTATCCACCTTACCCAAAGGCATTGATGGCGTAACGTTGGATAAGATCAGAGCCATTTTTCAGCAAGCTGATGCCGTTAATATTACCGCCGATGAAGCCGGAGAACGAATTGGTGCTAGCCGAACCACCGCCAGACGCTATTTAGAATTTTTGATTACCACTGGTGAGTTAGTCGCAGACTTAAATTACGGTACCGTAGGTCGCCCGGAGCGCTGCTACAACAAAGCGCAAAGATAAACACGACACCATCAAAATAAATATAAAGCCAGTTGAATAAGCTGGTTTTACCTTTTTCTCCCTTTCCTATTGCTCACTCCACCGACCAGATACCGTTCTTTCTTGACTACACTGTTTGAGAATGCCGATTTGCTTCTCCCTCGGGTCAAATGAACGGAACTATCGATTAGAATTTGTTCGAAATGAGTCAATATTTAATCGATTGCTTTCACAGTGGTTGATGTAAATCAAATAGTCATAGACAATACTGTCCCGAATAGAGGTGATAGCTTTCACCCTCGTTTACCAAACGCATTCTCAAATTTAATAGGCGCTTACTATTGATGTAATAGTTAAGACCTATTATCTATTTTCGTATGTCGCTGATACCTTTGGCGAATACTAAAAACCTTGTTTTTATAGGAAAGATGATGGTAATACCTGAAAACAGCAGCATCGTTATTTTTGGTGCGTCGGGAGATCTAACTTACCGCAAGTTAATTCCTGCTCTATACCACCTGTATGCTAGCAATCAACTACCAGAATCCTTTGCGATTCTTGGAGTGAGCCGTACTGAGTACAGCGATGAGTCTTACCGTGAGAAGCTGAAGAAGTCTCTTCAGGAAATGGAAAAAACTGAACCAGAGACGCTGAATGCATTTATTGAACATCTGCATTACCAAGCGATCAATACTTCAGATGTAGACGACTATGCTCGTTTAGCACAACGTCTAGACAAGCTTGAGCAAGACTACCAATTCGAAAACCATAACACATTGTTCTACTTGGCAACCCCGCCAAGCCTATACGGTGTGATTCCAGCAAACCTTGCTGCGCATGGCCTTAACGATGAATCGAACGGCTGGCGTCGTCTGATCATCGAAAAACCATTTGGTTACGACTTAGCATCAGCTCAAGCGTTGGATGAAGAGATCCATCATCACTTCCAAGAACACCAGATCTACCGTATCGACCATTACCTTGGTAAAGAGACGGTTCAAAACCTTCTAGTGCTTCGTTTCTCAAACGCGATGTTTGAACCACTGTGGAACCGTAACTTCATTGAATACGTTGAAATCACAGGTGCTGAGTTCCTTGGCGTTGAAGAGCGTGGCGGATACTACGACGGTTCTGGCGCAGTTCGCGACATGTTCCAAAACCACCTGCTGCAAGTGCTAGCGATGGTAGGTATGGAGCCGCCTGCACAAATTAACGCTGATTCTATTCGTGATGAAGTGGTTAAAGTGCTTCAGTGTCTGAAACCATTAGAAGAAGATGATCTGCGTAAAGACTTAGTATTAGGTCAGTACACAGCATCAGATGTTCGTGGTCAGCACTTACTAGGTTACCGTGAAGAGCATGGTGTAGCGGATGATTCTCGTACCGAGACTTACATCGGCTTGAAAGCTCACATCAATAACTGGCGTTGGAATGGTGTTCCTTTCTACGTACGTACGGGTAAACGCTTACCAACACGTGTGACTGAAATTGTGATTCACTTTAAGAACACACCACACCCAGTGTTTGGTCAAGATGCACCAGAGAACAAACTGATTATCCGTATCCAACCGGATGAAGGTATTCAGATGAGCTTTGGTTTGAAAGAGCCAGGTGCAGGTTTCAAAGCAAAAGAAGTGAAAATGAACTTCTCTTACTCTGATCTGCCTGAGACTCAGATGCTAACGGCTTATGAGCGTCTTCTTCTTGACGCACTGAACGGTGATGCGACTCTGTTTGCACGTACCGATGCAGTAGAAGCATGTTGGAAGTACGTTCAACCGATCTTAGATTTCAAGCAAGACCCTCAAGCACTGTTTGGCTATGCTTGTGGTACTTGGGGCCCACAAGAAGCCGATGAGCTTCTGCAGCGTGATGGCCGCGCATGGCGTTTCCCATGTAAAAACTTAACAGATACGGATTACTGCGAACTATGATCAATCACAAGATCTTTGCAACGCCTGAATTAGTCGTTGAAAACCTAGCAAACGAAATGAAAGCTTACAGCGAGCAGGGCAAGCCTGTTCACATTTCATTGTCGGGTGGCAGCACGCCAAAAATGCTTTTCAAGCTTTTAGCTCAAGCGCCATACGCAGAAGGCATTCAATGGAATAACCTTCATTTCTGGTGGGGCGACGAACGTTGCGTTGCACCTGATGATGCTGAAAGCAATTTCGGTGAAGCAAACGCACTCTTATTTTCAAAACTAAAAGAGTTTACTCAAGTAAACCTTCCTGCTGAAAACATCCACCGCATCCGTGGTGAAGATGAACCAAAAGCAGAAGCAGAGCGTTTCGCAAAAGAGATGGCAGACGTAATCCCAACAGAAAACGGCACGCCTGTATTCGATTGGATTCTGCTTGGTGTTGGCGCAGACGGCCACACAGCTTCACTATTCCCAGGTGCAACCAACTACCAAGATGAGAACCTGTCTGTACTGGCTTCTCACCCTGAGTCTGGTCAAATCCGTGTTTCTAAAACCGCAAAAGTTTTAGAAGCAGCAAAACGAATCAGCTACCTAGTACTGGGTGCAGGTAAAGTTGAGATCGTTAAAGAAATTCATACTACTCCTGCTTCAGAGTTGCCTTACCCGGCAGCGAAAATCCAGTCTAAAACTGGCGAGACAGAGTGGTTCCTAGATTCAAATGCAGCAAGTGCTATCGCATAAGTGCGAATAGCCGCAAGGAGATATAAATAATGAAAGGTGATATCGGTGTAATTGGCCTAGCAGTAATGGGTCAGAACCTTATCCTAAACATGAACGACCACGGCTTCAAAGTTGTGGCTCACAATCGTACTGCTGCGAAAGTAGACGAGTTCCTAGAAGGCCCAGCTAAAGGTACTAACATTGTTGGTGCTTACTCTCTAGAAGAGCTAGTTGAGAAGCTAGAAGCGCCACGTAAAGTGATGCTTATGGTTCGTGCTGGTGACGTTGTAGACACGTTCATCGAAAATCTAATCCCACTTCTAGACGAAGGCGACATCATCATTGATGGTGGTAACACTAACTACCCAGACACTAACCGTCGAGTAGCGCATTGTCGTGAGAAAGGCATCCACTTCATCGGTACTGGTGTATCTGGTGGTGAAGAAGGTGCTCGTTTCGGTCCTTCAATCATGCCAGGTGGTGCGGCTGAAGCTTGGGAAGCGGTTAAGCCAATCTTCCAAGGTATCTCGGCAAAAACTGACGCTGGTGAGCCTTGCTGTGACTGGGTTGGTAACGACGGTGCTGGTCACTTCGTTAAGATGGTACACAACGGCATCGAATATGGTGACATGCAGCTTATCACTGAAGCATACCAGTTCATGAAAGATGGCCTAGGTATGTCTGCTGACGAGATGCAAGCAGTATTCGCTGACTGGAACAAGACTGAGCTAGACAGCTACCTAGTTGAAATCACTGCTGACATCCTTGGCTACAAAGATGAAGACGGTGAAGCGCTAGTTGAGAAGATCCTAGACACTGCAGGCCAAAAAGGTACGGGTAAGTGGACTGGTATCAACGCACTAGACCTAGGTATCCCACTAACACTGATCTCTGAGTCTGTATTCTCTCGTTGCCTGTCTGCTCTTAAAGACCAACGTGTTGAAGCTGAAGCTTTGTTTGAGAAGACAATCACTCCAGTTGAAGGCGACAAGCAAGAGTGGGTTGATGCACTACGTCAAGCTCTACTGGCTTCTAAGATCATCTCTTACGCTCAAGGTTTCATGCTAATGCGTGAAGCGTCGAACGAAAACGTCTGGGACCTAAACTACGGTAACGTAGCGCTAATGTGGCGTGGTGGTTGTATCATCCGTTCTGCATTCCTAGGCAACATACGTGATGCGTACGAAGCAAACCCAGACATCGCGTTCCTAGGTTCTGACGAGTACTTCAAAAACATCCTACAAGGCAGCCTAGTGGCATGGCGTAAAGTAGCAGCGAAATCTCTAGAGTCTGGTATCCCAATGCCATGTACGATTTCTGCGCTATCTTTCCTAGACGGTTACACAACTGCACGTCTACCAGCGAACCTGCTTCAAGCTCAACGTGACTACTTCGGTGCTCACACTTACGAGCGTACTGACCGTCCACGTGGTGAATTCTTCCACACAAACTGGACTGGTACAGGCGGCGATACTGCTTCTACAACTTACGACGTATAATCGTTAGTTAGAATCAGTAGAGAACAAATTTGTTCTTTCAGCTGCAAACTAGAAAACAAAAGGATGTCTCAGTGGCATCCTTTTTTGTTGGTTTGCGTATTTTTAGATGGTCACTTCAAACACACAACTAATTATCGCTTAGGCGGTCATGATATGTGGTTGTACATCGTCGTTGTATTGATCTCGAATGGCCATAAAGCTGTCTAGGTTTTGTTTAGGCGCTTCAACCCACTCTGGGTCAAACATTGAACCAGTGTTTGCTTCTATATAGGCCATCACCTCATTCAGTGACCAAGCGTGTTTATAGGCTCTTTTACTCATTAACGCATCGAATACGTCTGCCAGTTAATAGCGTATGCGCTATTGCTTAACTAAAGTGCTGTTAATGATGATCTGGACGTTAAATAACCATTTTAAAATTAAATGAAAAGATAAATAGGATAACGCACATGCTTTATGCCATCATAAAGACATAAACAAGGGCAATGGAAATAATGCCCAAGTGATTGAGCTAGAAATGGTCAGTGATGACGGTGTTCTAGAGTAAATTCAAGGCCTTTAGTTGCCTTGAAAAAGGTAATGTTATGACTGAAGAAGAAAGAATCGAACTGCAACAAAATAACCCGCTACACGGCTTAAAGCTTGAAACCATGATCACTGAATTAGTGGATCATTATGGTTGGGAAATTTTAGATGCGGCAATGCGTATGAACTGCTTTAACACTAAGCCTACAGTGGCAAGCGCAGTTAAATACCTGAAGAAAACCGAATGGGCTCGTGAGAAGGTTGAAAACTTCTACCTTTACCGTTTCAAGCGCATGCCTAAAGCATCGGACATCGAATACCAGATGCCTCCGCGTTCACGTACATTCCGCCATGGACTAGAGCCTCGTGAGCCGATGGAACTAACGGTTGAGTCTATCCATGCCTCTCAAGCTAAAGCTGCGTCTGCATTTAAAGAGCGCCGTGGCGGTAACGGTCGTAATTTCCGTCGTTAACAAGAAGACGTCGCTAGAAAGAACCGTCGCTAAATAAGGCGTCGGCGATTAGCACGGCTAATTAGATAAGCGAAAAACACAAAAGGAGCCTATGAGCTCCTTTTTTAATTCGTTCGATTTAAACCGTAAATGGCTAAGCTTCGCGGTTCTTTCTTTGATTCTTCCAAAGATCGGTGACATAAACGATTGCACTGATAAGTAAGAATAGCGCTGACACAGAAAACAGAGCGGGCATTTTTAAGATCCACGCGAATGTGGCAGCAAGAAAAGCGACAAAGCAAATGAGTCGACTTGATGACATGACATGACCGAGTTTAATGTTCATAACGCCTCCTAATGAAGTCTCACTTTCGACAGGAGAAGTATCCCACCCTTGGAAAAATAAAGGCTAAAAAACAGTCTAAATTGTTATCAAATTTGCTAATTGAAGGACTCGTCTCACACATTTTGGCTTGGCTATTTTATAAGTAATAAAATAGCCAAATCGGTATGAGCAGGGTGGAGTCTTTTGGCTTTATCTTTTCAGTTGCAAGTCTTATTAAACCGAACGTCTAATTAGCATAGAAAAAGTAAGCGGTGATCAAAAAGCTCGCGATGATCACTGTGGTTCGAACATAGTGTTGAGGGATGCGGCGAGAGATTTTTGCTGAATAATAACCACCAACCAATGTACCCAATAATACAGCCATGCCAGACGGCCAATCAATCGAACCATTGACGATAAAAAATACGATCGCTGCGAGGGAAGCACACGCGGACACGAGCAGTTTGATGCCATTCATCACGTTGATGTTGGTGTAACCAGCCAGCGCCAAGTAGCTCAATGTCACAATGCCTAAGCCTGCATTAAAATAACCACCATAAACACACACGATCAAAAGCAATACAGCGGAAAAGAACGCCCCTGCGCTGGTGGCGTGCTTATGTTTAGCGGTTACTTTCTTTAGCCATTTGTTGAGAGTGCCACCAAAGGTAAAAAGCAGAGCGGCGAACAGTAATAACCAAGGTACGGATTGGGTAAATAGCGCTTCTGGCGTGTGTAGTAGTAAAAATGCACCAATGCCGCCGCCAATTACGCATAGCCCAACAACGAGCTTGAGTTGTTTGGTACCAGATTGAATTTCGTGGCGCAGTGCGTAAGCACCACTGATGTAACCAGCGCATGAAGCAAAGGTGTTGGTCGCGTTGGCTGCTATTGGTGGAACGCCAGCAAATAACAAAGCAGGGAAAGTGATGAAGCTGCCGCCACCCGCAATGGAGTTAAGCACACCGCCAACCACCCCTGATAAGAATAGAATCAACCAATCCATAGTTTTAGAATCCAATACGTTAACTAACTGGTTACCTTACTTGAATTTGTTATGAATATCAGCGCCATGTGTGTTGTAAAGATAGGTTTGTGAGTTTGCTACCATCTTTAACCGCTGGTTTTAATTGAGGCTTTAAATGAAAAAAGGAGCCAATGGCTCCTTTCGTTGAGGTTTAGTTGATTCGATAAAGCTTTACACTTCTACTGGCTTCGCTCTAAAACTCTTAAATAGTTTCACTAGAATCGGGCTAGACAGCACCAATACTGCCAGAATAGTGAAGGTCATCGTAATAGGGCGTTCCCATAAGAAGTTCAACTCACCATCGCTGATCATCAATGCTCGTCTTAAGTTCTCTTCCATCAAGCCGCCCAATATGAAGCCTAACAGTAATGGTGCCAATGGGAAGTTGGCTAGCCTTAATGCTATCGCAGCCATCGCTACCAGTAGCATCACAAATACGTCCATCGTGTTGAATGACACCAAGTACACGCCAGTGATTGAGAAGAAGATAATCATTGGCAGTAGAACCGTTCTAGGTACCGCTAGCAGTTTAGAGATATATGGGATCAACGGTAGGTTTAAGATAACCAGCACGATGTTGCCAAAGTACATCGAGATAATCACCGACCAAAATACGTCTGGGTGTTCAACGAACAAGCGAGGACCAGGCTGAATACCGTAGGCAATCAATGCACCAAGCATAATCGCAGTTGTACCAGAGCCCGGAATACCCAGCGTTAGTAGCGGAACGAATGAACCACTTGAAGCGGCGTTGTTTGCTGATTCAGGAGCAACAAGACCACGGATACTGCCTTTACCGAACTCTTTCTGCTTGTCTTTTGGCGCGAGGCTACGCTCCATACCGTAGCTTAGGAATGCCGCAATAGTGGCACCTGCGCCCGGTAGAACACCGGTAAAGAAACCGAGAATAGAAGATCGAATTGAAACTGGTGCCACTTCTTTGAACTCTTCTTTGGTGACCTTCATGCTACCAATATCCGACATCTTTTGGCTTTCTTCCGCGCTGGTGTCTTGCTCTGGTTTTAGAATACCCATCAAGGTTTCACCCAGTGCGAATGTTGCCATCGCTAATAATAGGAAGCTAAAGCCATCCATCAGATCCGTAAGGCCAAAAGTGAACCGTTCAACGCCAACACCTTTGTCGATACCTACAGTTGATAGCATCAAACCAAGAATAGTCATCATCCACGCTTTGATTACCTGACCTGGGCCTGCAAACGCCGCTACAGCGGACAAACCTAATAGCATCAACGCAAAGTAGTCTGAAGACTGGAAGCTCAGTGACACGCTTGCTAGAGCCGGTGCGGCAATCAAAAGCATGATTGCTGAAAGCGTACCGCCTGTGAAAGAAGAGTAAGCCGCGAGAGCAAGTGCTTTACCTGCTTGGCCTTTTTGAGCCATCGGGTAGCCGTCAAACGCGGTTACTACCGTTGAAGAACAACCCGGAGCATTGATTAAGATGGATGACGTCGAGCCACCAAATACAGCGCCGTAGTACACACCAGCCATCAAGATTAGGCCAGAAGAAGGATCTAGGCCGTATGTAATCGGGATCATCAACGCGATTGCTGAAATTGGACCGAGTCCCGGTAGCATTCCAATAAAGGTACCAACAAAACAGCCAACAATTACCATCATGATGTTCATTGGCATCACGGCGGTAGAAAGTCCTTGTAAAATTCCGTCTAACATAATGTTATCCCTACCAAAGAGTGAAGATTAAACCAGGCTCTAGGTAGATATCTAAGCCTTGAGTTAATAAAAGAAAGAACGCGATAACGAAAGGAAACGACGCGCCAAATAAGACAGCTTTGCGGCGCTCACCCAGTAGGTAAAAGCCTGCAAGTAAGAAGAAGCTGGTTGCTAAAACAAAGCCAAGATAAGTCAGTCCAACACCGTACAGAGCCATTAACACCAAGAAGCCAATAAGCAGTTTCCAGTTCAGCGGCGTAGTGTCGCATGTAACTTTTTTATCCGGCTGTCCGGTTATAAGCAGGATCAACGAAAGGCCAATGCCGATAAACGTTAGCAGGATAGGTAAGGTTCTTGCTGTGAAGGGTTCGTACTCGTCACCGGGGAACAAAGGAATCAGCGTGGTTTGGTAGCCATAGCATAAACATGCAAGCATAAAGAGCATGGCTCCGATGCGATCCTTCGAAAGCAAAGATTCCTTACTCAGAAATTTGGTTGGTAAGTCCGACATATCCAACTCCATTTGGGGTGGTATAAAAAGTAAAAAAGCCGTACATGAGCGAGTCAATGAAATGTCTGGGATCACTAACCAAAGGTAAGCGAATTACGGTACTGGTTTATCAGCCACTTGCGTTTACAACGAATCGGCAAGCGTTAGTAATACGTCTACGAATAAACAAAGGAGTTTGAAGTTAACTCATGCACGGCGAAACAAGGAAAGAGTAAGAGGGCACATAGGCCCTCTATGGTTGTTGGTTATTTCAAGAAACCAAGCTCTCGCATTAGGTCGCCCATCTGTTTTTCTTGATCTTCTAGGAAGGCGTAAAAATCTTTGTCAGCTTTGTAGTTGTCGATCCAACCGTTACGGTCACGAACCACTTGCCACTCATCGGTTTTGTACATTTTGCCAAGCGCTACATTCCACTCGTCGATTTTTGCTTGGCTTGTACCCGGTGCCGCAAAGAAACCACGCCAGTTAGCAAATACTGTCTCGTTGCCGTATTCAGTCAGTGTTGGGATGTTAGGCGCAGCGTCAAGACGCTTTGGAGCCGTCACAGCAAGCACTTTTACTTGGCCAGACTTAGACATCTCTAGTACTTCACCAAGGCCCGTTGAAAGCAGCTGTGTTTCGCCAGAAAGCAGTGCCGCCATCGCTTTACCGCCAGCATCGTAGGCAATGTAACGTACTTTCTTCGCATCAAAACCTTCGCCTTTGAACGCTGCCGCTACTACAAGGTGGTCCATGCTGCCACGAGCTGAACCGCCAGCAATCTTCACTTTACGTGGGTTGGTTTCGAACTCTTTAACGACGTCTTCCCAAGTGTCGTACTTAGAATCCGCAGGAGCGACGATTGCGCCGTAATCGGCAATAGTTGCTGCTACCGGAGTTAGGTCACGGAAAGATTGAGGGAAGATACCTGTTAGTGAACGAACAACGATAGGCGTTGAGTTCACCATTAGCGTGTCTTCTTGGCGTTGTGCTGTTTCGATTAGGTGAGCAATCGCTTTACCGCCACCGCCACCAGACAGGTTTTGGAAAGAGACATTTTCTACGATGTCTGATTTCACCAATACATCACCCGTACCACGAGCTGTCATATCCCAACCACCACCAGCGCCGCCAGGGATTAGGAAGTGGATTTTTTCTACGTCAGCAGCAAAAGTGTTGAAAGAAAAGGTTGCTGCGATGATAGAAGCCGCAAGAGTAGGTTTCAGTGCCTTGAACATGGTTCACGTTCCTTATGTAGGGGATCTCTTCAATGGAGAGAAACTTATGTTTTATTTCCAGCTACTAAACAGATGAGTAGGATATTGCTTAGCAGATGAAGCTAAAGTTAACGGTGTGTTAATGAAATGTCTGTAATGCGGCGATATTGAGAATAAAGAACATTGGATTAATATTGTTCATAAAGTTCACGGTAACGTGTTTTTGTCCATTTACTGTTGAATGATATCTGGATTCTAAAATCGTAGTTATTGTCTCAGAATGATTGAATTCATTGACAAAGTTTGGATTTAACTAGCGTTTTCTACTCGAGTGCATTGGTTGTTGGTCTATATTGTTAGATGTGACTACGATAACTATTTCTGCAAAAGAGTCAGGTGTATAGAGGTGTTAGATTTTAGATGTGGAATAATGAGTTACTATAGTTGATATGCAACTTAAGCGGTATTGATTGCGCTAGGCTGTTAACTTTGGAGTTGGCGATTATTCAAGGATGAAATAATGGCATTAAAAAAAATTTCGTTACGCTTTACCGTTGGAACAATGTTCATACTCGCGACTGTGCTAACGGCTGTGGTTGCGGTCTCTCTTCAATACTACTTCAGTAAAAAAATGGCGACGGAGAATACTCTGTCAAAGTTGACGATGGTATCTCATGACCTGAGTGATTATATCGGCGCGATTGACTCTGACGCAGCCAACACCGCGCGTTTACTTGCTACAGTGAAACGATCTATCAGTAACAAAATATCGAAAGAAGAGTCGCGTAGTATTCTTTCTGAAGCCATTAAAGATAACCCTCTCTTTTATAGTATTTACATTGGCTCATCCGATGAAAATTTCTTCCAAATTATTAACCTAGAATCTGCCCCTGTCGTTAGAGAAAAAATAGGAGCACAACAAACGGATCGTTGGGTTGTGGTTGAGATTCAAAATATAGGGCAGGAGCGAGTCCGGACAACGAAATACTTTGACCAAGAGTTTTCCCTCAGAAGCTCAACTACGGAGCAGAGCAACTACTTTCCAACGACCAGGCCTTGGTATGTTGCTGCCAATGTTCTGTCGGTCGAAAAAACTCAGCCATATCTTTTTCAGCATTTACAAATTACCGGACAAACTTATTCTTTAGCGTTTGAGTCGAAAATCGAATCTGAAATTCAACATGTGATTGGTATTGATATTGTGCTGTCTTCTTTGGCTAACAAATTATCAGGTACGGCGCTTGGATTAGCAGAAGATAGTAAGGTTGAGTCTTTCTTATATTCGAAATCGGGTAACATTATTGCGTCTAACCTCAAGGTTAATAATCAGGAATCGGAGTTTGATGTATCAAAACTGATGCTATCATCTGAGCAAAAAGCCTTGGTTAATGATACTCCTCCGCTTTTAGTGTCTAATCAAAATGATTGGGGGCCGATGGACTTTTCAGTGGCGGGAAGACCAGACGGCTATGCGATAGACCTTCTCAAAATGATTGGTGGTATGACTGGGATCAGGTTTGAATTTGTGAATGGTTTTTCTTGGGGAGAGCTTGTTAATAAGTTTCAAGAAGGAACTATAGATGGGCTGCAATCGGTGCAAAATTATAAAAATAATGGCATAAGCGGCCTCTACACCACTCCAATCTATGATTTACCGTTTGCTATCGTGACCAGAGAAGACGCGAAGATTATTACTAATTATGCCGAGCTTGAGGATAAAAAAGTGGCCATTTTATCTGGGTGGTCAATTATTCCTAAGCTAAGGGAAGACTTTCCGAATATTGATTTAGTTGAGTTTGAAAACCTAGAGTCCGCATTTGATTCAATTGAAAGCGGAGAGTACTTTGCATTCTTAGACGCTGAACCCGTACTCTCGTTTGCATTAGATAGGTTTTTCCAACCAGGCCTTGTTGTAAATGGGGCTCTAGAAGATCTAAAACAGAACTACTCAAATCAATTCCATTTGGTGTTGCAGAGCAAGCATAAGCAATTGCTTCCAATTATTGACAAAGCTATCGGCAGGTTAAGTGATGAACAACTTGATACCTTAGCGAAAAAGTGGCTCCATGATACCGGCTTTAATACGAATACGACGGTTCCTTATATTGAACTTTATGATTTGACTAAGGAAGCAACGGTTGAAGGCAGTATGGTAAGGGTAGAGTTGAATGGCGAGATCAAGCATCTCTATTTAAAGAAAATAGACACGGGCGAACACTACTCTGAATATTTTGCGGTATTGATTCCCGAATCTGAAATCTTTAGTACAGTCAATAAACGTCTAGCAACCTCTGTTGGTATAACGATGTTACTGATGAGTTTGACGTTGCCTATTGCTTGGGGTTTTGGTGCACCGATAGTGCGTCCTATTCGTCAATTAGAGGAGGAGACTCATAAGATCAAGATGCGTGATTATGATAGTGTCGAGCTTGTTGACACTCGAATCAAAGAAGTATGGGAGCTGTCTGTGGCAGTGAAAGGCATGGCGGCAGAGATTAAGCAGCATGAACAGACACAAGAGGCGTTTGTGGAGTCGTTTATCAAGCTTATCGCCCAAGCTATCGATGATAAATCTGCTTATACGGCAGGGCACTGTAATCGTGTACCAAAACTCGGCTTGATGTTGGCTGATGCAGTTGAGAAATCACAGTCCGATCATTTCAAAGATTTTGAGTTTAAAAATGATGATGAACGTCGTGAATTCAGAATTGCGGCTTGGCTTCACGATTGTGGCAAGATCACGATACCCGAACACATCGTCGATAAAGGTACGAAGCTAGAAGCGAACTACAACCGAATTCACGAGGTGAGAACTCGATTTGAAGTACTTTGGCGTGATGCGGAAATCACCGCTTTGAGAAAGCAACTTGAAGGTACGCTATCAACGCAGCAAATTGCAGATGAGTTTGCGACAACCAAACAACAGCTACAAGATGACTTTGCCTTTATCGCTACGTCGAACGTTGGTGGTGAGTTCATGAGTGATGACAAAGTCACTCGTATTCGCTCGATAGCTGAGACGACCTGGACGCGTCACTTTGATGATCAACTCGGTCTATCACCGATAGAGGCAATGAATCGAGAGCCGAGTTCAAGTTTACCAGCCACAGAACCACTTTTGAGTGATAAGCCAGAGCACATAGTGAAAAGAGATAGGCCGTTAGAATTTGACCCGAAACATCAAATTAAAATGGATGTGCCTGAGCACTTATACAACCTAGGCGAAGTCTACAATCTGAGTATTGCACGCGGTACATTGACTGCTGAAGATAGATTTAAGATAAACGAGCACATGCTTGGCACGATTAAGATGCTTGAGAACCTGCCATTCCCGAAAGAGCTAAGTCGTGTTCCTCGCTACGCTTCAACTCACCATGAAACACTTAAAGGTACAGGGTATCCAAGGAAGCTGACTGGTGATGACCTCTCAATCCCAGAACGTATTCTGGTGATCTCTGATATTTTTGAGGCATTAACCGCTGCAGATAGGCCTTATAAGAAGGCTAAGCCAATCAGTGTTGCTGTCGACATCATGTATAAAATGGCATTGGACGAGCATCTCGATATCGAACTGTTTAGATTGTTCTTAACCAGCGGCACTCACCTGCGTTATGCAGAAGAGTATCTGAAGCCGGAACAAATTGATTTCGTTGATATCAGCAAATACCTAGATGTTACTCGTCAGATTGCTTGAGTAAAGGTGGCTTGTTAGAACGGGGTCTATGAATGAAAGGCGCACATGAGTGCGCCTTTTTATATCTGTTTATCGGTGAACAGGTAGATCGACTCAAAGTGCTCTGCGTTTGTCAAGTCTGTCTATAAGTTGTCGACACATTGGTTTCGAGTGATTTCAGGGTAGGGAAGGGTTTAGCGGCTCTTTCTTTGCTTAAATCGATAAATAACAAGTGGTTGAATTGTTTTTAGTGTCCTTTTAAGTAAGTTTTTATCGCCTATAGAAAGTACTACCTTAGTCTAAATTGTCGACAATTTGCTTGATTGTCGACAATTTAATCGTGTATTTTATGTTCATGTTATGGAATTGTTGACAATTAAGGTTCAGCAAATAGAAGTGAGCAGCGTGAATATGAATACTGCGATAAAAGATCTCAGCTTAAATGCAAACACGAAAACACGTGTTAGCGATAAAGAGAACACTAAATCAGAAAATCTCACTGAGTATCTCGTTGAGGCGATTGTTAGCGGTGAAATACTACCGGGCAGTAAGATTTCGGAACCTGAATTGGCTAAACGCTTCGAAGTAAGCCGAGGCCCATTACGTGAAGCGATAATGCGAGTTGAAGGGCTTGGCCTAATAGAACGCATTCCACATGTTGGCGCGCGAGTGATTACTTTTTCGGCAGAAAAACTGCTAGAGCTTTACGCGGTGCGAGAGGCTTTGGAAGGCATGGCTGCTCGACTCGCAGCGAGACATATCACACAAGAAGAGCTTGTCGGGCTTGAAGGGTTATTGTCGACACATTCAAAGCATATCGATGAAGTAGAAGGTTCTTCTTACTTTCATCAACATGGGGATTTTGATTTCCATTACCGCATTATCAAAGCGAGTCGCAACAGCAAACTCATTTCGTTGTTGTGTGACGAGCTTTATCACTTATTACGCATGTATCGCTATCAATCACCTAGGGCGCAGTCTCGTCCAAAAGAGGCGCTAGATGAACACAAATACATTCTACAAGCGATCCGTAACCGTGATGAAGAGCTAGCAGAAATGCTTATGCGAAGACACATATCGGGAAGTCGACTGCTTATAGAACAACAAATCCAATCCAAAGATCTTGATTAACTGGCGACTGGTATCTGTCAGCGGGTCAGAGCTGGCGATAACCAAAAGCCGTAAGTCTTAAAGGTTAGCTAGAAATAAACAATTAACAGGGAGCGTCATTATGAAGTTATCAGCAGGAGCTAAGTTCCGACAAGCTGTGCAAGACAACGACCCATTGCAGATCGTCGGCACGGTCAATCCGTACTGCGCGATGATGGCAAAGAACTTGGGGCATCAGGCGATCTATTTGTCTGGCGGAGGCATCGCCAATGCGTCTTATGGGTTGCCTGATTTAGGCATCACCACATTGAACGATGTGTTGGTAGATGTTGAACGTATTACCAACGCGTGTGATCTGCCATTGCTGGTGGATATCGATACGGGATTTGGTGGCGCATTCAATATTGTACGTACGATTCGCGCTATGGAGAAGGCAGGCGCAGCAGCAATCCACATGGAAGACCAAGTCGCTCAGAAACGCTGTGGTCATCGACCAAATAAAGCGATTGTAAGTCAGCAAGAGATGGTCGATAGAGTTAAGGCTGCAACTGATGCTAGAACCGACGAAAGCTTTGTGATTATGGCTCGTACGGATGCATTGGCGGTTGAAGGAATAGACAGTGCGATTGAACGAGCGATAGCTTGTGTTGAAGCGGGCGCAGACATGATCTTCCCTGAGGCGATGAATCAACTCGATCAATACGTGAAGTTCTCGGCAGCGCTGAAATCAGCAACGGGCAAGCACGTGCCTATTCTTGCGAACATCACTGAATTTGGCCAAACACCACTCTACAGCTGTAACGAGTTAGCCCAATCAAGTGTCGACATGGTGCTTTATCCATTGAGTGCGTTCCGTGCGATGAACAAAGCGGCGGAGAATGTTTACAAACACTTGTTAGTTGAAGGTAATCAAGAAGCTTTGTTGGATTCAATGCAAACCCGTAAAGAGCTTTACGAACACCTGAATTACCACGACTACGAAAACAAGCTTGATCAGTTGTTTTCAAGCGAAGGGTAAACCGGTTTCAATTAATCAAAAATTAACTTAATCCAATAACGTGAAATGGTTAGTCGCCATATCCAGTACCGATGATAAAGATCATCGGATACATAAACAGGCAGCACCAAAGAGTGCAGGCGACTAACACAGAAAAGGAGTTCACCATGTCTGTATCTTTGAGTGATAAAGCAGCTGTCGATAAGGCTTCAACAGAAAACCAACAACAAAGCGCAAAAACAGCAAGTACACCAGTAAGCGCACCTGCAATAGGTGGTGCTGGTCTACGTGGCCAAAGTGCGGGAACCACTGCGCTATGTACCGTAGGCCAGTCAGGAACGGGTTTAACCTACCGTGGCTATGACATAACCGACCTTGCTAATCATGCTCAGTTCGAAGAAGTGGCGCATCTGCTACTAAGAGGTCACTTACCCACTGAAAAAGAGCTCGATGACTACAAAGCCTTGTTAGTTGGTCTGCGCGGCTTGCCTCAACCTTTGAAAGCGGCCTTAGAACTGATCCCTGCAGACGCTCATCCAATGGATGTGATGAGAACTGGTTGTTCAATGCTAGGTAATCTAGAGCAAGAGACTGATTTTTCTGAGCAACTGCCCGCGACTGAACGAATGCTCGCGCTTTTCCCTGCCATTATTTGTTATTGGTACCGCTTTAGCCATGATGGCGTGCGAATTGATACTGAAGATCAAAGTGAAGCCTGTCTGGGTGGCTACTTCTTGAAAATGCTAACGGATAAAACACCTAGTGAACTTCATAAGAAGGTGATGCACTGCTCGCTAACCCTGTATGCGGAACATGAGTTTAATGCTTCGACTTTTGCCGCTCGTGTTTGTGCATCAACGTTGTCTGATATCCATTCGTGCGTCACCGCAGCGATTGGTACGTTGAGAGGTCCTTTACATGGCGGTGCGAATGAAGCGGCGATGGAAATGATCCAAGATTGGCAAACGGCTGATGAAGCAGAAACTAACATCATGCAGATGCTTGCTAACAAAGACAAAATCATGGGCTTCGGTCATGCCATTTATCGTGAGAGCGATCCACGAAACGCCTTAATCAAGCATTGGTCAAAAGAGCTAGCTCAAGAGGTGGGTGATAAACAGCTTTATGCCGTTTCAGAGCGTGTTGAAGCGGTTATGAAGCGCGAGAAAGGACTGTTCTGTAATGCTGACTTCTTCCATGCGTCGGCTTATCATTTCATGGACATCCCAACCAAACTGTTTACGCCAATCTTCGTGATGAGCCGCCTTACGGGTTGGACAGCACACGTGTTCGAACAAAGAGAAAACAATCGCATCATTCGTCCAAGTGCAGACTACACCGGGCCAGAGCATCAAGACTGGCTACCTATTCATCTACGTTAGCCCTCTATAACGAGCCGACTTATATCTTGAGGTGACTTCCGTCTTCATACGACAAGGCCTCAAGAAACAACGAATAGAATTTAACAGATAATGGTGGATGTATGTCTGATGTAAAACTTGAAAGAAACCAAGAGCTTGATGAAAACAAGTATCGAAAGGTTTTACCGGGAACGGGTTTAGAATATTTCGACGCTTGCGAAGCGGTAGAAGCAATCTCCCCGGGCGCTTATAAAACCTTGCCTTATACGTCGCGAGTGTTGGCAGAGCAATTAGTAAGACGCTGTGATCCTGAAACCCTTGAAGACAGCTTAAAGCAGATCATTGAACGCAAGAGTGACTTAGATTTTCCTTGGTATCCTGCGCGAGTGGTGTGTCATGACATTCTAGGTCAAACAGCCCTAGTAGATTTGGCTGGATTAAGAGACGCGATTGCCGACCAAGGCGGAGACCCTGCCAAGGTGAACCCAGTGGTCGAAACTCAACTGATTGTTGATCACTCTTTGGCAGTGGAACATGCCGGGTTTGATAACGAAGCATTTGATAAAAACCGCGCGATTGAAGAGCGCAGAAACGAAGACCGTTTTCATTTTATTGAATGGTGTAAAACCGCGTTTAAAAACGTGAGTGTGATCCCAGCGGGTAACGGGATCATGCACCAGATTAACTTGGAGAAAATGTCTCCAGTTATTCAATCTAAAGAAGGCATCGCGTTTCCTGATACTTGTGTTGGTACCGATAGCCATACACCGCACGTTGATGCTCTGGGCGTTATTGCGATTGGTGTGGGCGGCTTGGAAGCTGAAACTGTGATGCTCGGTCGTCCGTCTATGATGCGATTGCCTGATATTGTAGGCGTTAAACTGACGGGTCAACGACAAGAAGGGATAACCGCAACGGATATTGTGCTTGCGATTACAGAGTTTCTTCGCAATCAGAGAGTGGTTTCCAGTTATCTAGAGTTCTTTGGTGAAGGGGCTCGTGCACTGACCATTGGCGACCGCGCCACTATATCGAATATGACACCAGAATACGGCGCGACAGCAGGTATGTTCTATATCGATGAACAGACCATACAATACCTAAAGCTGACAGGACGCGAGCCTGAACAGGTTGAGTTAGTTGAGCTATACGCTAAGCAAACTGGCTTATGGGCCGATGATTTAGATTCCGCTCAATACGAACGTGTGCTTGAGTTTGATTTGTCTAAAGTTGAGCGCAACCTTGCAGGGCCATCCAATCCACATCGTCGTTTACCAACCAGCGAACTTGCCAAACAAGGCATCAGCCAAGCTTCTTGGAAAGAGCAACACGCTGAACAATATTCTGATGAACAAATGCCAGATGGTGCCGTGATCATTGCGGCGATTACTTCTTGTACCAATACCAGTAACCCAAGAAATGTCGTCGCCGCAGCATTGGTTGCGAAGAAGGCCAATCAGCTTGGATTAGTTCGTAAGCCATGGGTAAAAACGTCATTCGCGCCAGGCTCAAAAGTTGCCAAGCTTTATCTTGAGTCCGCCGGTTTGTTGCCTGAACTGGAAAAACTAGGCTTCGGTATCGTCGGTTATGCGTGCACAACCTGTAATGGAATGAGTGGTGCGTTGGATCCTCAAATTCAACAAGAGATCATCGACCGTGACCTATATTCAACCGCTGTGCTATCGGGGAATCGAAACTTCGATGGTCGAATTCACCCTTATGCCAAACAAGCGTTTTTAGCATCACCGCCATTGGTCGTCGCTTATGCCTTAGCTGGTACGATTCGCTTTGATATCGAAAAAGACAGCTTAGGTACAGACAGCAACGGAAAATCGATCTATTTAAGTGACTTGTGGCCGAGTGATGCAGAGATCGATGCAGTGGTCGGTGAACATGTTAAGCCTCAGCAATTCCAACAAATCTACGTGAAAATGTTCCAGCCAGACGAGGAACAGGTGACTACTGAACCGCTTTATGACTGGCGACCTCAAAGTACCTATATTCGCAGACCACCTTATTGGGAAGGAGCTCTGGCGGGAGAGCGAAGCCTATCTGGTATGAGACCTTTAGCGATTTTGGGTGACAACATCACCACAGATCACTTATCCCCTTCAAATGCGATTCTCGCTTCGAGCGCTGCGGGGGAATACCTCACCAAAATGGAAGTGCCGGAAGAGGACTTTAACTCTTACGCGACCCATCGAGGCGATCACTTAACCGCGCAACGAGCAACATTCGCCAACCCTAAGCTGTTTAACGAAATGGTGAAGGACGCTGGAGAAGTCGTGCAAGGTTCATTAGCAAGAGTTGAACCTGAAGGTCAAGTTACGCGAATGTGGGAAGCGATAGAAACCTACATGAATCGCAAGCAACCTTTGATTGTCGTTGCTGGCGCAGACTATGGGCAAGGCTCTTCACGGGACTGGGCAGCCAAAGGTGTGCGTTTAGCGGGTGTTGAAGTGATTGTTGCTGAAGGGTTTGAACGAATTCACAGAACCAACTTGGTTGGCATGGGCGTGTTGCCTCTGCAATTCAAAGCGGGGACCAATCGCAATACCTTAGAATTGGACGGTACCGAGCTTTACGACGTGTACGGCGACATTGAAGCAGGTTCAGACTTGGCTTTAGTGATCACTCGTAAAAGCGGTGAAAAGCTTGATGTGCCAGTAACCTGTCGATTAGATACCGCAGATGAAGTGAATGTGTATAGCGCTGGTGGTGTGTTGCAGCGTTTTGCCAAAGACTTTCTTTCACAGTAGGAGCTAGTTATGAACATCAAACAGATAAAAGTACCTGCTACCTACATGCGGGGCGGAACAAGCAAAGGCGTTTTTTTCAACTTAAGTGACTTACCTGAAGCTGCGCAAGTTGCCGGAGAAGCTCGAGACGCATTACTTCTGCGCGTGATTGGTAGTCCAGATCCTTATGGCAAACAAACCGATGGTATGGGTGGTGCAACATCCAGTACCAGTAAAACCGTGATTGTTTCGAAAAGTAGTAAAGCCGATCACGATGTTGACTACCTATTCGGCCAAGTTGCCATTGATAAGCCGTTTGTGGACTGGAGTGGTAACTGCGGCAATCTGTCTGCTGCAGTGGGCCCATTTGCTATTCATAGTGGCCTAGTCGACTCGAATCGTATTCCAGAAAACGGTGTGGTCGAGGTGCGAGTATGGCAAGTGAACATAGAGAAAACCATTATTGTTCATGTACCTATCGCTGGTGGCGAAGTTCAAGAGTTAGGTGATTTTGAACTCGACGGTGTGACTTTCCCCGCCGCTGAGATCCAAGTTGATTTTCTAGACCCCGCCGATGCGAGTGGCTCTATGTTCCCAACAGGGAATGTTGTCGATTTTTTAGATGTTCCCGATCTGGGTTGCATCAAAGCGACATACATTAATGCTGGGATACCCACCATTTTTGTTGATGCTGAATCGGTTGGTTACCAAGGCACTGAACTTCAATCAGATATCAATAGTGATACCAAAGCCTTGGCTCTGTTTGAATCCATACGAGCACATGGTGCAGTAGCGATGGGTCTTATTGATTCTTTAGAACAAGCAGAATCACGCCAACATACACCTAAAGTTGCGTTTGTTGCTAAGCCTCAAGCGTACCAAGCTTCCAGTGGAAAATCGGTTGCTGTCGAAGATACAGACCTTCTGGTGCGTGCTTTGTCTATGGGGCAACTGCATCATGCCATGATGGGTACGGCTGCGGTTGCTATTGCTTCAGCGGCAAGTGTTCCTGGCACCTTAGTGAACTTGGCAGCCGGTGAGGGAAGTCGTGATTTCGTGACCTTTGGACACCCGTCAGGAACCTTAAAGGTAGGTGCGAAAGCGCTGCAGGCCGAAAGTGGGTGGAAAATAGAGAGGGCGATTATGAGTCGTAGTGCCCGAGTGATCATGGAAGGTGCCATTCGTGTGCCTTTTCCCAAGTAAAGCGATTGTCGTGAACGGTTAAATGTTCACGAATACAACGCTGAGAAAAGAGTGCACCCAAGTGAAACTGTTAAAAGCTAGTCGCTTGGACTAATGGATAAATCATGGAGGAGGCACTATGTCTGCTACGAATCGAATGACTAGAAAAACAGATTACATCACCGAGTATCAATGGGCGAGGGAAGACCCAAATTCGTTTTGGGAAACACAATCACAAGCAATTGATTGGTTTGAGTCACCTAAAACGATATTACAAACTGACGATAACGGAATTGAGCGTTGGTTTCCTGATGGGGTGATGAACACCTGCTGGCTCGCGCTTGATTACCATTGTGAAAATGGGCGAGGTGACAATACCGCACTGATTTACGACTCTCCAGTTACAGGAACTCAATCCTCGTACACTTACAATCAATTGCGTAACCAAGTGGCTAAAGTCGCTGGTATGTTAGCCACGCAAGGCGTTACCAAAGGTGATCGTGTGGTGATCTACATGCCAATGATTCCTGAAGCGGCGATGGCAATGTTGGCCTGTGCACGACTAGGTGCGGTGCATTCGGTGGTGTTTGGTGGTTTTGCCCCTCATGAGCTTGCCGTTCGAATTGAAGATGCCGAGCCCAAGGTGTTGATTACTGCATCCTGCGGTGTCGAGATAAATAAAGTCCTGCCATATAAGCCGATGGTCGATCGCGCGATCATGGACAGCCGATGGAAGCCTGAGAAAGTGGTGGTATTCCAAAGAGAGCAGTCTCTAGCCGAATTGAACAACGAACGTGATGTACTTTGGCAGCAAGCTGTTGAGGATGCTTTGCCTCACGTATGTGTGCCTGTTCTAGCGACTGACCCACTATATATCTTGTATACATCAGGGACGACGGGTAAGCCAAAAGGCGTGGTGCGCGATAATGGTGGTCATGCGGTCGCGATGAAATACTCGATGAGCACTATCTACGATATGCCGCAAGATGGTGTGTTTTGGGCGGCTTCTGATGTCGGCTGGGTAGTGGGGCATTCCTATATTGTGTATGCGCCATTGATTCATGGTTGCACAACCATCTTGTTTGAAGGAAAGCCAGTTAGAACGCCAGACCCGGGGGCATTCTGGCGTGTGTGTGAAGAGTACAACGTCGATGTGTTATTTTCTGCGCCAACGGCATTTAGAGCTATCAAGAAAGAAGATCCTGAAGGCGAGTTACTCACCAAGTATGACTTATCATCGCTCAAGTCGATTTTTATGGCGGGAGAGCGTTTGGACCCGCCAACATTGGATTGGGTTGAGTCTCATACCAATAAACCGGTTATTGACCACTGGTGGCAAACCGAAACGGGTTGGGCTATTTCTGCCAATCCGACAGGGCTGGAATCTTTGCCAGTGAAAGCAGGTTCTTCAACTAAGCCTGTGCCCGGTTACCAAGTCGAGATTCTTAATGAATTGGGTGAAACGGCACAGCCTAATCAGCAAGGCTTTGTTGCACTCAAACGTCCACTACCACCCGGTTGTCTGCCAACGGTTTGGCGTAATCATGATCGATTTGAATCTGGCTATCTGAGCCAATTCCCAGGCTATTATGTTTCTGGGGATGGTGGCTATCTTGATGAAGATGGGTATCTATTTATTATGGGTCGTATCGACGATGTGATAAACGTAGCGGGACACCGTCTGTCGACCGGAGAAATGGAAGAGATCGTGGGTGGTCACCCAGCCATTGCAGAATGTGCGGTAGTCGGGATTCACGATGACTTGAAAGGACAACTTCCTTTAGGTCTAGTTGTGTTAAAAGATGGCGTAAAAGTCGATGGCATTGAGTTGCAAAGGGAATTGGTTGGCAAGGTTCGTAATGAGATCGGCGCGGTAGCTTGTTTTAAGCAAGCCTTGGTTGTTGAGAGGTTACCTAAGACACGCTCAGGTAAGATCTTACGTAGAACGATCCGGCAGATCGCAGAAGGTGAACAATATGTGGTGCCTTCAACTATTGACGACCCTACCAGCTTAACTGAAATTGCTGAAAAGCTCGGCAAATAGAAGTCGCAGTTTAGGTAATCTCCCTTCGGCTTGTTGATTTATACATAAGCCAGCGTGATGGTTTACCTAAACGCCAGTTTATTCATCCGCTTATCCATTGCGTTTACTATGACCTCATTATGATTCCCACATATTGAGGTCTTTTTATACGAGCTTACTTTTTGTTGATTGCTTTACTGGTTAGTGGTGCTGCTAGTGCCAGTATTTCAAAGGATGAAGCGAGTAGAGCGTTGTTAGAACCTTTGAGTCACCCCAAGGTATTTAAGTGTGTGTCCAAGACAGGCGTCGATCTCTATCAAGCGGTTTTTGATATTGGCGTGGGATATGAAGCCGACCCTATTAACTCGAAGATGATCGTTAATTCAAGGAAAGGCCGCTACGAATATCAAATCCTAGGCGCAGTAAGGTCTGAAAGAGCCGGTGAGATTGTCGTGCTAACTCGCCATGTGGGAGATGGTGTTAAAGTTGCTGCTGTGATTGATGACGCAAATGGCAAGATACTGGGGATCGGCGATAAAAATCATTATCGAGATTGCGGTGTTAGACCACCACCTAGCGCAGTAAACATGCAAAAATTTTGGTCTAAAGGCTAAGAGAGATATGTGAAAGACAAGAATTATTGAGAAAGCTAGATTGAGGCGACCTTATTGGTCGCCTTTTTTGTTGGTGAGGATAAAGCGAGCTCAAAGCTATATATCATTAATCAGTTATGCGATGGCTGAATAATACATAGCTGAACATGATGTATCGTCTAAACGTGGCTTTATTTATCTCATTAACGGTTCTGCTTAAGATGGCTCTACTCCAAACGAAGAACTAAGCGAGACTCCTATGAAATTCACTAAACCTTTTCTTTTAGCAACACTGATTGTGACTCTTTCTGGTTGCGCATCACCAGCAATGGATAACGAAAATGAGAATGCCGCACGTAATCGTGGTGCTGTAGGTGGTGCTTTATTAGGAGCGACAGCAGGCGCTCTAACTGGAGATGCGAGTTTAGCGGTGAAGGGCGCTGCATTAGGTGGTGTTACTGGTGGCGTTGCGGGTTCAATGAAAGATACGGACGATGCAAGAAACGCACAACGAACCCAAGTTACTGCTGATGGTCTAGCGCAAGACAATCGCACCGATGCAGAAAAGCGAGTTGCTGAAGTAGAGGCGGAAATTAAGCTTATTGAACTAGAACAACAGCTTGCTGATCTCAAAGAAGAGAAAGAAGATAACTGTGCATAAAGCTGAAGCTACAGCAAAAGCCACAGCCACAGCAAAAACCCATAGCTTCGATATTCGTTTAATTCAAAATCATTCAAACAGAATGGCCACGTAATGTGGCCGTTTTTGTATCTAAAATACACACTTCAAACAATGAATTAATTCAATAACTTGTATAGATACTCACGCCAAGTAAACTAGACTCAGTTTAGATATTAATTTGGTTTGAGAAGCGCAATAGTCATGAATGTCACCTTAAGGGCCGCAAAGCACGCGGATTTAGAACAACTTAACGAGTTAATGTTCGATCTCCACCATCACCACCACCTTGCTAGCCCAGAGCACTTTAAAACGGCAGAAGAGATTGAGCAGGAAAAAAGCATTGCACGATACTTGGATGACCCTGAATGTTTGGTTTATGTGGCATTAAAAGGAGAGCTCATTGTTGGCTTTATCTCTGGGCATTTTTGTGAGCTTATCTCAACGGTCAGCAAACCAGTGCCGATGGGAAGTGTCGATGAACTGTTTGTCTTGCCTGATTATCGAAAAGAATCGATTGCTGAAAAGTTGTTTAACAAAGTTGAAAGTACTTTTGATGATTATGGGGTTGAACAAGTCTTTGTAGAAGTTTGGGACTTTAACTCGCGTGCCAAGGACTTCTATCAAAAAATGGGGTTCACACCTCACATTCAATGGATGAGGAAGGCTTTGCACAAAACGTAGACAGCGATTTTGTGTGGCTTTGATTACAATAGTTCAACTGCAACAGCAGTCTTCAATATTCTTCTATTATTTTTTAGGTAAACTCGTTGGTTATTCGATATTTATTAGTTTTCATACTGTCTCTTTTGAGTACTACTTCCGCTTGGGCAAACGACACTTTGCCCGATCATATCGCGGGCGCCTTGTGTGTAGTACGTGCTGATAACCAAATCGTGTTGGTTGATGAGTTGATCACCGGTCAATTGTCTCTACCGGGAGGCACTGTTGTTTCAGGTGAGCCGCCAGCCGTCGCGGCGCAACGTGAAACGTGGGAAGAGGCTGGTTTGTCGGTAACGGTCGGTGATGTGCTGGGTTATACCGACAGTGCCGTCGTGTTTGATTGTATTTCTGACTCTGAAGTGATCAGTTACAAGGCTCGAAATGAGTTAGGTGGCTTTGAGCTGCCGATTTGGTTTGCTCCTCATTATGGCGTGGAAGTCAGCCGAGCGATGTTACTTCCTCCTACTGAATTGCAAGATCACCAATACCGCTACCCAGAACAGTGGTCTGAGATTAACGAGCTGTTTTTATCTGCGACAGATCAACCGGTGACGTATGTGACTGAGCTGGTGGGCGCGGCACCCAAAGTCCATCAAGTTGAATTAAATTGGATTGTGTCACTTCAAAACACGTTCGATAAGATGCCAAGCGTATTTGCGAATACTGTGCTTTTGACTGACTTGTTGGCCAAGCCATGGGTCTTCATTGTGATATTGCCGTTAATTGCTTGGTACTTTGGCCGTAACTTCGCGTTGAAGTTTGGCTTCACTTTGATCTCGGTGACACTACTTACTTTAATCGCGCACCAAGGTTTTGGTTTTCCACGTCCACACACTTACATGCCAACATTGAAACTGGTGGTGAGCAGTGGGTATAGTTTTCCAAGTCTGTTGGCTGCCTTGTGGGTCAGTTTAACCTTGTTAGTCTTTTGGAAACTAAAGCGCCTCTTGGAGCAAAAAGCCATTCTGGTAGTGCTCGCTGGCCTGCTGTGGATCATGCTATTTAAGTCTTATTCAGGTAGTGCGTTTTTTAGTGATGTATTAATGGGTGGCGTATTAGGCGCTTTAACGACGTGGCATATCGTGAGATTAGACGCGAAACCGGATGTTGATATTAGCGCCTTATTGAGTTCTAAAGGTGTTTGGTGGGCATTGTGCTTACTGTCGATTGTTCTGACGGTGATATGGCCACTGCCAACATTCTCATTCTGGGTGGCGATTTTGATGACGATTGCATGCCTAGTGACGTTAACAGACTCGAAACCTTTGGTTGGTCAGTTCTCATTCAAGATCGTTCTTGGAGTGATGGCGATGTTGTTAGCGGGAAATCTGCTGATTAGCTGGGCTGGAAGCTTTGTCTCTTTCAGCGGTATTGCTTCATTTATTGTTGAAACGTTACGTTTCCCAATCTTGATTCTGTTTGGTGTGGTGGCATTTCGTCTGCCATGGAAAAGAGAGTAAGCGACTCGACTAACACAAAATCAAAAAGGCTGTGCAGTGCACAGCCTTTGTCATTTCTGAAACAAGCAAAAAGTAATTCTTATTAGAACCTGTTGAGCGTTTATGAGTTGAAGATAAACTTCTCAATCGCGACCGCTACACCATGGTCGTCGTTGCTAGCTGTGATGTGATCCGCCAGTTTCTTGGTTTCTTCCATTGCGTTTTCCATTGCAATGCCAAGGCCTGCGTATTCAAGCATATGGTGATCGTTTTCAGCATCACCCATGCAGATGACTTCTTCCGCTTTAATGCCTAAGTGTTTCGCTATCGCTTCAATACCGACACCCTTGTTTGATTTCGGGTTTAGGAACTCTAAGAAGAATGGTGCACTTTGTACGATAGTAAACTGAGTCTTAAGCTCTTGTGGCAACTTACCGATGATTTCAGTCAGCTTGCTTGGTTCAGCGACAATCATAGTTTTGATGATTTCGTGGTCATCTTCTAGTTGAGAAAAGTCGAACTCGGTTATATCTAAGCAATTAATACGCGCTTCAATACCAGTGTACTCATTGTTCTCAGGTGTGATTAAGCCGTGGATCTTGCTGAAAGCATGGACATAACCACCAAGCTGTTCAGCGAGGGCAGCAATCTCTTTTGCGGCTTTACCGTTGCTGATCTCACTGTGAATGATCTCTTTTGTCGATACGTTCTGAACCATAGAGCCGTTGTAGAAGAGTACAAAGTCATCTTCGCCGTCAATCGAAAGCTCATCTAATTTGCTTTGCATGCCTTCTAAGGGGCGACCAGAAGCGAGAACTACTTTCACACCTGCAGCTCGTGCTTTGGCGATTGCGTCTTTGTTCTCTTGAGAAATTACTTTATCACTGTTGAGCAGTGTGCCATCCATATCAAGAGCAATCAGTTTGTACATGTTGTTCCTTACTAAAAAATTAAAAGCTAACGAAATCTAATGGGCGAAAGGATAAGGGAACTTGAAAGTTCAGGCTAGGGCTTTGATCAACTCATTTATCAGTACTCATTTGTTTGACCAAAAGGGGCAAGTGCTTTAAGGTCTGCGGTTGATTAATTTCATCAAATGATTGAGCTGAGGGTAAGTTGTACAAGATTAATGAAATGTTTGAAACCATCCAGGGCGAGGGCGTATTTACCGGCGTTCCTGCTGTTTTTGTTCGACTGCAAATTTGCCCTGTAGGCTGTTCTTGGTGTGATACCAAACAGACTTGGGAAGCGTTGCCGGAAGATGAAACGAGCCTTGGCGATATTATGGTTAAGACAGAGGATTCACCGACTTGGTCTGCAATTGATGCGCAAGGAATCGTGAATGAATATATCAAGCAAGGTTACACCGCGAAGCACATTGTGATTACCGGTGGGGAGCCGTGCATCTATGATCTTGTCCCTCTTACTGAAGCATTTGAGCAGCTCGGTTGTCGCTGTCAGATTGAGACCAGCGGAACATCAGAAGTAAAAGCCACACCGGACACTTGGGTTACGGTGTCACCAAAAGTCGCAATGAAAGCCAAGTTGGATATTCTTGATAGCGCACTGGTTCGTGCGAATGAAATCAAGCACCCTGTTGGTACCGGTAAAGATATTGAGCAACTAGATGCTCTTATTGCTAGAGCCGATGTTCCTGAAAATACAGTCATTGCACTTCAACCTATTAGCCAAAAAGAACGTGCAACGCAACTGTGTATTGATACCTGTATTGAACGTAACTGGCGTTTATCTATTCAAACTCACAAATATTTGAGCATCGCATAGGTTGCATTTGTTTACTGGCCTAGATAAGTCGCTAGTAGAAGATTCTCGTAAGGATTTAAGATGAAAAAAGCAGTCGTAGTATTCAGTGGTGGTCAAGACTCAACAACGTGTCTTGTTCAAGCTTTAAAAGAGTATGATGAAGTTCATGCGATTACGTTTGACTATGGTCAGAGGCATAGACTAGAGATTGAAGTGGCTGAGTCGTTGTCAAAAGATCTTGGTGTGAAAGCGCACAAAGTGATGGATGTGACGCTGTTAAACGAGCTAGCGATCAGCTCTCTAACTCGTGATGACATCCCTGTATCACATGAGCTACAAGAGAATGGATTGCCAAACTCGTTCGTTCCTGGTCGTAATATTCTTTTCTTAACACTGGCCGGTATTTACGCGTACCAAATCGGTGCTGAAACTGTGATTACTGGTGTGTGTGAAACAGATTTCTCTGGTTATCCTGATTGTCGCAATGATTTTGTAAAAGCGATGAATTCTGCGCTTGTACAGGGCATGGACAAGAAGCTTGATATTAAAACACCACTGATGTGGCTGAACAAAGCTGAAACATGGGCGTTGGCCGACCAGTACTCAGCACTTGAGCTTGTTCGCAATAAAACACTGACTTGTTACAATGGCATCATCGGTGATGGTTGTGGCGATTGCCCAGCGTGTGAACTGCGTAAAGTTGGCCTTAACGATTACTTAGGTGATCGTGAAGGTATTATGGCTGAGTTGGTTCGCAAACAGACTGAGAATAAATAACCTCAGGTCAATCAATTGGTTCGTTGTAAGCATCAATGATGCAGTTTCGGCCGTTGCTCTTTGCTTGATACAGTGCTTGGTCAAGCACAGAGTACAAGTCATCAAAGTCACTTAATGCGTTTGAGGTTGCTAGATAAGCAAAACTCGCGGTTACATTAAGTGGCTTTTTGCTTTCTGTTAAGAAGACGGTGCTTGATATGGCGTAATGTAGCTCTTCGACGCGCTCTCGCACGTCTACAGGCTTGGTATTGGTTAGCATGATGAGAAATTCTTCGCCTCCTAAGCGACCCAATAATTCGTCATTCATTAAGTGTTTTCGTATTTGCTGACTAATATGGACCAGTGCCCGATCACCGGTAGGGTGTCCATGTTCATCATTGATCTTCTTGAATCTATCCAGATCGAGCAGAACGAGGACATGTTGCTTGTCCGTTTCTTTACAGCGTCTGACTTTTTTGATTCTTCGTATGATCTCGGTCCGGCCATACGCTTTCGTCATAGCATCGATGGAAGCTTTTGCGCGAATCGTTTTGTTTGCTAATACCGTAAAGCTTGCGGCGCACAGCAACAGAATAACAATGACGTTGTACAACCATCTTTGATGTTCCATTTTTTCAATTTGAACGCGGTCGAGCTTTGTCTGATTTATCAGGAAAGAATTTTCCAATTCTTGCTCATATTTAGCGTGGGTCAGGTCTAGTGCTTCAAAAGCTAACCTGTTATCGATATCGCGTGTTTCAATTTGTATAGATGAGTATCGCTGGTAGAAATAGAAAGCTTGTTGGTAATCGCTGAGCGCTTGATGAAGATCGGAAAGCTGCAAGAGTGACTGAGCGATGTACTTGTGTCTTGTGACTTGCTCGGATACTTTTAAAGCTTGCTGAGCATAATTGAGCGCCTCTGTTGTCAGCTTTTGATCTTCGAACATATCGCTGATCGCCAAGTAAGCGTTAATACGAATGACGTTGTTACTTAATTCATTCGAAGCCGACAGAGCGTTGACTAAGTAACCTCTCGCCAAATCATAGTCTTTAATTTGAGTGTAGGCTTTTCCTAAGCCAAGACTTATTAGTGCGATACCGTAGCTATGAGATGATGCAGTTAACAGTGTTTTTGCTTGCTGAAAGTGGTTAATTGCTAGGTCACTTTGCTTTTGGTTGAGGTAGAGATCCGCAAGGCTGTGATGTACTTGTGCTTTCATTAAATCAGAAGCATCAGCTCTGAGTATGAGTGCTTCTTTTAGGTACTCTGTCGACTTCTCATATTGCTTTAATTCCTTGAGCAAGTTTCCTACATCGTTATAGATCCCCGAAATATCGTGTCCTTGTGGGAATACGTTTATCAGCGATAGGTAGGTATCTAGAGCAGATTGATAGTCACTGCGGAAATGGTGATTGTTTGCGATGACTCGATAAGTCGCAAACTTTGGTAATACAGGGTCAGCGATGTTGTGTAAGTCCGACTTAAGTGCAGAGCAATAATAGTTCGCTTGATGGTATTTAGCTTGCTCATTAAGCGAACGGCACATCTGGTATTTTAATAGAGCTTTTCCAGTTAAATCACTGTGTGATTGCATTTTTGCCAATAGTGTAAGAAAGCCTTGTTGTGCTTCCTCATATTGGCCTTGGCCATCTTTAATCAGAGCAGAAATAAACGCTGTTTCTATCGCTTGGTAGTAGCTGTCGTTTGAAGCGATTCCGTAGAACGGCTGATCTCGGTGGCTCATGTATTGATACAGAAGAGACGCAAGGTAAAGCTTATCTCCGTAAACCGTTGACCCGATGTAGCGTGTTTGCAGCATGTTTAATGCGCGTTCAGGAGAGTGATTTAAAGTAGAGAGATAAAGTGCGTTCCAATCAGCATTTGGAGTAGGGCTTAAATTGGAGGTATAGACTGGTGAATTGTTGTCACGATCTGATGTTGATACTTGGCTATAAGAACAAAAGCTAATGAATAGTAGAAAGGTAACAAAAACGAAGTGATTCACAAGAGACGATCAATCAGATAAAGAACGATATTCTATTATTAGTTTGATGTTGCTTCAAATTTTGAATGGTGCGGCTACGAGGTTATGCGAGGTAGGTCTCTAATTTATTGATACTAATCAGAGGTATATCGGTCGCACGATTCGCGCGACCGATATCGGAAATTAGATGTATAATTTCGCTAGGTCAGAAGGCTCAAGTTCTTTGCCTTCTAATGTTGCATTCCAGTTAGTACCAACAAGAACGCCGTCTTCAGCAAGAGTCAGTAACCAATCTTCTA
Organism: Vibrio sp. AIC-3; assembly: GCF_013114515.1. Taxonomy (NCBI): domain Bacteria; kingdom Pseudomonadati; phylum Pseudomonadota; class Gammaproteobacteria; order Vibrionales; family Vibrionaceae; genus Vibrio; species Vibrio sp. AIC-3. Next base: position 3,842 of record NZ_VTXG01000028.1, on the reverse strand, counting down.
CAAAGATATCTAGTGGAATTTCTAATACTTCGAAGTCAGCCCACTCTTCAACATTGTGAGTCTGAGCATCTTCTTTTGAAGACCAGAAAGGCATCACTTCGCTATTTTCGAATTCACTTGAGTCACATGCTAGCCAACCTTCTTCGTTGCGAAGGCCCCATACCAATTTAGTTTCCTGTGTTTCAGAAACGAAAAGTTCTAGATTTGCTTGAGTATCAGCTGTTAGTTTGCTCATGGATTAATTCTCTATGTTGATAACGTGGCAAGATTAACATTATAGACGGCTTAGGTATATGCTATTCAAGGAATTATCACCATACCGAAATGTTAACTTAAAATAACGCTTCAGTATGGCAAAAGCAGGGTAGAGCCTACTTTTTAATTTTGGTGAAGATGTGCCATTCTTCTTTGATATTCCCCTTAAAGCCAACAACGGAAGCGACAACTTTTCGATGTAGTGCGTGATTGATTTCTGTGTCATCACTGCTGAATTCAGAGTCTCCATGACCTACGATATTAACTCTAGATGGCTGAATACCATTGCTTATCAGTGCACGCCTTACATGTAACGCGCGCTCTTTTGAGAGCTTTAAATTGTGTTCGGAATTGCCTACTTTGCTGGCATAACCTTGCAATTCAATGCTTGTACTCTCGTAGCGCTTCAAAAACGCAGCCATCTGGCGTATTTGGCTAAGGAAAACAGGGTTAATCTCCGTAGAGTTGTTAGCAAAGAGTATGTGGAGCTCTTTCTTTTCTGAAGATTCGAAATATGAACCACAACCGTCGTTATCTATCTCAGCACCAATTTGCGTATCAGGACACAGATCTCTAGCATTGATTACTCCATCATTATCATCATCTTCGAGATCATAAATTTGTGTGATCTCAGGAAGAGCTCGATATTCAAATTCTTCATCGCTTGTTTTAGCTAAAACATTGGCAGAGACAACCATGATACAAAGCGGAAATACAGTCTTTATCAGCTTCATTAGTATTCTACCTTTTCATTCCATTCTTGAGGGGTTTCAACGCGTAGTCCGGTCAACAGGTTTCCTGTTGCGTTCATCACTCTGTATTTTGCGTATTGTTCGTCGTACTTGGCATCCAAATACCCTTTACGGGCTTCAAATAGTTCATTCTCGGTATTAAGTAAATCGAGAAGGGTACGTTTGCCGATACGGTACTGTTTCTCATACGAGATCACGGTGTCTGATGCTGAATCTACATGGTCTGATAAGAATTCTTTTTGTTGGACGGTCAGATCGAGAGCGCTCCACGAAAGACGCAGACTTTCCTCTACATTACGATAGGTGCTCTCACGTAGGTCTTTTGCTTTATTGAGTTGATAAGCGGCACTTTCAGCACGATCTTGATCCGCTCCGCCGTTGTAAAGGTTATACCTTAAACGAACCATGGCAGAAAACTCATCACTACTTCCTTCGGTACCGCCGGCATCATCACGCCAGGTTTGTGCTGCTTCAAAAGAAACCGTCGGGTAGTTAGTACTCTTGGATTGCTTGTATTGAAACTTGGCTGAGTCCACATCGGCTTGTGCAATCTTGATTACTGGGTGTTGGTTAAAGGCTTTTGCCAATGCGCCATCAACGGTATAAGGGATAGCCCCCGCATCTGCTCGAGGGAAGGTTAGCCCTAGCGGAGATTGACCGACAAGCCTTTTGAACTGAGTGTGAGTGTCAAAAAGGTTGTTTTGCGCTGCAAGCAAATTACCGTGTGCTTTAGCGATACGTGCCTCTACCTGTGACATATCTGCCGTTGATCCAATGCCTGATTCAACACGTTTGCGGATATCACTGTATATTTTTTTGTGTGTCGCGAGGTTGTTTTCAGAGAGTGACAGTACTTCATAGGCTTTCACTGCATCAAGATAGACCTTAGTGACTTCTAAAGCGATGTCCTGTGCATTTGATAGCAGTTGATAACGTACAGATTCTGCATCAGCTGCGGTACGATCGATATCATTTGAGGTATTGGAACCATCCCAGATAAGTTGAGTAAGGGTAATAGTCGCTTCTTTTCGAGTTAGATCTGTTGTGCTTGAGTTAGTCGCTAGGTCGGTGTGTTCATAACCGATCCCTCCATCCAGGTCTATACTCGGACGGTAAGCACCACCAGAAGCATCATTAATATATCGCTTACTGACATATTCATTATAAGCACTTTTGATTTCAGGGTTACTTTCTAAAGTAAACGCAACGGCTTGCTCTAGGGTTTGTGCTGTCGCCGGTAAGCTAATACTTATTGCTAACCCTAATGTTGTTATTTGAAGCCTGTTCAATGTAAATCTCCCTAAAATTGGCGTACACCTAAGTCTTGAATTCATGCCGTTATATACAAAATTTAGATGAAGCGCCAAAAAAACCACGATCGCTAAGCTGGCGTTCGTAAATGGTTGTAAAAATGTTAACCGATTGGCGTGCGTTTTATGGTGTTCTTGTACACGTTAATCTCAAGTTTTATTGCTGATTATTTTCCGTAAACACAATAACTTATATTGCCATTGTGAGCACTAAGATTGTTGTGTGATGTGATCACTGTCATTAGCTTGTCACTCTAGTTGTTAAATACTCGATTCATAACTAGGAATTATATGACTTTAGGTGTTATATTTTAACTAATATTATAAACATAATGTCACTATTTTGACGTTAATGACAAAAAAAGCTTTTTTAGGGGTTTATATGGACATGACAACATTGAATTTGGGTGGTGCATTAGCACTTGGCCAGCGCATTGTTATCTCGGTAGATGGTACGATTAAAGTCTTAGAAGAAGGACAACCACTACAAGCAGGGGATGTTATTCTTGAATCCCAGAATGGAACCAATGAACCTCAGGTATCTACAAAACGCTTCTCATCCGAGGAAGGCGAAATTGAACTCGATCAAGATATTGCGAATATCTTTGCTGCATTGGAAGAAGGTCAAGATCCGACTGAGCTAGGTGAGGAGTTTGCAACGGCAGCTGGTCAAAACGGTTCAAGTTTGGCTGCTAGCGGGACTATTGAACGTGATGGTGAAGAAACCATTCCTGCTACAGAGTTCGTTACTACAGGTTTTGAATCATTAGGCTTATCTCAAACCCAAAGTTTAAGCTTACTTGATGCTTACCGTTCGCTCATTGAACCTACCGTAGCTCAAACAAACACTAACCCGCTGTTTGTTGATTCAAATAATGACGCTATTGGTGACACAGTATCATTTACGACAGATGAAGATACGCCAGCAAGTGGCACTTTGTCGGCTTCAGATGAAGATGGTGATTCTCTGTCATTCAGTAAATCGACAGAACCTTCAAACGGTACTGTCGTTATCGATGAAAATGGTGATTGGACTTATACCCCCAACGAAAACTACAACGGCAACGATAGCTTTACGGTAGAAGTCTCTGACGGCCAAGGCGGCACAGATACAATAACCGTTAATATCGGTGTTACTCCAATTAATGACCTACCTGTCGGTGAAGATGTTTCTGTAACTACAGATGAAGATACCCCAGTAAGCGGAACATTAAACGCGACAGATGCAGACGGCGACTCGCTAACATTCACAAAAGGGACAGAACCGTCAAATGGCTCTGTAGTTGTCGATGAAAATGGTAATTGGACATACACGCCGGACGAAAATTACAACGGCAGCGATAGCTTTACTGTTGTGGTTGATGACGGGCAGGGTGGAACGGATACTATTACTGTTGATGTAGATATCAATACGGTGAATGACGCGCCGGAAATCGACGATGCGACCGTGAATAACGTGTCAGAGAGCATCGCGAACGGCACCGAAGTGTACGACGTACAGGAAGCGAGCACAGGCAACGATACC
>NZ_VTXG01000027.1:0-62621 GCF_013114515.1 Vibrio sp. AIC-3 | reverse complement strand
TTTCACCTCACGGTGAACACCCTTGCATAGGCTAACGGTTCTCGCTCGACTGAGCCCGTAGAGGACTTTCACCTCCTAGATCAACGCCATGCTCGGCGCACCATTAAAAAGGCCACTCGATTGAGTGGCCTTTTGTTTATTGGTTCAGAGTGCTAATAAGCGGTTGAGCGTTATAAACCTTGAACGCTCTTTGCGTTAGAAGCTATAAGCCTTACAGCCCATAGACATTGAACCCTATAAACCTTGTACGCTATAGACCTTGCACGTACTGAGCATTAGTTCGAACTTCAACCATCTGCTCTAGGTTCTGTTGTGAACCTTCAACGCCGTTCAGTAGCGCTTCGAAATGCTTGATAAGCTCAACTTTGTCTTTCACTTCTTTAGAACCTGCACCGATGTTGGTTAGGTCAATGAAGAACTCGTCGAACAGACCAGAGAAGTCAGTTACTGCGTCGTGGTTCAAGAACTGCTCGTGGTTGTAAATGCTTGGGTAGCCACCCTTCTGTTTATCAACCGCAAAAGAGATGCCTTTCACGTTGGTAATCGTGGTCGCTTTTTCACACTTCAACATACAACCTGCTTCGATGCTTGGCTTGTTACAACCCACGGTTCTTTGGAAGAAACACTGACGGCTGGTCATCATCAAGATTGGGTGGTAAATGCTGTAGAACAGTTTGAAGTTCTCTGGGCGACGAATATGACGAATCTGACCTTTGTTGATCTCGTTCGAAATGAATGCGCCTGCACAGTTCAGCTCTTCTTTCAGAGTAACCAGTGCGTGAGAGTTGGTCGTGTTCATGAACGGGCCTGCAACCCACTCAATACCCATCTCGTAAGCTTTGTAAGCAATACCCGTGTTGTTGGTTACGATGCGAGCTGGCTTGATCTCTTCAAGAATACGAACCGCTTCGTCGTAATCTTTACCGATCAATACCGCTGGGAACCAAGGAATCAAACGTGGGTTTGCTGCCAAGATGTCGATGTACTTGTTACAACGCTTCTTGAAGCTTTCTGGAAGTTTGAAGTAAACATCCGCGTCAGTCACGTCACACAGGTGTAAGTCTTCTACATCGGCGATAAGCATCGACATAGTCGGCTTCTCGTTCACTTTAGGGTGCTGAGGCAGTGCTGGCACTTCAACGTGCTTAATCACTTCCACAGAGCCGTTCAGAATGAAGTCGATCTCGTCTTTTAGGTCTGAAACTTCTTTTAGAGGAATCAACAAGCCTGCATCCACTTCACTGAAGTCGTGGCTTTCTAGCGTGTGAACTGCACTCTTCACGTTTTTGAAGCGCTTCTCAAGTAGCTCTTGAGTAATCGCCTTCTCTTCAACCGCTTTCAATAGCGATTTAGATTGAAGAGTAAAGTTCTCTTTTGGCGTGTTCACAGTCACCGTAAATGGTTGACCCACTTTTGCGCTGAACGACATTGCTACTGGTGTCTTGCGAATATCAAGGAACTCGATCTTGTCACGCATTTCGTTACCAAGAGCGTCTTTCGCTTGGTGAAGTTCGTTGGTCACTTCTTGAATCTGTACAACTGAGATTTCGTTGTTCTGCTCCGTCGCTTTTTCAACAGCGTAGTTCATGCTGTTGTCGCGCGGGTTATCGATGAACATGTCTTTCGTTAGGTTGCCCTTTAGGAAAGAGTTGGTGAAATCACGGTTGAATACTTTGTGTAGGTTCGAATCGTCTTCGATCAACAAACCACTTTCTACAAAGCTATCAATCTGTTTACGCCATGTGTCTACCACAGTGTAAACGTAGTGTGCGCCTTTAATACGGCCTTCTACTTTCAATGAGTCGACTTTCGCATCAACCAATTCAGGTAGGTCGTAGTAAGCTGAGTTATCTTTCAGGTTAAGTGGGAACTTGTTGCCCGCGTTGGTGATTTCGTACTCATCACGACACGCTTGGCTACAACGACCACGGTTACCTGAGTTACCCACACTTACTGAGCTTGAGTAACATTGACCAGAGAATGCGATACACAGAGCGCCGTGTACGAACACTTCGGTTAATACGTCGTGATCGTGTGCCACTTCCGTCAGCATCTTGATTTCAGGCAGGTTCAACTCACGAGACAAGTTAACGCGCGTCGCGCCAATCTTAGACAAGAACTTAATCTGACCTTCGTTGTGCGTAGTTAACTGAGTCGACGCGTGAACGTCTAACGATGGGAAATGCTTCTTAACCAGGTTGAATAAACCCAAGTCTTGAACAATGATGCCGTCCACTTTGGTGTTCACAAGCTGGTTCAGCAGTTTGGTGATGCTCTTAGTCTCGTGCTCCAGTAGCACAACGTTAAGAGTCAGGAACACTTCACAGCCGTATTCATGAGCAAGGCGAATCACACCATTCAATTCGTCTAACGACAGGTTAGAGGCTCTGTTACGAGCGTTGAATGTGTCTAAACCACAATAAACTGCATTAGCACCCGCTACGATGGCGGCTTTTATCGCTTCTACATCGCCACCTGGGGCTAATAACTCAATTTTTCTGCTCATTTTTGAAGTCGCTCACTTACTTATAATTTTTAAGCCGCGTATTCTACCCACATCACGATCTCTTTACCACCGTACAACACTTTTCAAACTAAATGACCTCAATAATGCCGAACGAATCCGATCTACCTATCCTTTATTCTTTACGCCGTTGCCCTTATGCAATGCGCGGGCGAATGGGCATCGCACTATCACAGCAAAAAGTGTTACTTCGAGAAATCGTTACCAAAGACAAGCCTAGCGAACTATTGGCCAGTTCGCCAAAAGGAACAGTGCCTGTATTGGTGTTACCCAATGGACAAGTCATTGAACAGAGCTTGGATGTGATGAACTGGTCACTTCAACAAAACGATCCTCAAGATATTCTGCGTTCAAGCAATCCAACGCTTAGCGAACAAGTTCAGCAGCTTATTAAAACCAACGATGAAGAATTTATTGGTCACTTAGAAAGGTATCGTGCATCGGTTCGTTACCGAAACATCGATGTTGAACAACGCCGACAAGCCTGCGAAACCTTCATTAAGCAGTTAGAAGTGCGACTTACCGATCAGCCCTACTTTTTTGGAGAAAGCCCAAGCTTGGCCGATTTTGCGGTGATGCCTTTCGTCAGTCAGTTTGTGCGAGTCGAAAAGAAGTGGTTTGTGAAATCGGAATATCAAAACGTAGGACGTTGGTTAAGAGCGCACCTTGAAAGTAAGCTCTACACCCAAGTCATGAAGCAATACCCTTTGTGGAATGAAACCAAGCAAGATTGTCTTTTTGGATAACTTAAGAGAATTTTGGGTGACTTAAGGGTATCTAGGGTGATCTAGGGGAATTCTGGAATAGATAATTCCTAGGTATTAAAGTAGTTACGTGACACTGTATCTTCTTTGTAAAGAACAGATATTCAAAGGCTTAACTGGGATTCCGTTGTCTCTTTACCGGTAACTACTGTCTCTTAACTGGCAAACACAGTCTAAGCTAAGCCTTTTGTTCATTTTAACCTGATCACTGAATCGCTATCGAAATCTCGACTTCAGTTTCACCTTTGTATAGTTCAAAATCTGTCGTGTAAGTTCTCACATGTGGGCAGTCAGCAGCGCTGAAATACGCCCACACTTCACCCCATAGGTCGATCACAGCTTGTGGTAATTCACCTTCAGCAGAAAACGTTAAGTATTTACCTGCTTGTATTTCGGTTTCTACAAGCGTATCAACATTCTGATCCGTAAGTGCATTAGTACACGCGATAACATCAAATTCGCCCGTAAAGTCAGACTCGTAGTTAGTGTAAACGCCATACACTTTTGAATCCGGTGTTAATTTCGGAAATGCTTGGTCAAAAAAGCCCTGCCACAATTGCCCTATCTTGGCTCTTGCTGGGTCCACCTCATCGGTATTGGTGGTTCTTACTGAAAAACCATACGCCTTTACGGCTTCTATCGTTTCAACTTTCATTCGTTCTATTCCTAAGCCAATTGACGATCTAACTGTATTGAATCCAATGTTTTATAAGATAACGATGCTAATCTTGTATCTCTTTATGGCCACATTTTTCACAGACAAGGTGACGAGAAAACTCATCCATTGACGCGACAAACGGGCCAAGGAACCAACCTTTTATCATGCCTGCCCAAAACTCACTTCGCTTTTGGTTAGGTTTGTCTGCAAACGCACTCGTCTTTCTGACCAACACAACAACATGTTGTGTCTCTTCTCGGCATGCGGTGCAATAGCATTGTTCTATGGTGTTATTCATTTGAAAGCCTATGACGTTTTGAATGAAATCTGCTGAAAATGAGGGTTGTCGACACAAACTTCTAGTGTGGAAAGGTCTGTGAGTACGACAAGTTGTTCTACACCTTGAATACTGACCTTAATGCACTCTTCACGGCTATCATTGCGTTGAGTATCTAATCCGACACATTCAATCTGCTCGCCAGATTTCAGCGTTAATTTGATTGGGTATCGGTGCATACACACAATCTCAATATAATCGTAATCGTTGCAACTAATCATAATACCCTTCCAATTCATCCACCACGCTAATGCGACATGCCATACTATTCAATATCTTTACAATCAATAAGTTACTCGTATCACAATCGCATTGCCATAATCAGATTATTGAGTAATTTGTTAAATTTAATCTCGTTCTCACCATTCACATTTCATCTGTGAACGACAATTTAAGGCTTCAAGAATCCTTTCCAATAATGGTACAAACCACCAATGTCTGAAGAACACATTAGCGACATTGCGCCTTTGATTTGTTCTTCGCTCCATTCCCACCATTTCATTTCTAGCAACTGAGCGATTTCAGTCTCATTGAAACGATAACGGATGTGACGCGCTGGGTTTGAACCCACAATCGAGTATGGCGCGACGTCTTTAGTCACAACCGCTCGACTTGCGATGATGGCTCCATCACCGACCTTAACACCACTCATGATCATGGCTTCTGTGCCAATCCACACATCGTTACCAATCACGGTATCACCAGAGCGTTCGAAGCCGTCTATCGCATCTTCAAACTTCTCGTCGTCTTGGTAGAAGAACGGGAAGGTACTCACCCACTGATTTTGGTGGCCTTGGTTGCCCGCCATCATAAACACAGCGCCAGATCCAATCGAGCAATAGCTACCGATGATCAGCTTATCGATGTCGGTTCTATCCGGTAATAGGTAACGTGCACAGTCATCAAAGCTGTGGTTATGGTAGTAACCCGAGTAATAGCTGTGCTCGCCCACGATGATGTTTGGGTTGGTCACTTGTTCTTTGAGTGACTTTCCGACAAACGGACTTTCAAAATAGTTTTTCATATTTGTACTCTTAGTTTCGTTCTTTTAGTTAGGTACTTTTGTTGCGTGTTAATGGTTTTTACTGGTCTATCTTAGTGTAAAGGCTAACGCGCCCTATCGCCCGCCCGCAATATCAATAAATGAACCAGTTACATAAGAAGCTTCGTTTGACAGTAACCACGCGATAGAGTTAGCGACTTCTTCTGGCGTGCCACCTCGTTGTAATGGTAACTGCGAAGCTAGTCTGTCTACGCGATCTGGCTCTCCGCCGTCTGCGTGCATCTCAGTATAAATACAGCCTGGCCTTACACCATTCACTCGGATATTGCGTGAAGCCAATTCAAGCGATAAGCCTTTGGTGAGTGAATCCATCGCACCTTTGGATGCTGCGTAATCCACATACTCAAACGGTGCGCCTGTACGAGAAGCGGCAGACGATACATTCACAATCGAACCCGCGCCATCAGCTTGTTTAATAAAGGCTTTACTGCACAGGAAGCAGCTTGATACGTTCGATTTCATCACCTTTTCAAAGCGATCCAATTCAATATCAACCAATGGTGACTGGGTAAACAAGATCCCGGCATTATTGACCAAGTGAGTCACTGGACCTAGCTTATTACGTGCAATCTCGAATAAGGATTTCACGTCCGATTCAACAGACACATCCGCCCGAACACTGATAGCGGTTCCGCCTTGTTCGCGAATCTCGTTCACTAAATCTTCAGCTCGCGACTCATTGTGTATAAAGTTAACGCATACGGCATAGCCTTTACTGGCCAACAATTTAGACGTCGCTGCGCCAATGCCTCGACTTCCGCCTGTTACAATCACTACCTTGCTCAATGAAACCTCCTAATGCCACTTTCCTAATGCCACTTGTTTGTTATAACCTGATTTTTCGATGAAACCTGATCGTTCGATATAACCTGATTATTCGATACGACCTGGGTTTTCGATGCAACCTGATCATATCGATACAAACTAATTGCTCGATACAACCTGAACCCACTGCGATCGCCACGCCGGCGCTTCGAATGGGTCTGGCCAAAACTCAGTTTGCTTTTGAATTAAACCATCAACAACCGTGTGAAAGGTAATCACTCGGTCTTTCAATACACTGTCAGTAACCGAAACGTCCGTTACTACCGCATCACCTTCACAGACAATCGAATTGAGGGCGAATTCCCAAACACCATTAGCTGGGTATTCAGAGTTGATTGCCGTAAAGTTATCGCGCCCTAATGTGAGTTCAGATGACTGAGGCCAATAGCCTTCAAAATCTTCCGCTAGCCATTCGCTTGCCTTGGCAAAATCATTACTGCGCATTGCATCCCAAAATCCCAATACCACTTGTTTTGGTGTCATTATTCTTCCTTAAAGTTATTTACGTGTGGTGATTTTTAAATGTCTGCTTCGTTATGCGTACTTGCTAATGATCGTTAAAAGATCATCGACACTGTTAGCAATGTAATCGGGCTTGGTTTGCCAATTTTCAGGTTTCGATCGGCTATAACCTGCTGCAACGGCAATCACTTTTGCGTTTTTACCCAGCGCGGCTTCAATATTGCGAGCAAACTGTGTGTCCGCTTCATGGTCACCGATGTACATCAAACAAAGCTCGTTAGTCGGATCGGCGCCAAATATGTTCTCGACACATTTCACACCACCAAATGGATGGGGTTTTTGGTTACCGTTCGAGACATCGTCATAGCCCACGACCGATTTAAACAAATCACCAATGCCATAACTGTCGAGCACACCACGAATATTCAATTGAGAGTTTTGAGAGCAGATCCCATGTGGAAGATGAGCAAACTGATTAACCACGGTTTCCATTCCTTCAAACAAGGCAACGGCTGTTTGGTTTTTCTCTTGATGCTCTGCCCACATTCCACCAGCGATCAACATTTCATCGTGTGATAAACCGTAATAATCGACATATAAGGCTTGCCAGTTTTTAGCCCCGTGGTTGGCTTCATGATAAAGCGCTTCGCTGAGCAAATATTTAGGTAAGTTATCACCTGACAAGTGTGGCGCGACTAAAGAGATAATGTCTTTTGTGATTGCGATATTCTTTGGAACGGAATTGACTAAGGTTCCATCGTAATCCCACAGGATGGCATCTAACTTCATACACTATCTCTTTGTTTCGATTAATAATTTGAATTTATCATTCATAAGCCTATTTAGGGAAATCTTATTGTCTTGAATTTGAAAATTAGTCCAATCCGAACAATGCTAGAGAGCAAACCGTTACTAGCAAACAATAACCAAACAGCCTTTGTTCACATCACTGCTTTATCAATTGCAATATATGCGTATAATCCCCCCTCCATTGCGCTATCGTCGTTAAAAATAGCGCCATTCAACATTTTTTATGAGTACCCAATGTCGAAACTATTTTTCAAAGGCCGTATCGAAACAAGACAGAACCACGTTCTTGCTGGCTACAACGTAAACCGCGATGTGAAAGCGGGTACTGAAGAATCTCCAATCGTAGTAATGGTTCAAACTGAAGCGCGCAAAGCAGAAGTTGAAGCACTAGCCGCTGAAAATTCTATCTTCGTTACTGTTACAGTCGACGCAGACAAAGAAGAGAACACCATCGAGCTTGATACTCTACTGAACAAGCCAAAAACGATGACGTTTGAAAAGACCCCTAACCGTAACGATCCGTGTTCTTGCGGCAGCGGTAAAAAATACAAGAAGTGTTGTGCATAAGGCTTCTCACTCAAACTGCCAATAGCACGATGAGTTAAGTAATATCTAACGGGAAGATCATTGAGGTCTTCCCGTTTTTATTTGCCTAAGCCAAACTCACAAACTCACAACCTCAGTCGAGGTTGTCTGGTGTATTCAGATATGTTCCACATTGGGTACATTTGTAATCACCTGTCGCGCCCGAACCTGTAACACCAAAAGATAGAAACTCCGATAAAATTCGTTGGAGTAAGCTCGGTTCTTTATCTTCAGCTTGTGGTGCCTTTTGCACTTGGCTACTGAACATCGTGTACCTATGCAGTGTAAGTTCCTTACAGTTACAGCAGAACGCTCTCGTCTTCTCACTTCCATACATAATATCTATAGCCTTAATTCAAAGCACAAATTCAACACATGGCAAATATGCCACATGTTGAGTTAAATCTATATATTTTCATGAAGTTATGAGCAAATTAAAGCGTTCCAAAGAAAGGTAAGCTCTCGACTGTTAAGTGACGTGTTGATGAACAAAGTTATTCAATTCAGTCACGCTTCTGATGATGTAAACCTCTTTCTCTTTAGCGCGCAATTCTAACTGCGCTTTAAAGTCGTCATTCCAAAATTTAGGACACAGTTTTAGTGTCTTATAACTTTGTATCGTGCCTTTTATAACTGAACTTCCATCAGGCCAGCCTTCAGGTTTAACGAATAGACCTTTGAGCATTCGCTTGGTTACAAACCAGTAGCTAATTGAATAAGGAAGGTCGATATAAACCAAGGTATCAGCTGCATCTAAACGTGTGTTGAACGAGCCTAGAGGGCCAAAACCATCGATGATCCAGCTTTCTGACTTAAGTATGCTCTCATGAGCCTGCTCGAATACTTCACGTTCAACAAACTCTCCGTTGGCCTTATAAACAATAGAATCTAACTGGTGAAGCTCTATGCCTGTAGCTAGTGCTAACGCCTTGCTGATTGTGGATTTTCCACTCCCAGGCTTGCCAAAAACCGCGATCTTTTTCATATGACTTCCTCTATTCAGATAAAACCCATAAGACAGCGACAAAAAACCCACCTTACGGGTGGGTTCGATAAACAAAGCGCATCAACAATCCCACCATTCCTATGGAATGATGATAATTCGTTGGTTAGATGGCGCTAAATTCAGTTTCATAAAACTACTTTTATATATTGTTGCTTAGTTGTCAATGCAGCCAAACGTTGATTGGGAAGCTATATCATCGTCAAGTCGCACCCATTAATGGTCTAAATGAGTGCCTATTGGCTCGGTTATTCAGCTTTCGCCACTGTCGCTTCTGAAAGCTTGCTTAGTACACCCGATATCTTCTTAACCACTTCGTCACAGCCATTGATTGCGTGACGCTCTACCAAGTAATTAGGATCGTTGTAAGACAACCATACTTTTTTATTGGAATCTTCCGTGACTAACACCTTCTGCGGTAAGTCTATCGCGACATCTTGAGCGCATTGCATTAATGGTGTCCCTACTTTTGGGTTACCAAAGATGATGACTTCCGTTGGTCTCAAGTCAAGATCAACCTTACTCGCATTTTTCTGATGGTCGATTCTCGCAAACAAGGTCAAACCTTTGCTTTTGGCGATTTCTTCAAAGCGGTCAGCGGTCTCTTTCACTGAGTAATTACTTTGGTATTTAATCAAACCATCCGAAGCCGCAGCTGAAAATGATGCCGAGAGTAAAATGGCGCATAGTGGTAGTAATTTTTTCATCGTCACCTCTGAGATTTAACCTAATCAAACTTACATTCGTAGCGCCACTTCTAAAATCAGCGACGTAACCCATGTCAGTATAGACACGTTTCCGCTCTCTGCTAGCAGAGAGACTCATGAAGCCTTAACCAAGAGTTAGAACTTGAAGTTTGCATATAGCCTTGTAAACAATAGAAAATAAGATATTAATGTTATATTTAAGATTATCGTTAGAGCTCGATATATAGCCTCAGCATGTCTTGATGTTGAATGCCGTGTTCGAAGATAGGTTCAGGATAATGATCGATGAAATGGTTCTTGATGACAGAATCGACGCGAAAGCCAGCACGTTGGTAATACGTAAGCTGATAACCGAATGTGCCGGTCCCTAACTCTACGCGTTTAACCTGTTTATGAGCTAACTGATTCAATGTGAATTTCAACACTCCGGAACCAATGCCTTGTTGCTGATGCTTAAGGCATACCGCGACGTTAAAGATTTCAACGATATTTTCCCCGATTGGCTTAACGACGCAGACACCGACAATCTCGTTACCTTGCTCACTATCTTGTTTAGCCGCGTAACACCAAGATTCGCTTAGGTATGACGCAATACTTGCTTCTGACGGATCAGCTTCAAGTAGCAACACCATTGGGATTTCGCTAGAATCAACTTCTAAGTATTTCATTTGAACCTCGTAAAACTCATGGCCTTTCAATACTTTATTTTAACAACCCTTTGTCCGCAGCACCTTCAAGTTGCACTTCTAGTTCTTTCCATAGAGCACGACTGCCTTTAGAGATACGCTCGCCATTAAAGGTCAGTACTTTGTCTTTGGATATGTTGTGCTTCTTCCAGCTGTGACCATCACCATGGATGTTATGAAGCAAAGGTGGCACTCTATCGATCGCCTTACCAAATCTGGCTTCCGGTGACTCACCCGCTTCGAACTCAAGCCATAACTCCAAATACTCGCTTCTTGAATAGCTTGGCAATGAATTCAGCAAGCGCTCGACGCAGTTTCTCTCTTTGAGCTTGTTTTCTTCGGTCTCACTGGCATAAATGATGGTGTCTCCGGCATCGATTTCCCCAAGGTCATGAATCAACAGCATCTTCATCACTCGCGTAATATCGATTTCTTCATTGGCATAATCTTTCAACATGAGTGCGCTCAAACAGACGTGCCAACTGTGCTCTGCCGAGTTTTCATATCGGTCCAATCCAACTGGTTTTGTTTGACGATGAACATCCTTTAATTGTTCAATTTCGACCATGAATTGGAGAATGCCTTTGATTTCTTCCACGATGAGCTTCCTTAACTTAAGTTGATGATTTAGCGGTGCGGAGGGTTAACCTAACGAAAGAGAAGCGTTACTCCCAATGAACCGACATTTTGTAATACGCAACACCCGATTTTTCAAATTCAGAGCCTTCTACAGCCATCCCAAACTTTTGATAAAAACCTAAAGCCGTTGTGCGCGCATCGCACCAAAAATATTGGATGTTTAAATCTTTGAGGTTAGAGATCGCATGCTCAATCACGTTTGAACCGATTCCCTGCCCTTGGAATTCAGGCAGCGTGGCAAACTTTCTCAGCCTCGCTTCATTGCCTTGGATATAGATAGACGCGACACAAACCAACTGCTCACCAATAAACGCGCCGTAATGCGTTGCTTGTTCGTCATCTGGCACCATACAAAACGACATCGGTTTATCAGGCCAAAGCACTTGATGCCTAACCGGAAGTACCTCCATCGCTGACAGCTGTTTTATTTCCATATTCTCTGTTTAGCTCCCGACTTGATTACCCTTGTTGTAATTGCAGAGATTGTGATCGCCATGATTGTTATTACTAAGCTTATTACTACTAAACTTGGTAAGTCATTAAGTGATAACGCTCTAATCCCTCTCCCTCTGTGGACGAGATTACAAAGCCTTGCGACTGATAAAAGCCAACCGCATTTTCATTGGTAGTCAAACACTTCAAAGTCAGATCAGTGTAATGTTGTTTGCAGGTATTGAGTAAAGCAGAGCCTACTCCAGAACGTAGCGTTCGCGGGCACACATAGAGGTGATGGATGAAACTCTCAGGTTCCCAAACAGAGGCAAAACCTAAAACCTTGTCGCCAGAAACAGCCACCCATATCTGCTCACCTTCTGTATCTAATTCGAAATCGGATAACTCAAAAGCGTCGGCATCAGCCCAATGAAAGGTGTCCTGTCTTGATTCTAGATAGAGCGCCTGTAAAGCGGTTAAATACTTGGGTTGATACCTTGTGACTTCCATGTCGCTCCTGCCTATCCGTATGACCAGAATTAAGGTTGTTGACTAAGCTTTTCTACCTGTTAGCCATAGGGTGTTCAGGGTTTAACTGAAGCAGATCCCACAAGTTACCGTAAAGATCTTCAAACACAGCAACGGTGCCGTAGCCTTGCTCTTTAGGCTCTCGGACAAAGTTAATGCCCAAAGACGTCATGCGTTCGTAATCACGCCAGAAATCATCGGTGTTTAAGAATAGGAATACGCGTCCACCAGCTTGGTTGCCGATGAAATCGTGTTGCTCTGGCTTAGAAGCTCTAGCAAGTAACAGGCTCACACCGGTTGAATTTGGTGGAGCAACAACAACCCAGCGTTTATCTTCTTCTGGTAGATACGTATCTTCGATGAGATCAAACTTAAGCTTGTTTACATAGAAATCAAGCGCTTCATCGTAGTCTTTTACCACGAGTGCAATGTGGACAATATTCTGTTTCATAACATACCTTGTTGGGGTTTTAGCTGCGTGGAATGATGCCATGAAGCAGGCAAAGACACTAGGTGTCTCATCATAAATCGTAGTATCTCGTCCGTCACAATCTAAAAGGTATACATCATTTATAATTGCCAGAATCCGAGTTCGACGCCACCTTGAATAACAATGGCGCACATGCCGTGACGTGGTAACTCCATTGGCGGCAACGCAACTTCGGCGCCTAATTTCTCGGCTGCATTTACTGCAGACTGAATATCCTCAACCAGCGTGTAATGACGAACAGTTGGTCCTTCAGTTTCACGAAGTGGTGCTCGAATGCCAATGACCCCACCATTAGATAGCTTTGCAGTGCGCGCCCCACCAAGGTTCACATCTGCACCACTGAACTTCACGTTGTAGAGCTGAGCGTATGTTGCACAAACAACATCGACTTCTGGGGTAACCACTTCAAGATATTGAACTTTCATCAAATTTCCTTTTCGAGTTCTTTAAGACTCTCAATCTGCATACAGCTGTGCAGGTGTTTCTCATCAATAATTAATCGGTTTAATATTACGAAGCGATTTGACCGCGCATGATAAATTGCGGGCCTGCTGCGCCACCTAAATACTGTTCATTGGTATCTTCGAAGCCGCCTTTCTTATAACAGTTGAATGCGGCGGGATTTTTGCAATTCACGGTTAAATAAATCGACTCATACGCTGAGTAATTCGCTTTTAAATATGGAAACAAAGCCTTCACAGTGCCTGTTCCTAAACCTTTACCTTGCTGGTTTTTATCAAGCACAAAAGCTCTTAGCCCAATGCTTCCTTCAGGGCAAAACTCATAAGAATCTGCGTAAGCGATATCCAGCTTAAAGAAACCAACAACTTCGTTATTAGACTTAATCACGTGCAAGTGCGTGGTTTCACTGCCGTCTAATAAAAACTCTGCAGCTGTGCCAGCAAACTTAACCTGTTCATCGGCGAGTTGGATGGCCTGAACTAACGCCACATGTGAATCTTCAAGCCTTTCGATAGTTATCATTGTTGTTCCTTCTGTATAACACGCACGAAAAACCGACTAGAGCTCATCGCTAGTGTCTCGAGAACCGTAGTTTGGGAAGTTGATATTAAGAACGTTATCATCCTCAAGTGTGAATAGAACGCTTCCATTCTCTACACCGGTTTCGTTCCTATCTGAACAACCTAGAAACAGCTCCCAATCAAACGAATATTGAAGTCGGTATTGATTGGCATTGATGTGTAGAACGTCTTTGATTTTAATGCCGTTCACCACATGTGCCATATCATCGATGTATGACAGATCAGGGATTAACTTTTCTTCGAAATCACTCTTATGCTCGGTTAAGAAATTGACCAGTTCAGAACATAACTCGGAGCCATGAACCAATGGTTTAGACAGACTAGAAAACAACATTTCTAAATACTCCAAGGATTGTTTTGATATTGGGAAGATGCACGCGAATCTGTTACAAATTCAAGCTCAGCCAGCGCGAACCTTTAAGGCTAAACGTTACTATTATCCGAGCTATTAAACGAGTACATTCGAACTTCATCTCGAGGAAACCAGCCCAATTTTTCGTAAAACTGTTGAGCATTGATGTTGTCGTTATAGACAAACAAGTGGGTCTTCGGGATACCTAACCCTGCAAGGGCGTTGACCGCCTCTGCGACAAGCTTACAACCTAACTTTTGCCCTCTGAAGTTGGCCGAGACAGCTAAATGTTGTAAATACCCACGACGTCCATCCGTACCGACCAACACAGCGCCAATGATCTCGTTGTTGCTTTCAGCCACAAAACTTAGACCGGGGTTACGATCTAAATAGCTCGCAATGCTTTCTTTCGAATCGGCATCGCGAATACTCATGCCTTCTGTCTGGCACCACAACGCGATCACTGAGTCGTAGTCTGAAATTGCCATTTCCCGAATGTTTACCACTCTACTCTCCTTGTATATACGGGGTCTTTATTTGCTACTTTTTGACGAGCGACTTGGTGAGAAACGATAGCGATGAATCTACAGGGTAATTTTCTAACACCATCTGGCATTCATACCCTCGTTTCTCATAAAAAGGCTTCGCTTGGAAACTTAATGTATCGACCAATGACGACGTACAACCTTGAGACTGTGCATACTCTTCAATACGCTCAAGTAGATCACTGCCGACTTGCTTTCCTCTCATCGAATCGTCGACCCAGAGGAACTTAATCAGTAACCAGTTTCCCCAAAGGTCAGCGATAATGCCACCAACTTTGTTGCCTTCCTCCATCGCGTAGTACGCAACTTGAGACTTGGCTATCCCTTCCAGAAACGGTGTGTTGTGTTTGATTAACCCGCCTCGGACTTCATTAATGTCTTCATCGGAAGGCTCAATATCTAATTGGTATTCCATTGACTTCCTATCTCTGGATTAACGGCTTATGTAACATGTTCGGTGTACTTACTAGCAGATAGCTAGACCACTAAAGTGAGTTACTTATACAAGCTAAACTTCTTTGTAAACTCACGTAGAATTTCCGTGTCACCAAACAGGCATACACCTAGATACTCAAGATCTTCTTCTTTGGTTTCTTTGGTTCGTTGCTGCTGCTCAACAGAACCACCTTCGATCATTGAGCTCGTAAAATCGGTAAATTTAATACCACGGCTGAAGGCTTCTTTACGCACTTTTCGAAGCTTGTTTGAATTGTCGGCTTTCAAAACAATGAAAGGATAATGAGATAAATTAGGGTGGACATTGCCATCCAAGTCTTCATAGTCAACGTAGCAAGCCTCTTCACTTTCTAATAGGTTAGATAGGCCAACGCTCAAGTGCCCTAGCACGTTCAATGTTCTTCCTAAATCCATCTTTTTGCTTAAAATCGCTATGAATCGTTTTTGGCTTTCGTCTGGTAAATGGCTCACTACATATCCTCATTCATTCTTAATTACCGTATTTGTATAACGCATTACTGGGGCGTGAGCAATGCAACCTTAGTACTCAGTTAATACGTTTGGTCCATCAAATAATGCAGAACAGAGACCAGTATTTGGTATTCAACCACAAGGTCATGATTTAATGAATATCTTGGCAGAGCCTAAAGAGATAACCGTCAGGAGTTTGAACGATGAACTGCTTCTGAGTCACGATCGAACCCCCACATTGATAAGGCTTCGACTCTAACGCTAAGTAAATAGAATCAGCGGCGCTTTCGTTAACTCTCTGATAAAGTGGTTCGATATCGATAACATCCCATTGAAAGTTAACGCCACGCCCTAAAGGTAACTCCAGATCACCTGAAAGCCATTTTCGACTTTTGCCCGCAATCCCTTCAAGCATCACATCAACACCATCAAGCGTTAGATAAGCAAACTCCTCATCTGGCCGCTCGTATTTCACTTCAAACCCTAACACATCGACAAAAAAGGATTTGCTCACATTAATATCGAAACAATAAAGCTCCGGAACTACTCGTAATGTCATGATTTACCTGTCTCATTATTTTATTACTGATTAGTCCTCTTCTTTTAATGCTAGAGGGCTATTGCGTTACTTTCTTTATTGGCTGACACACAAACAACACGTAAAACAATGTAAAACTAAGCACCATGGCACCAAAAGTGCTAAACCCAGCATAATTCATTGAAGTCGAAACCGTAAAAGGAGCAACAAAAAAGAGTGAGTAGTAATAAATAGTAAAAGGCTTCAATACTTGAGCGCATTGTCTACATGGCATGTGTTTGGAAGGATGCAACTTTGATTTATCTTTAATAGAAACCGACGCCCCACAATTTGGACACTTGAACATCGAACATCTCCTTAATACGACCAAACCTACCGTTTCAATACTGCAAGGCGCAGTGAGAGTACCTTGTTAGTTGACTTAGTACGCTGCGCCGTTGATCTTACGAACTGGGATGCTTGCAAGCACTTCATTTTCGACCATTCTCATGTTCACGGCCAAGATATCTGCGGAGCATTTCTCTGTCGTTACATAGTGCGTTAAACATCCACATGACTTGCAGCGATGAAATTCGACTTCTTTATCGCCCCAACAATAAAACTCAGTTTTCTCGCTCAAGTTGATTTGAACTTGCTCTGGAGAAAAATACGCCCAAGCGGCAGCATAACGACGACAGATAGAACAATTACACTCCCCGACTTCGTCTGGAAGCGAGCTCAGTTCTAAGCTCACATTTCCACAGTGACACTTTAATTCCATTTGATTGTTTCCTGTATTCACATAGCAACGGCCTAACAATTTGTATTACTGCACTAGCTTCCCAAGGATGACCGGATCGTTAAGCAAATTCGTCAGAGGAAGAAACAATGGCTCTGGTAACTCATCGAGCTTAAACCATTTCCATTGCTTACATTTATCAGGTTCTGTCACCTGCGGTTCGCCGCTAGCGTCAGAAGCAACAACAAACAGCGTAATATAGTGCTTGTTCTCTTTCTCAAAAATATCATTGGTAAAAGTCAGCTTCTCAAATGCACTAACAACTAAGCCAGTCTCTTCGAGTGTTTCGCGTTTGGCACACTCTTCGATACTTTCACCCCACTCAAGGTGTCCGCCCGGCGTTGCCCACGTATGAGCCCCATGAGAACCAATTCGTTCTCCAAGTAGTACTCGTCCTTCACGTAGAATAACCGCAGCTACACCTACTCTTACTTCCTGACCCACTTAAAACTCCTTAAGAAAGAAATCCAACCTTCAACGATAAGTACCATGTATAACGAATCAATCTCGATTAATTCACTGTTCTACTTCGACCAATATCTTTATGACTCTAGTATCTTGTTACCACGTACGATCTGATAAATAGCGATATTTTTCTCAGTCAAAAGCCTCACGAGATCTGGTACACATTGGATAGGCATCGCAAGTTCATATCCAAACTCCAAATGTGAAATAGACGTTGACGGTGACTGACCAACAAACGACTCAAGTATGCTGAGAGCCGTTCCTTCCCACTCTCCAACTTCAAAATAAACGTTATACATGTCTTCGCTATAATCTCTTGGCGTACCAGCTTTCATCTCTTGTACCCTGTTTTGTGTTCCATCTATGATGTTCGCTTTAAGTTAAGATACGCGTTATTCCGTCTTACATTATTGTTCACGTTTATGTGTACGTTACCCAGCTCGAGCACCATTAGGCATTTCGGTTTCAGGACAAGCTAAACACGGATTTAATTTGTCTTCATAACCAATATCAAACAACATCCCTTGAGACACTTCACCCGCCATCTTTCTTTCAGGCAAGTTCACAACAAACAAAGCTTGCTTGCCTTCGA
The DNA here is from genome assembly GCF_013114515.1 of Vibrio sp. AIC-3. Classification (NCBI taxonomy): domain Bacteria; kingdom Pseudomonadati; phylum Pseudomonadota; class Gammaproteobacteria; order Vibrionales; family Vibrionaceae; genus Vibrio; species Vibrio sp. AIC-3. The sequence continues at coordinate 44,868 of NZ_VTXG01000027.1, read as the reverse complement.
TTTCTTTCGGGTTTTCTCGCTCTTGTTTAATGCCAGCCAAGATTGATCGCTGATGATCGCCAAAGTCGACGGTGAGTTTCATCAGCTTATCTGATTTAGCGACTTCAGAAACCTTTACGATTAAGCCGACACGAATATCTAATTTTGCGAAATCATCAAACGTAATTTCATCTTTAATTGGAGCGTATTTCATAAACCAGACCTCGTTGTTTCCAAATCACATAACGTACAACTAAGTCACTAACAATGCTGAGACTAGATTCAAATTTACCACTGACGCCAAACTGAATTAAATACCCAATGTTAAGAGCGATCCCACAAAGCTTTATAGATCAATTCCAAGGAAGCACTTTTACTTGCTGCCATCGAGCCTTATAGCCAGTGGTCATTTTGTTGTAATTTTCTTCTGTCATTGCTCGCTTATTCGGTTTAATCAGCATATCAAACGCATCCTCTACACCGTATGGTGAAAACAACTTGATGCCGCCTGAATCATTCAAAGTAAACCCGATAGCAAATGCAGAGAGCCAAGACTCGATACCTTGTTCAACACGATCGTATGGTTGAATGAAGCAACCGAACTTCTTAGCGTAATGCTCATGAATGGTCGCTTGGTTCTTCACGTCCACGTCGACACAATGACTTAACCGCGAACGAATGCGGTTTTTGAACTCATCTTCGGTGATAGCTGAGGTACTATTGAAATAGACAACATCGAAGTCTTTGACTTGGTCTAGAAGCGGTTTGTTTTCGATATCATTCCAGATGATTTGAGTGATAGCTCCGCCTGCAATATAGAAGTTTGGCAAGCCCACCTCACGACATACTTTGGCTGTATCGATTAGCTCAGGAACTTGTTGAATGAGGTTCTTTAGTTTTTGTTTATTCATCGTGACCTAACTAACATCCATCTAAGGTTTGACCAACGCTACACATGAATACGCCGACCTGTCGGCATTGCTTCCAGACGCTTGCCTAATACTTCTTTCAACAACTCATAAGCTTTCTTGCCTGTGCAGTGCCCTGTATACAGTTTATCAATGGGGTATTGAGACAACGTCAATCCAAGATCTCTAATGTCTTGCTTTGTGCCACCAATACTATTGAACAATGGTAAGCCCACTAGATGGAAGCCCCCGACAACCGCTTTTATTCTCTCTCCTGGGAACAGAGTAACCGCTGTATCAACCATATTAAGAACGCCACTATGCGCACATCCCGTGAATATAACTAAACCATCTGGCTCTTTAATCACTAACAGTAATTCATGATCAAATGAGTCGCGCTCCCGTCGATTTTCCGACTGTGTATAAAGGTATTTATTACCCTTAGGTTGTTCGTGTTTCACGCTAATATCTGTGATAGCAAAGACATTTGGGGCGATCTCAGTAGTACGATTAACGAAGACTAACCGCTCGTTGCTGTTTTCTAGTAAGTCCGGATTGATCCCGACATCACTTTTGAAACCGAAAGCCCGGAAATGATAGCTTTTCTGTTCGCAATTTTTCAGAAACACTTTGGCTTTAGAGTTATGAGCAACAAAATCAGCGGTGCCATTACAATGATCATGATGCCTGTGTGATATGACAGCGAGGTCTACATCTTTAATATCAATACCCAGTAATGGTGCGTTTTGACAAAACGTATCGCCACTTCCCATATCGAACAAGATCTTTAGCGATTCAGTTTCAATATGCAGTGATAGTCCGCGCTCAACGGCTAAATCTTTCCTGTTATCCAGTCGAGAGTTATCAACCAGCGTCGTTATTTTCATAGTTCCCTTTTGATTCATTTACGAATCGCACATTGCCCAACGAAAATAAGGTCTTTGACCATCCATTCGCTCAACCTCTGCACCCAACCTTTTGTAGAAATCATGCGCTTTCTTATTATGTGGACTTGCCGTCCATGAGATGTGAGAGGCATATGATGACTCCGCTTGTGACTTTAAAGCCAACATAAGTTCACGGCCATACCCTTGTGATCTTTGATTTCCTGTAACCAATAGGTCGTCAAGCCAGATTGATGGCTCTCCACTGAAGGATGAATATCGATAGTGATACAGTGCGAAGCCAAAAGGCTCACAATTCCGTTCTAATATTAATGCATGGGCAAATGCGTAATCACCAAATAATGTGCGTTCGATTTTCTCTATAGTTGTCGAGATTTCACCACTAAACCCTTTCATACTCCGGTCAAAGTCAGCTTTTTGTTCAATAAACTCTAACAAGACACTTGAGTCTTCTTTCGTCGCAGTCCGTACGATCACTCTCTTCTCCATGGATGAATTTATTCGTTGTCGCCTAACGCCTGTTAATTGATGACAAATGCCACGCATTACAAATCAACTTGCTGCACCAATTAAGTTTTTTGTTTCGCAGACGTTATTGCTTGGGCTATTTTAGCCCTATGACTCGTTTCCCACTCAGCGAGTGTTAATGAAGCTTCGTCACTTGCTTTCTTTGAAGCCATTAGAAACACTTCATCTTTTCTTGATTTAGGAATAACGACAATACCCTCTACATCAGCAACAATGATATCTCCCGTATACACCTTTGCTCCCCCGCAAGTGATTGGAGCACCCAATTCAGAATAGACCTCTTTCTTTCCCGGTACTGGATGAACACCTTTCGCAAAAACTGGAAAATTCATATCTGAAATTTCATTCAAATCTCGAATGACACCATCAATAATAAAACCTTTGATACCTCGACTCTTAGCGACTGCGCATACATTACCGCCGGCTACTGCATATTCGCTATCAACTCCATCCACTACAATGATGGAACCTTTTGGTGCTTCGTATATGGCTGAATGAAGCATTAAATTATCACCAGACGTTAACTGGACAGTAAACGCTTCTCCAAAAATTGGCGGCATTCCCTGCCAAAGAGGACCAATACTAAAGTCAATAAAGTGCTCGTTACTTAGTATGTTTCCGTAATCGGTTGTCGCTAATTTAGAAAAATCTCGCTTCATATTTACTCTCCACTTTCAAAGTGGGCAAATACCTCTGCACCAGTCATATTATGTGTTTCATTTTTAAATTCGTAGTATTCGGGCTTTTCATCGATGAATATCTGATGAGTTAACTTGTAGTCATCCCCAGACATCAATAAACCGACAGGAAGGTGATACTGATTATTTGGCACTAAAAAGTAAAACAAGTGAGTACCACATTTACCGCAGAACCCTCTCTCAGCCCAATCGGATGACTTATATCTCACTACATTTGATTCACCTGATATTTTGACGGAATCAGAGCAATCAATGACTAACATCGGACCGCCAGACCAATTTCTACACATACTACAATGACAAGCCCCCAATTCATTACTGGCGTACTCTACTTCCAACTCAACTGAGCCACATAGGCACTTTCCTTTACCTTTCATGAATCCTCCAATCTTTGCAGTGTGTGAAATGAATAGCAGATAACGCTTTTTATACCGATGACTTAATAAGAAAGGTTATTTTTTGTTTCCCTTCTTCGACAGATACGCGGCATACTTTTTAGAAATCCAATTATGAATATGAAGCCCTGTTTTACGAACAAGATACCAATCTATAGCAACTAGAATCACCAAACCGATTACAGTTCCCATTACAAAACCCCCATGCTCATTGAAATGCCACTCTACCAAATAGTTAAGAAAGGCACCGTGAACCTAAACTAGATATGGATAGTTACTTTAACTCAGGAAGAATTACGAGGCATAACGCTTAGCTACGCTGTGAGTGGATGTGTACCATGTCTGAGTTCGGCACGCGTTTACAATTCAGATTTAGGCGCCTTGTTATATGTTTTACTTACTAATATGCCAAGCCATTACACCACTAGTAATAAGTAAAAATACACCTATCAATCCGACATTAACTGCAAAACTTACTTTATTACTTTCGTCTTGAAAGTCATTGGTTCGGGACACAAGTTCACGATGAATCATTAACGATAAAAAGTCTTGATTAGCTGGATTGTTACCATCAAATGTAATGCCTGCCAATACAACAAGTAAAACCCCGGCATATGCAATGTAGTCAACCAAGTCTATTGTGGATAGGTAATCAAAAAAATTGCGAGAAATTAGCAGAGCTACCGAGATCACAACAAGATAAGCTAAAATCCCTTTGAGAAAACCCTTCATTGAAACTCCCTGTACATATAACAGCTATCAAACAGAAAAATTCTGCACTAAAACCCAGAATAATTCGGTCTAGTTTCTAAGATAGACAGGCAATATGCAACTAAGCCATTACATAATAATGGCTTATGTCACAGCTAATTTCAGCTATGTGGAAAATGTAGAATTTTTCTGTATAGCATGACGTGCCGTGAGACCCTCACAATACTGCGAAAAGTCGCTTACTTTAGTTCATCAGGAATGCGGCGATCTTTGTGGTAATACTCTCGGTCGCGTTCGTTGATTTCGCGTACCACACGGCATGGGTTACCGACTGCAACTACATTTGCTGGGATGTCTTTGGTAACGATGCTCCCTGCGCCTATTACTGAGTTTTCACCAATGGTGACACCGGGAAGTACGACGGTGCGCGCGCCAAGCCATACATTGTTGCCAATACGAACGGGAACATTGAACTGCGCTGCTTTTAGCCTGAGTTCTGGGCTGATGGGGTGTGTACCAGTGGCTATGGTCACGTTAGGCGCAATCATCACGTTGTCGCCGATGAATACGTCTGTGTCGTCGACCAGAGTTAGATTGAAGTTCACGTATACGTTGTTGCCTAGGTGGGTGTGACGCCCCCAGTTCGCGTGTAACGGCGGCTCGATGTAGCAGCCCTCACCGACTTCGGCGAACAGTTGCTTCATGATTTGTTGTCGTTTATCACCTTCGCTCGGGCGAGTATGGTTGAAATCGTATAGCACTTCTAAGCATTGAGTTTGCTCAGCAACCAAATCAACGTCGTCACAGTAGTAAACGTCTTGGCTGTGCATTTTAGCCTTTATATCCATGTTTGAACCTATTTGATCATTGCCTTATGTCGGCATAAATAAAGAAACAGATGGATAATTTGAAGTTTTCACTCGCCTTAATGCAAGTTGGATGAATTAACGCGGCCTGATGTTTTCAGCCACACGCCACAGCACACCACTTGGGTCAGTGATACAAAACTCAAGCATTCCCCAAGGCTGTTCAACAACCTCGGAAACGTTGACTTCAAATTCCGACACTACATTAGAGTTTTGAATGTGTTGATACCAACTTTTTACGTCTTCAACCAGCAAGTGCATCATGTAATTGTGACAGTGCGCAGATTCATAAAAATTTTGCAGAAGGAACGCACAACTGCCGTGTCGTAGATAGGCGATATCGTGAAATTCAGACATCACTTCGAAGCCGATTGACTGGTAAAAACGCTTAGATAAATCGAAGTCTTTCGCGGGCACGAAAGACTTAATTTCTGAGACTTTGAGGTTTTCCATCCTACATCCTTATAGTGTTGATGTTCTTGTGCTGACACGCTTAACGCTTTAAGTGGTTACGGTGTTTATTCAGAGTCTTGCTGAAATGAGTCGACTTCGGCTTTAGTTAGATAACGCCACTGGCCTGCTTCAACATCCAAACGAACGTCACCAATCTGTTCACGGTGTAGGCCAACAACTCGATTCCCGACCGCAGCAAACATTCGTTTTACTTGATGAAACTTGCCTTCTGTAATGGTCAACAGCACTTCTTTACTGGTAATCACCTCGAGCTCTGCCGGACGCGTCGGCTTTTGTTCGCCCTGCAATTGAATGCCCGCTTTAAACTTATCAGCGACATCGTCTTTGATGTCTCGTGACAATGTCACGCGATACACCTTCTTACAAGACTTGGTTGGCAGCGTAATATTGAATGACCAGCGCCCATCATCGGTAATTAAGACTAAACCTGTGGTGTCGGCATCTAAGCGCCCTGCGATGTGCAGTTCTGATGCTTTGTCTATCTCGATGTAGTTGAACAATGAAGGATAAACTTCATCGACATTAGAACAGATAGTACCCGCAGGCTTGTGCATTAAGAGGTATCGAAATTCACGCAATTTAAGCGGCATGCCATTAAACAAGATGGCGTTGGTTTCATGAACCTGAGTCGATTCATCGGTGACTGTTTCACTGTTTACGTTCACCTCGCCATTATGGATGCGTTCAATCGCTTCAGGCTTGGTTAGGTCAGTGCTTTTACATAGGTATTTATCAAGGCGCATTAATCATCGGCACCACATTTAGCACAAGGCTTGTAAGTTCGTTCATGTTGCTCAATAACCACATAGTCACCAACGCACTTGTCACATAAAGCGAGCTTTGGGTAAGCCTCTTTTTGTTTCTTTGCGTTAATGTTGCCTTCGGCGGTGTATACGGTTCTCATCTTGATGCCTTTGTTTGAATAACGTGAGAGGCGCAAATTGTATCACTGTTTACAGCTTTGATTGGAGTGGTGGTGCATAGATAAATTGATTTTAAGCACCGCCATTCCAAGATCCCTCCCCGTAACGGCTTAACCATGAACAACAAAATCAACGTGCCACGCCTATCAGTGGTAAAATGATAAAAGCTCACCAACTTATGAAGTCGATAATGAAAGATTGTAATCAATGCGGAAAATGCTGTATCAAATACGGAGATGGCGACCTTGCCGCGACTCAAGAAGAGATCGATTTGTGGGAGTTGTTCAACCCAGACATCTTTGAATATGTTCGAGGAAGCGAGATCTGGTTCGACCCTGTATCTGGCGAACGTTTAACTCGCTGCCCTTTTCTGGAGCTGGTTCCGACGAAAGACACCAAGGCTCAAGCCAAGTACACATGTAGCATTTACTTAGACCGACCAGAAGATTGCCGACACTACCCAAGCCTAATTAATGAGATGGTACGAGATGAGTGTGAAATGATTGAGGTGGTGGATTTACAAGACACGAAGAAAGCTCAAAGGAAACTCGACCTGTTGATGAAAGACAGCCGCCCTTCAAGCTATTCGTAAGCGATGATCTTTTGAAGAGCAATCTTCAGCATGAGCTAATATCAGATAAAACCTTAAGCCAAATATTGGTTCGCTTCTAACCAATCAAGCGCAACCAGTGCCGCCAATGAGCATACCGCTCTATCGTTGCCATCAACAAACTTAAGCTCTTCGATTTCAGCATCTGGAGACAGTTCGCCAGTATAATCAGCAAGATAGCAAGTCAATCGCACCGATACGCCTTCCGCTTTGCCATCAGCTTGGCCTGTAAACGTCTCGACGTATTTGATGGAGTCAGGCACTAAATCAACTGAGATCTCTTCTTTGATTTCGCGAACCAGTGCTTGCTCATCACTTTCGCCAGCTTCACGCTTACCACCCGGTAGATAGAACAGTTCTTTGCCTTTTGATCTGACCATCAACAGCTTGCCGTCTTTGATGAATATCCAAGCCAGCTTATCAATTACCTTATGCATGTCGTTAGACCTTATTTCTGTTTTAGTTCTCGTTCTTACTGAATCAAGCCACACCATTAGTCGCGACCAAACAAAGCCTGGGTATGTTACACGCTGGAATGAATATACTCTATTGAATCGAATAGGAAATATCATAGCCAAAACAAAAAATGACAGCTTTTAAGCACAATGCTCGTTAACCGTCATTAGCGTTATTTATTGGTTGTTCGCTAGCGGTCCGTAGATAGAATCAATCGACTAGCCACTTAAGCGCAGAGTCATGGTCTTCGAATGACTTAATCTCACCCGACACAAACCAACTGCCGACTTTTGATGCCATTTCTTGCCAGCTTTTATCACCATAAATCGCGATTTTGTCTATCTTCGAATTGAGCTCTAATCCCAGTTTGAAATCATCCCAAGCAGCACGCAACTCCCAACCCGTTAAGGTGGAGATGTCGACCAGCATCTTGAGTTTAGATGAATCGAGTTCTTCTAGCGTGGTATTTAGAATTGGCATCATTGCTTGATAGTCATCGTGTGTGAGTTTGCCTTTCGCTTTAAACACAACGATGGTTTCACCGCTAACACGTTCAATTCCAACCGATATTCCATGACGTTCGATACTCATAACCTAGCCCTCATAGTGGAAACTAAAGTTAGCTTAGAAGATTAAACAGCAAAGAGATGAGAGGCTTGCGTCAAAACAGACAAGCGCTTTATCTGAACTTAATATCAGAGAGTTAATCGCGCTTTTCCAACAGTTCGCTTAGGGATTGAACTTGCATGACATTCGGATGCTGTGACTTAAGCTCAACTCCTTCCGTGTTCAACCACACCGCGTGCAAACCCGCTTCAAGTGCTGGGTAAATGTCTTTCTCTATAGTGTCGCCAACCATGGTGATGTCTGGTGGTGCAACACCGAGCTTAGAAATAATGGCAGGATAGAACCCCGACTCGAACTTAGAAAAGCCAATGCTCGCCTTACAAAAGTAACCCAAGATATATTGAGACAGGCCAACGCGCTCAAAGGCACGAATGATGTCGTCTTTACTGGAATCACCAGCATTGGTGGCAACGTAGACTTGATGATTTTTGGAGAGTTCAGCCAGTAATGCACGAGCACCACTCACTTCTTGTACCGTTTCCCAGTCACACATCTTCCCTTGTGCGTCTGGGAAATCGACCATCAGCGTATTGCCCCAGTCGAATAAGACTATTTCTGTTAATTCGATTAGCTTTGTCATCTTGCCTCCTGCATTAGTCATCGCGCCTTTATAAGCCATCTCTTTGATAGGACAGAATGTTGTCGAAAGCGATATCGAAGTAGAGTTCGTAGCTATTTTGTTCAACATAGCCCAAATGTGGAGTCGCTGTGACGTTTGGTAAGGACAATAGCGGTTCGGTGTCTATTGTTACTGGCTCACAATCGAACACATCAATAGCGGCTGTTTTGGTCGGTATCTCGCGTAGTTCATGATACAGGGCCATCGGTTCGACTAACTCGGCACGGCTGATGTTCACAAACAGTGAGTCCGGCTTCATCAAGCTTAGGTCGTGTGCCGTAACACATCCTCTGGTCGCATCATTCAAACGCAAATGCAAAGAAAGCACATCAACTTCTCGGAAGAAGTCTTGTTTAGTTGTTGCTGCTTCAAAACCATCTGCTTGCGCTTGATCGCGTGAAGCTTTGCTACCCCACACTACGACAGGCATCCCAAATACTTGGGCATATTGTGCAATGCATTTGCCGATCTTGCCGTAGCCCCAAATACCTAGCTTTAAGCCCTTCAAAGTTCGACCTAGCCCTAACGAGCCAGAATACTGCCACTGGTTCTGTTTAAGGTTTGAAGCGTAAGTGGGAATGTGGCGCGATGCAGCCATAATCAACGCCCAACATAACTCGGAGGGCGCAACTGGCGAGCCTCGGCCTTCTAAAACGGTGATGCCAAATCGTTCACACATTTGCGGGTCGATATGGTTACTCACTTTACCCGTCTGGCTAATAAGCTTGAGGTTTGGGAGCTGCGATAACAAAGTTTTGGTGATCTCGGTTCTTTCACGAATGAGCACAATGGCTTCAAACGAGACCAACTTAGCGACGAGCTCTTGCTCTGAGTATGTCTGGGTAAATACAGTGACATCGTGTTGTTCGAGTTTGTTGAAGCAATCGAGGTCTTTTACAACGTTCTGGTAGTCATCCAATATCGCTATTTTCACATCACTCTCCTTGTGATTGTTAATCATCTGGCGTTGGTCAAATGAAGGTCAAAGTGCCATGCCTTCCGATTCAACACATCACGCGCTGGGACTTCACTATTTATAAACCACTTTAAAACGCTCCAACATAAGTAACATGTCTTCACTTGGTGAGATTTTGAGCTCTTCACATTCACGAGAGAAGAAGTTCCAGTGAGCTTCTTTCCACCATTCGAGTGTTTTGTCACCCTCGCCTTCGGCAGCAGCAAACTCCGCCGTCACTTCGTTGTATTTGCACGACGACACCGACGTGATCTCAACAATACATACGGGCTTACCATCCCAATCGGTGACGACTTGCAAGTGACCAACTATGGGTCTCGTCTCGCCTTCATGGGTATACCAGTGTTCAAGGCCGCAGGACGCCTGTTTTTCACCTTTTAAAATCAACTGTGCGCAGAGGTTAGCGTTGTACTCGTCGGCGCAGTAATAATCAGCACTAAAGGAGGTGTATTGCGAAGCAACGTCTGCTGGTAATGTGTTGAGGTAGCTATCAAGATAAGCTTTGCTTCTTTCTTCCATGATCTTTCCAAATTCAATATCAGGTTGAGCCGATAAACACTTATAGATTAAGCATCTGGCTGCATTGGGAGTAACCTATCAAGTCAGGTTATAGCTGTAAACCGAGTGAATATCAAAATGCGGGCTGAGAAAGAAGAATATAGGTAGGATTTCGAGGCCAGTACAAGGAGATCCAAAAAGTGAAAGAAGAGCCAAAAGCACCTTTAGTCGGTGCTTTTGGCTCTTAGTATCTCGTTACTAATAGCTTGTAACTGACGGGGTATTAACGGTTCAAGAAGTCGACCGCTTTGTCTGGGAAGTCGGTAAACACACCATCAACTTTGACTTGGTTGTAGAAGACATCCAACATGCCATCAAAGTTATCAGCATAAGCTGGGATTCTTCCTGGGTCAGCACGGAACGTGTACGGGTGAACATCTAAGCCCGCGTCTTTTGCTGACTTCATTAACGGTTTAATAATGATGTTATCTTTGGTCGATGCATCGTCCACCAACATTGGCTTCCAAGGGCCTATTCCTTCCGCATAAGACGCCACTTTTTCCATGCCACCAGCTTCAAACATCCAGTCGTAACTGTACGGCGTTGCTTTGTCACCTTGGTACGTCATGGTTTCATTCCAATCTGTATAAGCCATCAACTGAACGAGCTTAAGATCCATTTCCATCGCTGGCATGAGCTCATCGTTAATGCGTTGAAGTTCATTGGCGTCAAAACACTGCAAATACACTTTGTCGTCTTTTGATAGGTAACCATATTGATGCAAGGTTGCAAGTACCGCTTTGGAGATATCTTTGCCTTCGTGACGATGGAACCAAGGTGCTTTAATTTCAGGATAGATGCCCACGTCATAACCTAAGGTCTTATTTAGGCCTTGGATCAGCTCGATCTCTTCTGCAAAGGTAGCGACACGAAAATCAGACTGCCACATTGGGAAGCGCGTTGGGTACCCTGCCACTCTTTTACCTTGGTCATCGAGGTTAAAGCCTTCGGTCACTTTCAGGGATTTAATCTCAGCGAGCGTAAAATCAATCGCGTAGTAGCGGCCATCGTCACGTGCACGATCTGGAAAGCGATCCGCGACATCGGTGACGCGGTCTAGATAATGATCATGCAAAACCACTAATTGGTCGTCTTTGGTCATCACGACATCTTGTTCGATGTAGTCGGGTTTCATTGCGTAAGCGAGCGCTTTAGCGGGTAAAGTGTGTTCAGGTAAATAACCAGAAGCGCCGCGATGCGCAATCACTAAAGGATCGGCGAACGCATTTGTAGATAAACTTAGTGCTAATAAGGTCAGAGACAGTGACGTTGTTTTCATTATTGTTTCCCTTGATAAAACAGAAGCAGGATATACCTGCCTCTGTTGTTATTTATAGATGTGATTCAGTAAATACACTACTGAGCTAGCGCTTCTCTCTCTCGTTCGAGATCTTTTTGTTTATGGTGCGCACGCTCACCTAAGAAGGCGTAAAGCAGACAGATGATTGAAGCCACACAAGCGCCGACCAAAATAATGAAGCCGCCATCCCAGCCGTAATGGTCAACCATAAAGCCGAGTATTGCGTTCGCAGCAACCGCGCCACCTAAGTAACCAAACAAACCCGTTAGACCAGCCGCTGTACCCGCTGCTTTCTTAGGCGCAAGTTCCAGTGCATACAAACCGATCAGCATTACAGGACCATAGATAAGGAAACCAATCGCAACCAGTGCCAGCATATCAACCGTTGGGTTACCTGCTGGATTCAGCCAATATACCAACACAGCGACTGTCACTAGAACCATGAACAAGATACCTGCAGGTGCACGTCGGCCTTTGAATAACTTATCTGAAATCCAACCACACAATAAGGTGCCAGGGATACCTGCCCACTCATACAAGAAGTAAGCCCAAGATGATTTATCTACAGAGAAGTCTTTTGCTTCTTTTAAGTAAACTGGAGCCCAATCGAGTACGCCATAGCGGATAAGGTAAACAAACGCATTGGCAATAGCGATTGACCACAACAGCTTGTTAGAGAAAACGTACTTAAAGAAGATCTCTTTCGCCGTCATTTCTTTCTCATGAGACGTATCGTAGTCGTCTGGGTAATCGTCTTTATGTTCTTCAATCGGTGGTAAGCCGCAAGATTGAGGTGTATCTCTTACAGTAAACCAAACAAAGACAGCAACGAGAGTGGCAAAAAATGCAGGAACATAAAAAGCGGTTCGCCAATCGTCGTTAAAAGCCCACAGCCCCAACAAGAACATTGGGCCAATCAAACCGCCACCCACGTTGTGAGCAACGTTCCATACTGACACTATCTCACCACGTTCTTTTCGTGACCACCAGTGAACCATGGTTCGTCCACAAGCTGGCCAACCCATACCTTGGAACCAACCATTCAAGAACAGCAGGATAAACATCGCAGTGATGCTGCCTGTTGCCCAAGGCATAAAGCCAAAGCAGAACATCACCAGTGCCGACATTAACAAGCCACCGCTGAGGAAGTAACGAGGGTTAGAACGGTCAGAAACACTGCCCATTAAGAACTTAGATAAGCCGTAAGCGATAGATACCGCCGCTAATGCAACCCCTAGTTCTCCACGGCTAAAACCTTGTTCAATGAGATAAGGCATCGCCAAACTAAAGTTTTTACGGACTAAGTAGTACCCCGCATAGCCAACGAAGATGCCAAGAAACAGCTGCCATCGTAGTCGTGTGTAGGTGCTATCGATCTTATCTGATGACAAGCGATCGATATGCGCCATAGGTTTGAATATTCCAAACATAAGAACCTCATAATTATTGGGCGAAGGAAGAATTTAAATGCTCGAACGAAAAATTTAGCGCTCATTCGAAATCAAGGGAATTGTATGTGCTTCAGGATTAATTTCTGTGATAGAGGTAGTTATTAACAAAAAATAACTTTAAATACAGCATATTAGTTTCATTTAATTAGACTGCGCTTCATATTTTTGTTTGTATCTGTTTAATTAAACATCAGAACTTTCGAGTACGAATAAATCCAAAAAGAGCGAGCGAACATAAATCAACCAACAACAACTTTGTTATTACTGCGAATGCATAGTGAATAACAACAATTTTGGTTTTATGAAGGTGGTTTGGGCTATTGATTAAAGAAGTTCGCTAAAATCAATGCAAACAAAAAGGGTCTAGATTTCTCTAGACCCTTTTAGGTAATAACGCTTGGTGGCTTGATGTCGGCTAATTAAGCAAACATTAGCTAATTACTCGAAGTATTAGCTAGCCACACGACATGATTATGCGTCGATGTAAAAAGCTTCTACAGTGCCTTTTAGAGTAATAAGCATTGGCTGACCAAAACGATCTAGCGCTTTTGGAGAAGGGATCTTAACCCAACCTTCGCTGATGCAGTATTCTTCAACATCAGTACGCTCTTTACCATTTAGACGAATGCCGATTGGGTATTCGAAACACTCAGCAACGTGGTGTGGGCTGCGTGGGTTGCCTGCAAGATGATCTGGTAAAGCTGGTCTTGAATTAGTATCGCTCATGTTCATTACCTGTATGTACGTAAATAAAAAAAGTGCGTCATTCTAGTCAATATAGGCTTTGTGCTCAACAACTGCTGCAATAAATCGTCTTGATCGTTTTAATCAACAGCTAGTTGTTTGATTTAAAGGCGATATCGGCATGAGTTTCAACGAAAATTTAACAGGTTTATGCATTATGGATGAAAGGGAGAAATTCATTACTCGAACGGCAGATAAACTAATATCAGGCTTTTATTCCGAGCTTATCGATTAAGCTCAATACTCATCACTTTATGGTTCGGTTCTGATTCGATATTTACGATTGACCAACCTAGCCCTTGGTAGAGACCCATGATATTGGTGTACGCGTAGAGTTGAGTTTGCACTGCAGAAGAAACCTGTCTGACACCACGATTAATCAGTTCACTGGCAATGCCTTGACCGCGCCATTGAGGGTCGACAAACACAGCGTTGATCCACACTACATCACGAACTTGGTGAGGTTCTTGAAAATAGGAATACGCCAAGCCACCAATGACCACATTATCGCGAAGTACTGTTATTACTGGAGGGAGTTGTACGTTTTCTTTATATGTATCTTTAAACTTGAAATCAGACCATTCACTTTGAAATAAGCCCTCTAACTCATGCCAATAAGGTGAGTTTTCATCGCAATTTCTAAAGATTACTTTCTGCATTTTTCCGTCCTTTTAAAGAGAGTAATTCGGCTATCCTAGCCTTGTTTAATCTAAGTGTAGGTAAAGCTACTCTTCTTCGTCGTAATCGTCTGCTGGGTCTTGATTAATTTCTTCGCCGCATCCTAGGCATTCACCTTGCAGATCCGTAGGCATCACAATAATCAAACCACAATGAGGGCAAAGATCGCCTTGTTGAAACATCCTGTATTCCTTCTACTTAATGGCTATTGCTTAGGATATTTTTGCTTACTCGCTTCTAGCCAGTCGTGAATCACTTGGCGAGCGGATTCCGACGGAGGTGCATTTCGTTTTCCGCAGATTTGGTCTATTTCAAAAGGAAATGCTTTGCTCGGGACGCGGCGTAAACCTATGGTTAAACGCTGAGGCTTGAGCATGCGGAACACCACATAACGATCGCTCATGATTCGGTTGTGATACACGCCAATACAGTGCTTCTGCTCGATGCCTTCGTGTTCAAGGTCGTAATAATCCGTGAGCGGATGAATGTTGTCATTGCCAAGTAAAGGAACGGGATAAGGGATGTCTTTATCCATTGGGCAGTTACCCTCCAAGCGTCGTAATTGGCGTTGCTCCGTCCAGCGGTCATGCAGTTGCTCAAACATCGCAAAAGAGTTCTGACTGGTAATCGCACGCAGTGGATCATCCATCTCCAAATCTTGCCCTAACAATATCGCATCTTGGAACATCGCCATCTTCGACGGTGCATTAAGTCTACCCTCTTCCACCATTGCAATCCCTAATCGGCTGCCAGTTAGAAATGGATGAACTTGGTCCAAACGCAGGGCTGTGTATCCAACTTTTGAGTAATGCTTAAACTTAAGGACTCGTCTTTGCAGCGGTTCGAGAATACGAACAATGTGGTCGAGTTCATCACCAACATTGTAATGAAGCTCTAGCTTGTCGATGAATTTGAGTGTCGCCTTGCTGCCGTCTAAGCCCAACTTGGTAAGGATCTTCTTCTGCCCTAAGCGACTTAGTGCCAGTGCTTTCTTGTTGTCGACACTGTATTTCATGCAGATCAAAGCCAAAATAACAGGCCTTAATTCAAGCAATTGCGCGGCTTCATAAGTATTCGCAGCAAGCCACAACATCTGGTATTGGTATTCTGGAAAGTCGTCGGTGATTTCACGATAACGCGCAGGTAATGAATTTAGCCAACGACCATTCACGTCAAACTGTTCAACAAGGTTGAGGCTCAGCCCAATGCCTCCATCAAGCGGTCGTCTACCATCTTCAAACACATGAAAGCCGACGAGCTTTTGAGACCAGTCTCGGATCTCAATATCGTAGTCGAAACCTAATGTTCGAGTGGGAATGGTTAGTAGTGCTGTCATTGATGCCTCTTCGTTATTGGCGCATTGAACTATCAAGCCTATCTAACAGCATAAGCTAGCGCTTCAACCACTATATCAACCTTTTGTAAATTTCTTACCAATCAAAGCGATATAAATACGATAGTGCTTAGAAGAACATTGAATGATGATTTTACGGAATATGAGATCTCTTCGATATCATTTGCGTCAACAGAAACTATGCTTGTTACATAACTCACAACAAGAGGCTTTAATTATGGATTACCGACATATTCTGGTCGCACTTGAACTGTCTGACGACACCAAGATTCTCATTGATAGAGCGACCTTCTTCGCTGATAAACTGGAGGCTGGCATTTCATTTGTTTATATCGATGGTACGCATGGAGAAATTTATCCAGAGCTCGTTGATATTCAGGGAAATGACGGTGATTTACCCATCAATGAAGATGCCGTTAAGCATTTGAAAGAGTTTGAAGCCTACGCCAAACACCCAATCAAGCACATTTTCGTGGGAACGGGTGATTTGAACGATAAGCTCAAAAATGCCATCGAAGCCAACGGCGTTGACCTATTGCTATGCGGCCATCACCATGATTTTTGGCATAAGCTCATCTCCCATTCTAAACAGATCATCGATACTTCCCCTATCGATATTCTCGTTGTTCCAATGGAATAGAAGCTCCAGTTCGACACTCAAAAATAACCGGCATTGCCAACCTCTATCGGTATTATTGGTTGGCTTGATATCCTCTTCAACACACTCATCCTGATCGAAATCTCCTATTTCCCACTTAGAGTAGTCATTTGTGATCTTGTCAGCCTATCAACTCGTAAGCGTCTAATAATTAACAAATCACGTCATTTCGATTTGAATCAACGTACTGAAATGTACGACCCAGACCATGCCTTCATCAATCAATGGACAGGCGGTAACGCAGTCACAACAAGCCTCACAAACCAGGACGCATTATGAAATTTAAAACGGTACGACTTGTATTAGGTGACCAACTCAACATTGAGCATTCATGGTTTAGACAGGTTAACGATGACGTTATTTACATCATTGCTGAGCTAAAACAAGAAACAGATTATGTTGCCTCTCACGTTCAAAAAGTGGCCGCGTTTTTCTGTGCGATGGGTTACTTCGCTAACGAACTCAAAGAACAAGGTCATCAAGTACTCCACCTTACTCTTGACGACACAACGCAATTTGAAAACCTAGACACACTTCTAAAGCACTATGTACACGAATTCGGCGCAGAGAAATTCGAATATCAAAGGCCAGATGAATATCGCCTTTTAGAGCAGATGAACAAGCTCAAGCTCACCAATGCGACCAAAGGTTGTTGTGATACAGAACACTTCCTCTTTCCATTCGAAGAGATCGAACAACAGTTTCCGAAAGACAAACACATCATGATGGAGCACTTCTATCGCCGAATGAGAAAGCGTTTCGACATTTTGTTAGAAGACGGAAAGCCCGTTGGCGGCAAATGGAATTACGACGCGAACAATCGAAAGAAACTCAAGAAACAAGACATCGAAAACCTGCCTCAGCCGCTAATGTTTACCAATGACATAACCGACATTTTGCAACGTATCGAACGTCACCAAGTACAAACCATTGGTCAAGTCGGTAACCAGTTACTATGGTCGGTGAACCGCGCACAAAGCTTGTCTCTACTCGCTCATTTCTGCCAAGTCTGCTTGCCGTTATTTGGGCAGTTTCAAGATGCGATGACGACAGAGCACGACTCTAAATGGAGCTTGTATCATAGCCGTATATCGTTCTCGCTGAACAGTAAACTGCTGAGCCCTAAAGAAGTGATTGATGCAGCACTGTCGGCCTACCAAGCATCCTGTCTTCGAGACAGCTCACCAGATAAGCCAAGCATCGATATTGCACAGGTCGAAGGATTTGTACGCCAAATACTGGGGTGGCGAGAGTACATACGCGCCGTCTATTGGGCAAACATGCCTGCTTACGCCAACAAAAACCATTACTCAGCACATAATAACCTGCCCCATTACTTTTGGGACGGACAAACCAAGATGAACTGCATGAAGCATGCGATTGACCAGTCTCTTGAGTTTGCTTACGCGCACCACATCCAAAGGTTAATGATCACTGGCAACTTCTGTTTAATCACGGGTATAGACCCTGACCAAGTCGATAGTTGGTACCTCGGTATTTACGTCGACGCGATTGAGTGGGTTGAAATGCCAAATACGCGAGGTATGGCACTTTTTGCGGATGGCGGGATCGTAGGAACCAAACCATACTCTGCCAGCGGTTCCTATATCAACCGCATGAGTGACTACTGCAAAGGCTGTCACTACAAGATAAAAGAACGCAGCGGCGAGCAATCTTGCCCTTTCAATAGCTTGTATTGGCGCTTTATGGACCAGCACCGCGATGCGTTAAACCGCAACCCACGTATGGGCATGTTATATCGCTCTTGGGACAACATGGATGAGCAATCACAACAAGCGATTCTCGATACTGCTGAACAACGAATCACAAACTTGGAGAACTTATAATGGTGGAGCAACTCAGATTACACATATTGGTGGTCGGTGGGAGCGGCGGTATTGGTTTCGCTGTGGTTAAACACCTATTATCTGAGCTCTCTCGGTTTGATTTTCTTGATGTGCATGTAGACGCGACTTACCACTCTCAACAGCCGGAACTAGAAAACAATCGCTTGAGCTGGCACAAAGTCGACGCCACCGACGAAGCTGATATTAAGCGCTTGAGTTCTGAGTTTGAACAACTTGATTGGCTGATCAACTGCGTGGGTATGCTCCACACTCCAGATCTTGGACCGGAAAAGAACTTGTCTTCCATCGACCCTGAGTTTTTCCTCAAAAACATCTCTGTGAATACCCTGCCCAGCTTGTTATTAGCAAAACACTTCACGCCGATACTTAAAGCGAGCGACAATCCAAAGTTTGCTGTGGTATCCGCAAAGGTTGGCAGTATTTCAGACAACAGATTAGGCGGTTGGTATAGCTACCGCTCATCGAAAGCAGCCCTAAATATGTTTATCAAAACCATGTCGATCGAATGGCAACGCACCATTAAGAAAGGCACCGTGTTGGCTCTGCACCCGGGCACGACAGACACAGCTCTGTCGAAGCCTTTTCAGACCAATGTCCTTGAAGGTAAGTTGTTTGAGTCAAGCTATGTCGCCCATCAGTTGGTCGATATTATTCGCACTGCTACACCGGATAACAGTGGGCACTTCTACGCTTACGATGGTGAACAGTTAAATTGGTAATTGATACGAGTGTCCGTCTTTCATTAGTGCTAAAAAAGAAAACCCAACAGAGTTGAAGCTCCATTGGGTTTTTATTTAGAAAGAACGCCTCTGTTTTAAAAGGCGTTTGGTTGATATCTAGCTAAAGATCAAAACTGATCATCACGATTATTCAGCCCAATTGAACTTAGTATCGTCAACACCTTCTTTCTCTTCTTTAGCTCGCTCGCGTCGATGTTGTTCTTCAATTCGCGCAGCGTCTATCTCTTGCATGATGGCTTCGATATCAGCCAAGTCGTCGGTTTCCGTAAACTCACCCGTCAGTTTGCTGTCTGGCTTCAAGTCGCCTTTCTCGTACAGCGCCCACATTTCCTTGGCATACTCGGTTTTTGCCAGTTCAGGAGCAAACTGAGCGTAATAGTCACGGATGTTATTGATGTCACGAGCCAGCATCCACTCAGCGTTGTTGTTAGCCGAAGCGTCAACCGCTTGTGGTAGGTCGATAATTACTGGACCGTACTCATCCACCAATACGTTGAACTCAGACAAGTCACCATGGATCAAACCAACACACAGCATTTTAACTACGTAAGTCATCATCACGGCGTGGTCTTCGATCGCTTGCTCTGCTGACATAACGACATCGTTCAAACGTGGTGCAACGTAACCCTCATCGTCAGTGACCAGCTCCATAAGCAGTACGCCATCAAAGCAACCATAAGGGACAGGCACACGAACACCCGCTTCTGCCAGTTTATATAAGGCATCCACTTCAGCACTTTGCCAAACCTTTTCTTGTTGTTCACGACCAAAGCCAGAGCCTTTTTCCATCGCTCGAGCGCGGCGGCTATTTCGGACTTTTCGGCCTTCACGATACGCGGTCGCTTTTTTGAAGCTGCGTTGGCTTATTTCCTTATATACCTTGGCACAACGGATCGTATCGCCGCAGCGCACAATGTACACCGATGCTTCTTTGCCACTCATGAGTTGGCTTGTCACCTCGTCGACTAAACCGTCGTCAACTAAAGGCTGTATTCTTTTAGGTATCTTCATGCCGCCTTTATACATCACTTATCTTACAGATAGAAATATTAACTTGAGAAATGAATGACGAAACGATTAAAGGATCATCAAAATTACGACAAAGGAAGGAAATATTGGAGTTAACGGGTTTAGATCATGAGGATTGACCTGATCTATTCAGATTATGGGACTAAGACTTATTACGACGACAACGTTCAGAACAGTAGATCACGTCATCCCAACAGCGCTGCCATTTTTTACGCCATGCGAAAGGCTTTTGGCAAACAGGACATATCTTAGTCGGTAAATGGGGTTTCTTGTGCATGGCCGTTCCCTTCTTGAAGCATCCACTTCCTGCGTTTACTAGAGATTCCCTATTACGCTCGTACCTCGCTTTAGGGAATGACGAAGGTAATGCGAACAAATCTAGATTCCCTATTACGTTCGTACCTCGCTTTAGAGAATGACGAAGGCAATACGAACAAAGCCTAGTTCTCTATGACGTTCGTTCCTGACTTTAAGGAGTGACTGCGTAGTGATTTGTGACTACTCCCGACTCCGTCATCCTCGAGAAGGAGGAACGACTGAGTCGGGGATCTGCTTCATCTAGCTCTGTTTCTATTTCTGCGCAGATAAATTTAGCAAGAACCAAAGTAACAACCTAAGCGACAACCTTGTACTGCTTCTCCATCTCACTCACACCTAAGCCAGAGTGTTTTGTCACTTTAAGCTGAACGGGCACTCGCTCTTTCAGTGCTTCAACGTGGCTAATGACACCGATCATCTTGCCTGATGCATTCAAGTTATCTAACGCGTTAAGGGCAATGTCCAATGTGTCACTATCCAACGTGCCGAAACCTTCATCTAAGAACAGAGAATCAATACTGGTTTTGTAGCTCACAAGATCAGAAAGCGCTAATGCCAACGCCAAGCTCACCAAGAAGCTTTCGCCACCTGATAACGTCTTGGTATCACGCATCACATCGCCCTGCCATGTGTCGAGCACTTGCAGTTCTAAACCATCGTCGGCTTTGCGTTTAAGCTCGTAACGACCATGCAAACGCTGTAGCTGCTTGTTCGCAAGGTACACCAAGTTTTCCAACGTTAAACCTTGGGCAAACTTACGGAATTTATCGCCGTTCTTAGAGCCGATAAGTGAGTTCAGACGTGAAATATCATCAAACTCGACTTGTTGCTCGTCGATCTGCTTAAACAGATCTTGCTGATTGCTGCGGTTCTGGCTATCCGTTTCAAGATTGGCAGAAATTGCGCCGATCTTGGTTGCATGGCTTTGTTGTGCGTTTTGACACTCAGTCGTCGCTTCTTCAACTTGCTGTTGGTCTTGCTCTTGCCATGCTTTCGCATTTTCGTGATTTAGTAGATCCACTTGTGTCGCTTTGGCGGCGTTCAACCTAGCTTGCGCACTGACAATCGCTTCGTCTAAAGACTTCTTCAGGCTTTGAAGTTGAGTTCTAACCTCTTCATCTAACAACGCTGCTTCAAAATTAGCCTCATCTTCGAACGGGCTAGTTTTCAGCGCTTCTAACCAAGCATTCGACGCTTGTGTGTAGCTCGATTGCTTACTGACTAACTCGTCCGAGAAACCAGTGTGTTTGGTTTGCTCGGTTCGATGTTCAAGTTCGCTGCGGTTAAGCACTAACTGCGCGGCATCAAATGCATTTACTGCTTCAGTGACTCTTTGCTTCATCGCATTGCTGGTGGCTTGAATGTCTTTGTCACCAAACAACTCTGTTCTTTCAGCCGTTACACGAGTGAGTTCTGACACTAAAGACTCACTCTGTTGCGTCAGTGTCGCAAGCTCTTTCTCAGCGCTGCTTAGCTTGTCGTCTAACGTTTTCAATTCGGCATTTTGAGTAATCAGTTGCTTCTCAATATCGGCCTGTTGCTGTTTGGTTTTCTGCCATGTGCTTGATGCTTGCGATTTCGCAGTAAACCAATCATCGATATGTTCAAGTTCAGGCGCTTCGATAGAAGTTTGAACAATGCTCTCTTTCAAAGCGTTCCATTGCTGCTCTTTCGCTTGAGTTATCTGAGTCACTTGTTCGTTTGCGACTTGGTTTTGCTTATTCAGATCCGCTAAGCGCTGCTCAGCTAACTCTAAATTAGACTGCGCTTTATCAGCTTCGACACTCGCAGACAGGCGTTGTTTCTCAGCTTCGGCATAATGCGCTTTAGCATCACTCAACGCTTTGAGTTGCTGTGAGATCTGACTTAGTTGAAGTTCACACTGCTGAGCAAAGGTCGTAACCGTAGCTTCATTTCCTAAATCGTTAATCGCTAGCAGCGCCAGTTCAGGAGCCGTGCCAACGAAATCCGATAAGCTCTGTTGAAGCTTGCCGACGACGCCTTGCCAATTCAGCTGAGCTTGTTGAATATCCGCTTGCGCACGTTGAATGTCATCGTTAAGCGCCACAATCACAAGGGTAAGAGAATCTAACTGCTGACGATGCTCTTGGCCTTCTTTCTGAATCGCTGCTAATTCTTGTTCCTCAAGCTCTTTCTGGGCATTCAAATCCTTCGAACTTTGTGATTGTTCGATCGCATGGTCTGTTGAACCACACAATGGACAATCCATACCTGGCTTCAATGACGCTCGGTATTTCGCAAGGTCACCTTCTTGATCAATTAAGCGAACTAAACGTTCAAGTGAGGTCTTTTTTTCTTGGTATCGCAGAAGCAACACTTCACGCTCTTTCGAAAGCTTGTCGACCAACTGGGTGTTGGTTTGATGTGCCTGTGTTTTTGCGTGCAGCTGTTGTTGGGCATTTAGGAAACCACGATTGATCTCGAGTAATGAGTGCGTATTGCGATTCCAAAACTCCAACAGATCTTTTTGCGAATTCAACACTTGCTCGCTAGTGTTGCCTTGCAAGGCTTCCCACTGTTGCTTTGCACTACTCTCGAGAACAACCAATTCAGCTAAAGTTTTATCTTGCGTTGCTTTAGCATCTTGCGCGGATTTGATGATCGTTTGATGTGCATCAACTGCAAACAAAGCTTGCTTCGCTGAATTCAACTGCTCTGAATGCTGGCGCTCTAGAGTACGAACTTGCTCGACCTTTGCTTGCCACTGACCTAGGTATTTTTCCAGATGTTGGTCAGCTTGATGCGTATTTAGGTACTCAGTGCTGAGTTTATCTTGTTGCTTCAGTGC
Organism: Vibrio sp. AIC-3; assembly: GCF_013114515.1. Lineage (NCBI taxonomy): Bacteria > Pseudomonadati > Pseudomonadota > Gammaproteobacteria > Vibrionales > Vibrionaceae > Vibrio > Vibrio sp. AIC-3. Next base: position 21,686 of record NZ_VTXG01000027.1, on the reverse strand, counting down.
ATCTGTTTTTTGGACTAAAACAACCTGTTGATTGCGCTGCTGCGTATGTTGCTCGTTAAGCGTATTCGCTGCATTAACGGCCGCAGTTTGTTTATCTTTGAGTACGACGATTTGGTTATCTAGCGGACGCACCAGATCGATGATCTTCTCTTGATCTTGTTGCTCGGTTTTTACCTGTTCGACAATCGCACTGCTTTGCGTCAGTTTAGTTTGCGCGTCTTGCTTTTCTGCATCACGCACGGCAAGTAACTTGGTGCTGTTATCTAGGTGAGCTTGAGTAGTGTTCACCTCTTGTTCGCAACGCCTTAAATCTTTGTGCATTGGGCGCAGCTTTTCAGCTGGTGCACTGTTTGCCAAACGCTCTAGCGCAGGTTGGTTACGGTCTAGTTCATCTTGAGCTGTTTTAAGATCGTGCTCACTGGTCGCGATAGTTTGCTCAGCTTTTGTCACGTCTTTCCACCAGCTAAGATGCGCTTGCCACTCTTTTAACTGCTCAGACAAACGCTTCTGCTCGGCTTCTAACGTTTCTCGTTCTGCGGTTAGCTCTTTGATTTGCTCTTCAGACAGTAAGCTCACACCTTCTGCTTTCGCTTTAAGGTGATTAAGTGACTCTTCACTCGACTTAAAATGATCGTAGATACGCTCTGAAATCAAGCTATAGACTTCTGTGCCTGTTAACTCTTCCAATAACTCTGCACGGTCGTTAGCATTGGCATTTAAGAACGCCGCAAACTCCCCCTGAGACAACATGATGGATTTAGTGAAGCGCGAGAAATCGAGCCCTGTAACCTGCTCCACCAGCTTGGTCTTCTTGGTCAACATGGTCTCTAAGACTTTGTCGGTGTCCGCATCGGCAAACTCGCACGTTGGCGTTTGCAATGCGCCATCGTGTTTTCCACGCGCTCGCTTTTGGTGGAAATTAGATCGGTACGTTTTACCTTGAACTTCAAATTCCAGTTCAGCAAAACACTCACCCGTGCCACGCGTCATTAATTCGTTGTTGCCTTTAGCGATGCTCTTTAAACGCGGTGTGCGGTGGAACAATGCCAAACAAATCGCATCAAGAATGGTGGTTTTACCCGCCCCTGTTGGGCCAGTAATCGCAAACAGACCATTTTCTGCAAACGGTGATTGGGTGAAATCGAGCTTCCAACGTCCTTTCAAAGAGTTCAGGTTTTCAAATTCTAGGCTTAAAATCTTCATACTGGTTACTCTTCTACTTTGTTTGGCGCTTGAGCGCTCTCAGACACTTCAACCATCACTTGTTTAAACTTCACCGTCATGCGCTCTAAACGCGCTTTTTCAGAATCCGTTTCAAACTCTTCTAAGGCAATACGCTTGCTAAACACGTCCATCGGGCTCAGTTCAGATAAGGTTTCTGCCGACTCTTGCTCTAATGCTTGATTACGACGCTCTCTTGCACGGCGCAGTTGAAGTACTTCAACGTTCAAGCCTTCGGTCAATGCACGCATACGTTCTTGGAGATCTGAAAGGTAATCTTGCGCTTGCACTTCGATCGATAACCACACGCTTTGTTCGCTATCTAAACCTATGTATTGGTTCAGCTGAGATTCGATCTCGCTCAAGTCGCCTTTGATTTCAGCTAGAGGTTGGAATGTGGGAACAGGCAATTGAGAAATGGTGCGCTCACCTTCAACAAACTCAACAACACACACTTGTTTCTGAGACTTAAGTTCATCAAAACTTAGTGGGATTGGAGAGCCTGAATAACGAATGTATTCACGCTTTGCCACCACTTGTGGGCGATGGATATGACCAAGTGCGATATAGTCTGCGTCTGGGAAGCCATCAGCGGCGAAACCATCAAGGTTGCCGACATAGATATCACGCACAGAATCCGATTGTTGGACACCCATCGCCGTTAAATGACCGGTAGCGATAATCGGCATGTGCTCGCTGTTTACAAACGTCGCGCGCTTAGCAACCGCCGCATCATAAACACTTTGATAATGCTGTTTGATTGCATCGCCGAGTTGCTTCTGACGCTCAACGCCAGTGACACCCGCCTGGCTCATCAACACATCGCGAGGGCGAATAAAAGGAATGGCACAAACCAGCGCTTCTACATCGCCGTTCTTGCCTTTTAGTTCGACAACCTGAGTCGCATGATCTTCATTGGTATTAGGAATCACGTCTGCGCCCATGTATTTGAGCAGCTGTTGTGTCTCTTTAAGCACAGAGACTGAATCGTGATTTCCACCTAATAACACCAATTGGCAACCGATCTTGTTCGAATCGACCACAAACTTGTTATACATCTCACGAGCGTAACTCGGCGGTGTACTGGTATCGAAAATGTCGCCAGCAACAATGATCGCGTCGATGTCGTGCTCTGTAACTTGCTCAAGTAACCATTGTAAAAACCGTTCATGTTCATTCTTACGGCTTTTATTGTAGAAGTTTTGGCCAAGGTGCCAATCGGACGTGTGAAGAATCTTCATTGCTGCTCACTGGAAGTCGGTAATACCTTTAATCTACCAAAATAGTCGAGATAATTCCCTTTTATAAGCTTGTGAAAACCAACTAATTTCAGGCTTTGGACCAACTCCGCCCATAGCGTGACCAATCGTTATTTTTGACATAAAAAAACCGCTCAACGTTAGAGCGGTTTTAGGTGTCCATAGCTTTAGCTTTAAGCTATTTCACAGAGGTCGTCAAAAATTGTACGAAGCGCCCAGAGTTACTGTGCTAAACGCTACATCACGGCTTGCCAGTCTATTACCATTCGGGCCGAAGAATTCGATATTTACTGCATCTGCTTGTGAGATTAAACGTAAGGTTAGGCTTTCTACTGGCGTGTATTCAACACCTATACCAAAATGGAAGCCTAATTACGCGCAGCTAGACAATCAAAGATATTGCAATAGATGCCATGATCACGCCAACGACAAATTCCAACACCTTCCACGCTCTCGGGTTCTTAAACATTGGAGCCAAGAAGCGAGCGCCATATCCAAGTGAAAAGAAGAACACGAATGACGCCGATACCGCCCCAGCGCCAAACAACATTTGATCCGGTTGATATTGAGTTGAGATAGACCCCAGCAATACCACAGTATCCAAATACACATGCGGGTTAAGCCAAGTGAACGCCAAACACATCGCAATCGCTTTGGTTAATGAGTCTTTAGTTTCTGCCGTGGCTTCTAAGGCGTGGTTTTCGGTAAATGCTGATCGGAAGCTTAAGAATGAATAGACACCCAAAAAGATAGCGCCACCATAACGGGCGAACTGCTCAATTTGTGGGAACTGTTTAACGATTGCGCCAAGGCCCGTCACGCCAAAGCTAATCAGTAAGGCGTCAGAAATGGCACATACAGCACAAACTGCCAATACGTGTTGGTTCTTAAGCCCTTGCTTTAAAACAAACGCATTTTGAGAGCCAATCGCAAGAATCAGCGAAAGGCCAAGGGAGAAACCTGCAAAGTAAGTCGACATCTAAGGCTAGTCTCTTAACGCAACTCAATACTCATAAACTGGCTGTGCGGGTCTAACACATAATCAGCAAAGGGTTCACAGTATCCGAAGCCAAACTTTTCATACAGGTTACGCGCAGCCTTAAAGTAGTCTTCTGAGCCGGTCTCTAAACTGATTGTTTGATACTGGCGGGCGGTTGCTGTATCCAATACGTGCTGTAAAAGTTGGCTCGCAACACCTGACTTTCGAGCAAACTGTGAGGTTCTCATCGATTTGAGTTCAGCGTGTTGGGTATTTAGCTCTTTAATGGCAACACACCCAAGTAGTTGGCTGTCTTTCCAAGCACTGAAAAAAGTAATCTCTGGTGACTTGAGCCCATCTAGATCCAGTGCATGAACGCTTTCGGCTGGCGAAGTGGCGTACATATCAGCGAGGTGCTCTTCAAGTAATTCAATGACTTCCCCACCCGACAAGTCATCCACCTTAATTTCTATTGAAGCACTGCTTTCCAATGCTGTTCTATTTTCCATTGAACCCTGTGCATTTATTGCTGATGTCATTGTTTCAACTCTCCTTGTTTAGTTCGCTTATTTAGCTTGAGTGATTTGGTTTTTATCAACAGCCCACTTTCCTGAATTGTTTCCTTTTCAAGAACTCGGTTTGAATCAGTAAAATTACTGATTAATCATAAAATTATAAATGTCACACTGGGTTTACCTAGATACCATATTTTTCCTATCTCGTCTCGTGATAAAAGCGTTCCGCAAAGCCCGTATGGTCGCTGCATTGAGGGAGCAACACCTGTTTTAGTTAACGAATAAGTAGTCAGGGCAAAGTGAATAGCGATGACACGCGTACTGATGTTGTTGGCAGCTTAAACATCCCTTTAAACGGTCTCATTTAAAACGACCATAAGTTAGAAAATAAAACGCTTTCATTGATCGAATATTTGATTGCGATTTTCCAATTTCGGTATATGATGCGCCACCCTAATTTTTCAGCTTATGCTGCAGGCAAATATGTCCGCCAACGCACTCTATACCGACCTATCCGGTTACTATGATTTAATGTGTGTAGATATTGACTACCAAGCGCAAAGTAACTGCGTACGTAGACTCCATCAAATCTTTGGAAATGAAGGAAAAACACACCTCGACTTAGCTTGTGGCACTGGCCCACACGTTCGTCATTTTATTGATTTCGGTTACCAAAGCGGTGGCCTAGATCTTAACAAGCCGATGTTAGATATCGCAGAAGTTCGCTGCCCGGAAGCCAAGTTCTCAGTACAAAACATGAGTAACTTTGAGGTCACGGAACCACTCGATCTTATCACTTGCTTCCTGTATTCCATCCATTACAACGATGGCCTTGAGAAGCTTAAAGAGTGTATTGAAAGTGTGCATCGTGCGTTAAAGCCAGAAGGTATTTTCTGTTTTAACGTGGTTGATAAAGACAAGATCAGCAACGACCTGTTTGTTAGACACACAACAAACCAAGACAAAGACGATTTCACGTTCCGTTCTGGTTGGTATTACTCTGGTCAGGGTGATAAGCAAGCGCTAAAGCTTAGCATCGAAAAGACGACTGCTGGTGAAACTCAAGTGTGGAATGATGAACACCCAATGGTGGCATTCTCGTTTAAAGAGTTAATCGAGATATTGAAGCCCTACTTCGAGGTTAATATCTTCGAGCACGATTACGACAAGCTGATTCCTTGGGATACTCAGTCCGGTAATGCGCTGATCACATGTGTCAAAATCTAGATTAATAGATAAACGGCAAATTAAACCAAATCTATAGATCAAAAAAGAACCCACACTCGCCATTCTCCTTTTAGAGCATCAGCCAGTGTGGGTTCTTTTGTATCAAGCTATCAGTTACTGAACTCTAAATTAGAAGTCCGCTGTCATACCTACGTAGTAAGTACGTGGCTCTTCAACATAGCCAATGCTCTCTAGCTCTTGTGATACAGCTTCGTCAGTTAAGTTCGTGATACCTGCACGTAGTCGTACTGAAGCATTCACGTTGTAGACAGCACCTAGGTTCAGCGTTGTGTAAGCGTCTTGAGTTAGATCGCTTTCGATCTGACGTTCACCACGGTAACGCGCACTCACGAAAGTACTTAGATCGTAAGTTGGGCTCCAGTTCAGTTTAACTAAACCCGAATGCTTGTAACGCTCAAGTAATTCGTCACCAGTAGACTTATCTTCAGTGTCTAAGAATGTGTAATTACCAGACACACCCCATTCATCAGTAATTTGGAATTGGCCTGTAAGCTCAGCACCTTGAACTACAGCCTCTGATACGTTTGTATAAGTACGCTTACCATTCACATAGCCAGTTGAGCTTGAACTATCAGCGCAACCTTTACCCGATTCAAACACTCCGCCGTTCTCACAATAGGTTTCATCACGATCAATTAGGTCGTTGATTTCATTTCGGAATAAGGCACCTTCAACATTCCAACGAGGTTGGCTATAAATCGCAGCGATCTCATAGTTCAAGCTGGTTTCGGGCTTAAGATCTTCATTACCATGTAAATCACATACGCCTTTACAGCTATTAACTGTGTAGTCTGTCTGATTTTGAGTCAATGTTGGTGCTTTAAATGCTTTACCCACACCACCCTTGATGATCAGGTCATTCGTTGTTTGATGAACCAAGTACACACGTGGGCTGAACTCTTCACCGTACAGTTCATGCTTATCTAAACGACCACCAATGGTTGCCGTTAGTTGATCCGTCATTAACCATTGGTCTTGAACAAATAACGCACCTTGATAAGCTTCAGATGTACCATTGACTAAGTTTTCTTTGTTGGTTAATTCACTCAACTGGTAGTCCATACCAAACGTTACGGTGTGACTATCACCAAGATAAGTGGTCGCCGAAGCTTCAACAATTTGAGTCAGCTCTTCGATGTCACTGCTATAGTTAGTATCTGAGTCCGCAGCATCATTATCTGTCACATTTTCACGTGAATAACGTACTTGCGTGTCACCCCAGCTCCAAAAACCACTATGTGTGATCGCTTGGCTCTGACGTACAACACGTGTGTCAGACTCAATCACAGATGATACGTTTTCCGCAGATGACTCACGTTCATCATCACTGTAGCCAAAATCGAAATCGATGGTTTGGTTATCTGTCGCATTCCATGTCAGGCTTGCAAGTAAGCTTAACGTGTCACGTTCTTCTAGAGCTGTTACATCTGAACGATCGTAACCAAAGCTGTGTGTACCAGAATATGGTTGCCAAGCGTTACGGCTTGTCTGGTTAACAGAAAGGCGAGCAAACAACTCGTCTTCAATCAACGCACCAGATGTCGTGAAGCCCATCGAATACTCTTCCCCTCCATCACCATCAAGTGGAGATGAAGTGTCCATGCTCAGTGTAGAGCTCCAATCGTTTTCTGGAGCCTTAGTGATGATGTTGATTGTACCGCCCATACCATCTGAACCGTAAAGTGCAGACATTGGGCCACGGATTATTTCAACACGTTCGATCGAATCAGCAGGAATCGTTGATAGGTCAAAGTCGTTACCACGGATGATGGCACTTGCAGAGCTTAAACGACGACCGTTCACCATGATAAGAGTGTAATCTGAATCCATACCACGAATAGAGATCATCTGACGGCCAGCACGTGTGCTATCAAAATCAGACTCAACACTCGTTGATTCGGCAACGATGTCTGCCAAGGTAATACCAGGGCTTTCTTCAATGTCTTGCGCGGTGATAACCGACATTGAAGCTGGCGCTTGTTTTAGTGCCATCTCGGTACGAGTTGCCGTAACAACCATTTGCTCATCTGTTGCTTGCGCTTCTTCTTGCGCCAACACGTTAGCTGAAAGTGAGGTACAAATAACAGCGACTGCGATCGAAAGGGGTTTACGAACCAAAAGAGGTTTGCGAATCAAAAGAGATCTCTCAGACATGATATTCATTCTTATATGTGATTGGTAATGATAATGGTTTGCATTAAATAACCAACTATCACGCTTATCAACGAAAGTTTCATACCAAAAATCGATTCTCGTTATTCACCATTCAAATAATGAAAGAGATCTATATCCAACTCGATAGGTATTCGTAATTTTCATTCACCCTGCAGATGGATTATGTATAAAGCTCTTTGAATATATTGCGAACCCAGCGACACATCGGGTCGTTATGAAAGCGCTTATGCCAGTATAAGTAGACGTCTTCTGATGGGTGGCGCAACGCTTTAGGCACGCGTTTACAAACAAGATCTCTTTGCGTAGCGGCTTGTTGAGCAAAAGGTGTCGGTAAATGAAAGATGATGTCGGTTGCTTCTGCCATATCCGGCGCGACGTTAAAATTGGAAAGCTGAATTGGAATGGACAGCTGGCGCTGCTTATCAATCAAGCCAAGATCTTTAAATCGACTTTCGATCGAGAGCTTCTTATCCCCTTGCAGTGAGATTTGACCAAGTTGGCTATTCAACAAGTCATCAACCGTGATCTCTTTGTCCGCCAAAGGATGTTTTTTACTCATCAGCAAACGGTAATCGCGGCTAATCACGAACATTCGATACAAATTTTGCTCTGAACTTAACGGCTCGTGGGTCGACAACACAAAGTGCGCATCACCGGATAACAGAGGCTCAAAGTGTCGTTTAGGAATCGAGTCGATATCAACAGTCATGTTTGGCGCTTGTTGACGTATCTCCGCAACTACCTTGGGCAGCAAGTGCGCGACATTAGGCACTAAACCAAAGAAGCGAACCGTACTGTCACTGCTTTGCGGTTCGAATACATCGCCATGTACCAGCTTTTCTAAACGTGTCAGTACCGAATTGAGATCTTGCTTAATGGCTTCTGCTTTTGGCGTTAACTCATAGCCATAAGCCGCTCGCACCAATAGATCATCATTGAAAACGGTACGCAGTTTTTGCAGAGATCGGCTCACCGTAGGTTGGCTCATATCCAGCGCCAATGCCGTGTTGGAAACGTGCTTCTCTTCAAGAAGGTGTTTAAGAATAACGAGTAGATTGAGGTCGACTTGAGCAAGATTCATTATGCAAATATTAACAATATATAAAATTCAATGTGCGCATAGTGCTATTTCTTAACATGTAATACAATTGATAATCACTCCTATTTTGATCTAGAGCAATATGCTGAGCAGAGTTTAAGGTTAAGTGGGTTTTAAAGCTCTAAGTCAGAACTGTTTAAACATAAAAAAGAGAGGCACAATGGCCTCTCTTTGATCGTCTACTTTATATTGCTAGCGTTGAGCTATCAGACTACAGCTTTGTCCAAGCATCTTGCCAGTATTGGCTATCGCCTGGAGCATAAGAAGCGCTTGCACACCATGCCGTGTATGGCCAAGGCTTACATTCGTACAAGCCATTATCGCTGCCGACCACAATGTCACCCGCTGCGTAGTTTGTGCCCGCTTCATATGGAGGGTAATCACCTGGAGGAGGTGTTGTTCCGCCACCGTCTTTAACAGCGAACGAATCGTTTACCATCACCATTTCACCGTCAGATGCTTTACCGACTACTTCAAGTGCATATTGCCCTTCCGCTACATCGTATAAGTCGATGGTAATAGCACGGCTGTCCGTTACGTTAACCTTAGTTTGCTCAACCACAGTACCTGCACTGTTGATCACCATAGCGGTAACATCTAATGCTTCATTTGATGTCAGTGTCAGATCTAAACGCACGTTGCCGTTATCTGGCGCATATTGTGATTGAAGTCCTGAAACCGAAAGCTCTAAGTCATCGCCCGGATCTGGGTTACCACCACATGAAGAGTCTGAAACTTTTCTCCAAACGCCCCACTCACCTGTTGTTCCTGGCTCTTCGCCGCGAGTGTACCAACCTGCTCCCCACGTTGAACCGTCATGAGATACTTGGTCACCTTCAACATAAACGGTGTCGGCATCCCATGCAGCAGCACAGTTAGAACCATCAGTTACAGACACTTTACGGTCAACGGTTACGGTTTGGTTCGCGCTGTCTGTCACGCTATACACAAGTGTGTAGTTGCCGATTTCATTTACATCGACACTGCCAGTGTGTGTAATAGTGCTTGTCAGGTCGCCATCTTCAGCATCATTCGCCGTCACGCCTGCCATAGCATCAAATGCAGTACCCAACACAACTGTTGTGTCAGATACGCCATTAAATACTGGCTTCTGGCTGTAAACCTCTACCGTTCTCGCTTTAGTGGTTTCGTTGTTATCGCTGTCTTTCACTCGGTAAGTCAAAACGTAAGTGCCAATAACACTGGTTTCAACGTAACCTTCAACATCGATTGATGACGTTAGATCGCCGTCTTCTTTGTCTGTTGCCGTCACGCCATCCATAGGATCAAACGTTGTGCCGTGAAGAACACGCGTATTTTCGACACCTTTAAGAACGGGCTCGCCCTCGACTGGTGGTGGCGTTACTTGACCGTGTACAAACGGGCCGTAGTCTTTAATGAACTGCTCGTTGTATTGTTGGCCGTTTTTGTTGGTGCCCATGTCCCAATTGATAGACCAAGTCATCACACCACGTAGCGGTTGACCTTGCGCCGTTAGGCTATCAAATGCGTCGTATAAATCTTGTGGCTCTTGTACAAAACCGGTTGCTGCAGCATCGATGCTTGAAGGAATACCAAACACGAGCTTGTCATGTGGGATCTTGTGGAAGCCACGCGTTCCGTTGATAAGAGAATCAGAAATGTAGTAGATGAATTCTTCTTTTAACGCATCGTTGTTTTGAGCAATCCAACCCACGCCTTCAACCCAGATACCATCGCCACCTTGGTTGTAAAATTGTGGGTTAATCCAGTCGTAGTAGCCTTCTAGATTATCGATATAAGGAACGTACTTACCGCCTGTCGTTAGATACGGGAACTCAGGCGCCATTGTAATAAGGAAGTTTTTACCTTCTGCGCGGTAGTGATCTTTCACTAGCTTAAGTGCATCCGGAATCACGGTTTGGTTGTTTGCTGCGGTTACGGCTGCTTGTTCAAGGTCAATATCTAGGCCATCGAAACCGTAACGCTCAGTTAGACGGATAATCTCATCAGCAAAGGCTCTTTCATCACCGGTTTCTAGCTCTACGTGTGCATCCGCACCACCTAAAGCCAACAGCACAGAGCGACCTTGCTTGTTGAGTTCCGAGATTTGGTCAATAAATTGTTGTTCTGAAAGCCCAATGGTTGGGTCCAGTTTAAAAGTTGGGATTCGACCATCAGCCACATCGTAGACCTTCATGAATGACACATTCACGATGTTGTACATTGGGTTCACTTCATCCAGCGTCACACATGGCGCATTACCACCTTGGTAGCCGCCACCGTCACACCAGTTATGCCAATAGCCAACCACCACGCCAGAGTCTGGATTCGTCATATCTGAACCATTCGCATAAACAGCGCCAGACATAGCCGCCATGCCGACCGATACTGCTAATTGTAGAGCTTTACGTTTCAACATTAGTCCCACTTCCTTACTTAACAGCTGTGCCAATCACAACCGAACCAATTCATTGTAATCATGAATATTTATAGAGAAGTAATGGAATTTATAGGAAAAGATGACCTTTGATTTAACTTGTGATTTTAAGTCACAGATTGAATATCAGAATCAATATGACTTTGACTTTTCATTCAAATTGAAATGCTAAAAACTGTTATTTTCGGTCGAATGCATTGACCATGCAAATATTTAATCAACCTTAATTCACTAAGATAATTAACCAAAAATATAAAAAATCACCGATAGGAAAAAATGAACTTTAAATCGGCAAAAATCACCCCAAACACGCCGTAATCACTGACCTCAGACCAGATACCATTGCGAGTGATATCACTAAAACAGCCTGGATATAGCCATCACACATGTGCTAGCAATACACACGTATAACGGAATATAGGAGCAAGAGTTTGTAGAATTTTGAATGTATACGTCGGGAGTTTTTCAGTTAACCGTCAGTGCCAGATGAATAATATGCATCCAATAGTGAAATAAAATTCACCTTATCAAGTTCATTAAGTTGATTAATTCCAGCCGCTGCTTTTCTTCCTCCGCCAGTCGCAAAACTTGAGCAAATTTCGTCTGCGCCCGTTCTATTTGATAATGGCGCACGTAAGCTCACCGTGTAAGACTCGCCGTCTTGGTTTTTCGTTAATACTGCTTGCGCTCGGTTTGGATCTTGATTAACGATTTCATTACCAAATACGCCACTGATGCGCCTTGCCCACGTCTCACCTGGCAGTTCAAACACACGTGCGACTTCACTTTCATAAACAGGAGCAAGGTTTGATAACTGCTGGCGATCATTTTGATAAGCATCTCGTAGTCGATAAAACACAGAGTCTTTATCATCCAAAAGATCAAACGGATTCGGGTATTGATAAAGGGTTTTGTAGAGCTCAGCTGGCGTGAAATGCAAATCACTCAGTGACGAACCGTAACCGTTGTAGTTAACCAAGGTACCTAGCTCTTCTAGAAACTCTTTTTGAGATTGAGCGAATCCATTTTCATCCGCTAGCCGCGCCGCCACCGTTTTTAGATTGTCGCCAAAGGCAGCTGCGATTGCCCAAGCCACATGCGCACCATTCAGCTTCTGGTTAATCAGCAAGCTCGTGCAGCTCTCTGGCGCGGTATCAATCAGAGTATCTAAATGACTAGAAGTTGGGACATCCCCTGTTCGGTGGTGATCGCAATAAAATACATTGATGTTTGCGTCTAGCAGTGAGTGCAGTGCAGGCAGGTTTTTCTCCATCGATACATCTAAAACGGTAACGGAAGAAACATCACCTTGCTTACCCGGCTCCATAGTTTGAGTAACAACTTGAGAGACCAACTTAATATCACGCTTAACACCAGTAATGAGCACGCTCTCTCTTGGCTCACTTAATCGCAGCTGTAACAACGCGATTATGCCATCTGCGTCTCCGTTGAATACGTCGTAGTGCATGTTGTTCCTCTTCCTATAGATTTGACCGTTTGCCAGAAACGCGCCAATTCGTTCGTGTGTTCGATAGTCTGTCATTATTTTAGTTATATTTCACAGATACTTAAGTCTATTTTGGAATGCCTTATTCTCATTAGATTGAAAAGATAAACACATTAATAATATTGTATGACTTATATCACAGTAAACGAATACGAAAAGATTATAAAATAAGCGCCTCCCACTTAATGATAAAGAGACGAATGAACACTACCACCACTCTTGTTTATGACACTTTGAAAAGCCTTGCTGCTCACGCTCCTGAGCAACATGCCGAGATTCGCCAGCGTTTATATGAGCAGTTGAGCCTGCCATTTAACAAGCAGCTCTCGTTATACGCTAATGTGCTTGGTCCTATCAGTTCAGGTAAGTTAGCGGGATGCGACAATATTGATAAAGCGGTTGAACTGGCACTGGATGTGCTAGAAGGCCGAAATAAGTAATTCCCCTTAAAATACGTAACATAACGGCCCAGATCTTCCCCCAGATCGGGCCGTTTTTTTATTCTCGTCATTTATCTATTTGAATTTCAGGCACAAAAAAGGCGTAGATGATCCACGCCTTTTGTTTTAGTAAGTTCTATGTTGTTTATGAAGTCTTGAACTGCGCGACCGCTTGGTCCATATCGTTCGCTTGCTCTGCTACCTTGTCCACTTCAACTAAGCAATGCTGCGCCGAAGCGTTATTGTCGTTCGAGATAGTGTTCAGCTCAGTAATTAAGTCATTCACTTGCGCCATTACTGCTCCCTGCTCTTCAATCGCTGAAGCAATACGTTCTGAATTACCTTGGATGCTTTCCATGTCGCTCAAGATAAGTTGCAAGCTCGCATCCAGCTCTTCCGAATCTTTCAGCGTTAGTTGACCTTGTTGGTTACATTCACCAATCTCGGTCATCGAAGCGTTCATTTGGCTTTGAATTGCTGTAACAACGCTGGTGATTTCGGTTGTTGATTGATGCGTTCTGCTTGCAAGAGCTCGAACTTCATCTGCAACCACGGCAAAGCCTCGGCCTTGTTCACCGGCACGTGCTGCCTCAATAGCTGCGTTCAGTGCCAGCAAGTTGGTTTGTTCTGCAATGCCTTGGATGATGTTTACTGCATCGCCGATTTGATCAACATGATGGTTCAATGAGCTGATCGAATCTTGGCTGCTAGAAAGGCGTTCAGACAACTGAGTAATGTTGCTGATCGTATCTACCACCACTTCACGGCCTTTATCGGCATTCACTTTTGCTTGATGAACACCTTCAGCCGCAACTGATGTGCTTTCTGATATTTCACCAATGGTGAGTACCATCTCTTGCACTGACGTCGTCATTGTAGAGGTGTGATTTGCTTGAACTTCAAACTGTTTGATTACTGACTCTAGCTCGTCATGCATGTTCGACGTGCTTTGTGTCAGTTGCAGAGACTTAGATTGAGATGCCGCGATCAAGCCTTCTAGCTGATCAAGCAATTGGTTGAAGTATTGGCCTAACGTGCTGAGTTCGTCTTTGCCATCAAGGTGCGAACGAATAGACACGTCGTTAGAATCAACGATGTTACGAATCACCGAAAGCAGTGACTCAATTTTGCCAATGATAGAACGGACGATTAACCAGCTGAACAGAATGATCAACACGAGTAGCGTGACGCAAAGGATGTTGTTGATCAGCGATAGCTTGTCCATCTCTTGCTGCGTTTGTTGGTCTAGCACCGCGGAGAACTCTTTAAATTGAGTTTCGATAGCATGAGAACCCGAGCGAGCTTGCCCAAGCAGACCTTCGTTGTGCTTCAAGCCAATCACTCGCTTTTGCTCAACCACTTGGCGAGCAGCGTCAATCAAAGCAGCTGAGCTACTCATATTTGAAGTTATAGAAAGAACACTCGGGTCAAACTCCCCCTTCTCAATTAAGTCATTGAACAGGTAAAGCTCGATTTTTTGTTCCGCACTGGCTGTCGCGCTGATGTTATCGAGCAAAACATGAAACTCGCCTAGCATACCTTTGTCACGTGATAGCCCATAGACTTCGCTCGCTTTAACTAAGTTAACAAAGCTGGTGTGGTAGGTTTCGATGTCTTCACGTAGGTGTGTGCTGTTGGCTAAACCTAAATCACTGAGCACTGTATCTAGCTCAGATTCAGACGCTAAGAATTTTTTGTAGTTTACGTCGAACTTGTCGAGGTATTTCATATCGCTACGCAGTAAAAAATCTTTCTCGTTACGGCGAAGGTTGAGCAAACGCACTTCAAGCTCTTTGGTAATTTGTTTGGCTTCGCTCATTTGAGCGGTGGTGTCTGCAAATTGTGATGTGGTAAACAGCAGTGAAATCATGCCGAAGATGGAGAACATCCCCAACGAATAGAGCTTTTTCTTTATGTTCATATACGTGGCTCGTCTTTACTAAATTAACTATGAGTATCTAAATAAATCGCATCAAAGAATGGATATCCAACTTACGCGACCTGATTATTGTTATATTTTTTGTATCAGTAATGAGCACTAAATCTAGCGACTGTTCAGCCCACCAGCAGTGACATTCTCAATGGTATTCAAACAGAGAATGAATCTTTTCACTAAAGATAAAAGCATCAATAACACAAATTAAATACATGTACATTAGTTGAATGATAAAAGTGAGAGACAGCTATTTGACGGAACATAAATGGCCTGAATGTCATGGTATACAAGGCATTGAATTAAAAGACTTTGACGCACATTTGGATGCATTATTTATGATGACATTTTTTTGGCTCTCCAGAAGAGCACGAGCGAAGCGCAATATTGGAGGTTTTGACTTGGTTTTTAAACAGTGAATCCGTCTATTGATGATTGTACAGTAGAGCGTAAACGGCGAAAAAAATGGACCTACTCAATTCGAGTCAGGTCCATCTTTTGATTTTCTAGTCAATCGCTTTGCAGCTAAAGAGTTAGGGTGCGAACTCAAGACTGACTAAAACGCTTTTACCATCTTGGTTAGGCACTTCAATAACACCGCTTTCTCATCTTCTTCGATATCTTGCGTCAGCTCATTAACCAAATTCAAGTGAAGCTGATTGTGGTGAACGTGTATCTTCTGCCCTTCATCCGTCAAGGCAACCACAATCGCACGACGATCTGTTGGGTGTTCATGGCGCTCAATCAATTCAGCTTTAACCAACTTTTCTATTTGAACAGTAAGTGTACCCGTGGTAATACCCAACTTTTCAGCGAGCTCTTTCATTCTTAACGCACCATGCATACCAAGTACTTCAATGGTGTGTACTTGAGCCAGGGAATAACCCGTCTCTTTGACAACAGACTGCTCCCACGAAGACATTTTATCGTAGAACTCAGTCAGTATTTGGTTAAGCTGTTCTATATTTCGCATGGTCGTTTGAATGCACTTCAAGAGTAAGATGATTAATCTTATCAAACTTGGCGAGCATTTGTTTATATTCAGAGACGGTTTTATCACTGTTTGATTCAAGAGTAATCGCTGCTGAATAGTGATGCCCGCTCACCTTCCACATATGGAAATCGGTGACCGACGCATAAGGCGTTAAGGTTTTGGTCACTGAGTCACGATAATCTTGGTCGATATTCTCATCCAGCAGGATTGGGCTGGTTTGTTTCATAAGGTTCATCGTCCACTTAGCAATCACGAATGCGCCAACCATTCCCATTGCTGCATCTAACCAGTTCCAACCGTAAAACTTACCAAATAGCAGCGCAACAATCGCAAGCAGCGAAGTTAGAGTATCCGCCAACACATGCATGTAGGCTGCGCGTAGGTTGTGATCATGATGGTGTCCGTGATGCTCGCCATGTTTATGACCATGGTCGCTGTCGTGCTCATGGCTATGTGAATGACCGTGATTCTTACTATGATTGTGGCCATGCTCGTGTCCGTGATCATGATGGTGATCGCCAAGTAAAAACATACTCACCACATTCACAGTTAAACCAATACAAGCAACGATGATCGCTTCATTGAACTGAATCGCTTGTGGGTTAAACAAACAATGTACTGATTCCACCAGCATCAACAATGCCACAATCCCCAATGCAATCGCGCTGGTGTAGCCCCCTAACACGCTGACTTTGCCAGTACCGAAAGAGAAACGTTCGCTCTCGGCATGTTTCTTCGCATAACGGTATGCAAATAAGGTGATACCAAACGCTGCGGCGTGCGTCCCCATGTGCCAACCATCGGCAAGCAATGCCATCGAGCCGTAAATAGTACCTGCAACAATTTCGACAACCATGGTAACGACGGTCAATAACAGGACATAGAACGTGCGTTTCTCACCTTGACTGTTATGTGAAGAAAAGTTGTGTTGGTGACGTGTTGGAAAACTCAAAATGGCGTCCTTAGCTTGTGTTTGTGGTTAGATGATCGTTGCACATAAAGCCCTTTGATTGACAAGTAATTTGACAATCAAAGTAATAATTTGAAATTTAGTTTGATTATCAAACTTTGTCAACGATGAATTTTGAAACTCTGATTTGCGGGACGAATAGTTGATGGTGAGCGCTAGTTTGTTCCAAAGATTATTGATTCAGTAAAAACGAGGCTTTCCAGGGACAAAAAAGCCCACTCGAGGTGGGCTGATTGAGTCAAACTCAATGATTGTATTTATTTGTTTTGCAATGAAATAATCTCATCATTCACCCAACCTAACAGCTGCTTGGTTGCTTTCGACAAGACTTGGTTCTGCCGAACAATATAACCAAGACTGGTGCTCGAGAAGTTGGTCAATGGTGTCACTTTCGAATGCAGGTGCTGCTTGGTTGATACCGCAAACTCCGGGACAATAGCCACACCAAATCCCGCTTCTGCCCAGTCGATTTGAGCATCGACACTCCCTACTTCCATCACCCTATAATTAGGTAGATTAAGGCTTGGTAAACCTTCATCAATAAAGTCACGCGTTCTCGTATCATGACCTAGTAGAATCAAAGTGAGCTCTGCATCAGAGTCTCGGATATCAAACCCATCGCCAAGCGCACACCAAGAAAGCTCTTGCAGCTTAGTGAAATACAAAGACTCGTTGTGCTGCTCTTTGGCGATAACAAAACCAATATCCGCTTGAGCATTTTTAACTAAATTCGATGCCTGAGATGACGTGGTATTCAAGAGCGTAAGGTCAATACCGGGATACTGCGCTTTGAACTTCTGGAACGGACGAATTAGCAAAAATCGAGAAATGATGTCACTTACGGCAATGGTTAACGTCCCTATTTTAAGGTCGTTAATGGCATTGAGATCGGCCTGACAAATCTGCAGTTCGAGTAGCGTTCTTTGGCTTGTTTCCAATAGCCGTTCACCCGCTTGAGTCAATTGAAAAGGGCTTCTCTCTATCAACTTTATGCGTGTTTGTTGTTCCAGTTGTTTTAGGTGCAAACTCACATTGGGTTGTGTCATGTGCAGTGCATTGGCCGCTTTCCCAAAATGCTTGTACTCCGCAAGCGTCACAAACGTCTTCAACAAATTAATATCGAGCATCATGTCCTCTCTCTCGTGTCACTAATATCATTCCCTAAAAGTAAAGAATGCCCCATCGTCATTCCCTACAGTGAGGAACGAACGTGATAGGGAATCTCGTTTGTAGCTTAAGACTTTAAGGATATATGAAATCCTTATCAAGATAATAAAGATAATTAATTTCTCTTATCCACCTTGTAGGCCTAACATGATTCCTCAATCAGTTAGGAGAAAAATTATGCCATCTATCGTTGTTGTGGGCGCAAACTGGGGTGATGAAGGCAAAGGCCGCATCGTCGATTTTTTAGCAGACCAAGCTTCTGCTAGCATTCGTTTCCAAGGCGGAAACAATGCAGGTCATACTGTGGTAAATGACTTCGGTACATTCAAACTGCACCAACTACCTAGTGGTATTTTTAATCCTAATTGTACGGCGGTTCTTGGCCCTGGCATGGTGATCAGCCCTGCTGCGCTAACTGAAGAGATTGCAGAAGTTCAAGAGGCTGGCATCAAAGTGAAAATGGCGATCTCAGATCGTGCGACACTGTGTCTCCCTTTACATGCTCTTGAAGATACGCTTGAAGAAGAGCGTTTGGGCGATGGCGCTTACGGCTCTACACGTCAAGGCATTGCACCAGCGTACGGCGATCGTGTAATGAAGAAAGGCATTCTTGTCGGTTGGCTGAATCAACCTGAAATTTTAGAGCAGCGTATTCAATTCCTACTTGATTGGAAGATGCCTCAGCTTAAAGCGCTCTACCCTCAATGTGACTTCTCCCAGACTGCTTCTGAAATGACAGAATGGCTACTTGAAGTAACTAAAGCGTGGCGCCCGTTCATCTGCAACGTAACTGAGCCGCTTAAAGCGCTGCAATCACAAGACGCAAACCTACTGTTTGAAGCTCAGTTAGGCGCAGGTCGCGACCTTGTCTACGGTGAATACCCTTGGACAACATCTTCGAATGTAACCGCAGCTTATGCTGGCATTGGTAGCGGTTTACCTGCACTTCGTCCTGAACGTGTTATCGCTGTTGCTAAATCGTTCAGTTCGTCTGTTGGTACTGGCACGCTAGTAACAGCAATGGAAGAGCAAGACAGCTTCCGCGAAAGCTCTAACGAATACGGTGCAACAACAGGCCGCCCACGTGATATGGGTTACTTCGACGCGGTAGCAACTCGTAACGGTGTTGAACTGCAAGCTGCAACGGAAATCGCATTAACTAAGATCGATTGCCTGTCTGGTTTGTCTGAACTTAAGATTTGTACCGCTTACTCAGGTGAGCATACAGAGAACCCAATTTGGCCACAAACGGCTGAACTAAAACCTGTATATGAAGATATGGCAGGCTGGGATGAAGACATCACGGGTTGCCGCACGTTTGAGAGCCTTCCTCAAGCAGCGCAAGATTACGTTACTCGTATCGAAGAGCTGATGGGTGTGCCAATCGTGATGGTATCGGTAGGTCCTGAGCGCGAGCAAATGATCATTCGCGCTTAGTTTAGAAGACGACAAGATCTACATCAAAGCCCACATTCAGTGGACTTTTTTGATTGTTCATAAAGAACGAGATAACACAAGGAATTACAGACACAAAAAAGCCCACGCTAGGTGGGCTTTTTGCTTGTTCAGAAAGAACGAATTTGGTGCCCGCTACTGGACTCGAACCAGTGACACCTTGCATGTCATGCAAGTACTCTAACCAACTGAGCTAAGCGGGCGATGTTCTAATTTCTTATTACTACCATTGTGACAAACTCAATAGTTATGCAATAAAAACTAAAGAAGGAATGGTGCGTCCGAGTGAACTCGAATCACCGACCCCCGCCATGTCAAGGCGGTACTCTAACCAACTGAGCTACGGACGCATTCCCTTAGAACGCCAACGATGATATCTATGATAAACAGATGGTGCAAGTATTAACTGGCATCTTGCGATTCGTTTGCTCACTTTGCAATCAAAGACATAACAACATGTCGATTTTACACCCAGATTATCGTCAAACCGCTGAAAAACAAAGTTTAGTTAGAAAAAATTCTAATCCTTGATTACAACCAATTAACTAACCTAATGTGTTCAATTTGGGATTTTTGTTGTCTATACCGTTTTTCTTGGCCTTTACAGTAACCATACAGGTATAGATCAATGCCTATATTTAGTGTCAAAAATTTTGCTTGCCCATTGGGTTACCGTAGTATTTTGATCATTATAAGTGAAAGGCACGTAGAGGCTTTGTAACTCACTGAAATACATCATTCATAAAAATCACCACGATTTTGTAATCGTCGTCATCGAATTACTAGGCCGCAATGACTAAATTCGGATTTTTCATATAAAGTGGCCGGGTTATTACCAACATACATAAATACGATAGCACTCTATAGTCGAAAAACATCAGCTACAATTAATCTCCCTCAAGAGCAACAATCTATAAGCAATTCAAAACCCAACCCCACACATCATAGCTATTTTGAATACATACAGCACAGTAATACATAATGAAATTTGCATAATGGTAAAGCGCGCCTATATTCATAATCTGTAGGAATTAATAATCTAAATTCAATGCTATACGTGAATTTATGGTTTACGATAAATACAAGTGTGAAAAATAGGGAATAAATTATGAAAAAATCACATATCGCCATTGCAGTGGTGAGCATACTATCGACATCTGCCGTATCGGCGGCGACCATTTATGAGACAGATGAAACAGTATTCAATATCGGCGGCCGCGCAGAAGTTCGAGGGAATTTCTCTGATGCGAATAAAAGTGCTGGTAATAGTAGCACCTATAGTGATAGATCACGTGTCCGCTTAAGTGTCGATGGCACACAAAAAGCGTCGGACGATGTTTCCTTTTTTGGGAAATATGAATTCGAACTAACAGAGTCTGAAGATGGCGCATCAGATGATATCGGCATTAACACTCGATTCTTATATACGGGTGTTCAAACCAATCACGGTAACGTCTATTATGGCCACCAAAATAATGCCGTTACCTACTTAACCGATTGGACGGATATGGCTGAAACCTTCAGCGGCTATATCAATGAATACACGGTGTCGACTGCTGATCGAGCAAAAAATGTTTTACGTTATGAACTGACAAGCGACAACATCACCTTTCAAATTGATGGCAATTTCAATTCAGATAGTGAATCAGCACAAAGTGACGGCTTCGGTGCAGTTGTCGCCGGCAGCACTTCGATTGGGTTAGATATTGGCGTCGGTTATGCGTCAAGTGATGAAACCTATGGCGTTGGGACAGATACAGAAACTTCTGATGCCTATATTGGTGCGGTTAAGTACACCAACGATCAGGGGGTTTGGTTCGCCGCACTCTATCAATTTGGTAGTATTTCAGGTCTAGGCGTAAAAGATTCAGACTACGATTCTGCCGATGCTTACTTGGGATACTCGTTTGGTGCCAACACCGTCAACCTGACCTACAGCTACTTTGAAGCTGACGATATTGCAGATTACGACATTAACTTTATCGGTCTAGAATACGCACGTTATATTGGCGATGTGGCCTTCTTTGGTAGTTATAAGTTTAACATGTTAGACGAGGGCGAAGGTGGGCAAGGCGATAACGACGAAGATGAGCTACAGCTCGGTATGCGTTACGCGTTTTAGTCTAAACCAATCCACTTAATATTAGTAAAGCCGAGCATAATCAATGCTCGGCTTTTTAGTTTGTATAACTTATTCGTATCTCATAGACAGAACCTTAAGCACTAAGCTCAGCGTAAATTCCGTCTAACGTAATGTTTTCTTTAGACTTCCTCTGCGCGGACTTTTGAGCGTTCCTTGATATAT
>NZ_VTXG01000026.1:0-70478 GCF_013114515.1 Vibrio sp. AIC-3 | reverse complement strand
ATATATCAAGGAACGCTCAAAAGTCCGCGCAGAGGAAGTCTAAAGAAAACATTACGTTAGACGGAATTTACGCTGAGCTTAGTGCTTAAGGTTCTGTCTATGAGGCATGAATTAAACTTCGACTACAAAGCATAAACTTATTTTCAAGATACCAAATGAAAAAACAATCATGTGACAATCAACTAAAGAGACGATAAATGAGTTTTACAAAGACTAATAGCATTTGAAAGTAATATTAATTTTTGAATGCTAATTCAAATAATTAGGCGTTCTGATAGTTTTGCTTTTTTCGTTAATATTCTAGGCAACAAAATGAGATCAGGCTGCCTTAGTGCTTTACTTGTTACAATATCTGGTACGTGCTATCTGTCTATAGGTTTTTCAGGACTTGAGAATCAGTTTGGTATGGTATGGGCAGGAGCTGCGTTAATCGTCTTAATCGTGTTTAATTTGACGCTGCCACTCTCTTTAGGCGCTTACTTTTATACTACAAGTATATTAGGTTGGCACTGGTTTGAGGCATCATTATTCACGTTAGTACTAATAACCATCATAGTTCCTGCGATCATTAAATCTGTTAGTCACATTCTAAATCCAGCGTCTTCTGAAAATTAGACAGATTATTAGCGCGCAGGTTTAATGACATTGATTTTATCAATTTCACGTAAAAAAAGAGCCGCTTTAGCGGCTCTTGATTTTCAAACTATTCGAATCCGTTCAGATTACTCTTTACCGAATACGTTGTTTTCTTGTTCTTGTACACGAATGAAAGTTGTACGCTTAGTTAGCTCTTTAAGCTTTGCTGCGCCTACGTATGTACAAGTTGAACGTACACCACCAAGGATGTCAGAAATTGTGTTGTGAACAGAGCCACGGAACGGAAGTAAAACAGTTTTACCTTCAGCAGCACGGTACTTAGCAACACCACCTGAGTGCTTGTCCATAGCCGACTGTGAAGACATGCCGTAGAACTTCATGAATTGCTTACCGTCTTGCTCTACTACTTCACCGCCCGACTCAGAGTGACCTGCTAGCATGCCGCCTAGCATTACGAAGTCAGCACCGCCGCCAAACGCTTTAGATACATCACCCGCACATGAACAGCCACCGTCACCGATGATCATACCGCCAAGGCCGTGTGCTGCGTCGCCACACTCGATGATTGCAGAAAGTTGAGGGTAACCTACACCTGTTTTAACACGAGTAGTACAAACAGAACCAGGGCCGATACCAACCTTAACGATGTCTGCGCCCGCTAAGATTAGCTCTTCAACCATGTCACCCGTTACAACGTTACCCGCAGAGATAACTTTGTTCGGGAATTCTGCACGTACTTTTTGCACGTACTCAACTAGGTGCTCTGAGTAGCCGTTAGCGATATCAATACAGATAAATACGAATTCGTCGCTAAGCGCCATGATTTGCTTAGTTTTCTCAAACTCAGCTTCAGATGTACCTGTTGAAACAAATACGTTGTTCAGCGTTTTCTTGTCTGCTGTTTTTGCGAACTCAGCCCACTGCTCTACTGTGTAGTGCTTGTGTACTGCAGTCATTACACCGTGCTCTGCTAGAGCCGCTGCCATTTCGAAACTTGCTACCGAATCCATGTTCGCTGCGATTACTGGTACACCAGACCATTGACGACCGCTATGCTTGAATGTAAACTCGCGGGTTAATTCAACTTGAGAACGACTTTTAAGAGTAGAACGCTTTGGGCGGAATAATACATCTTTGAAGCCTAACTTAAGTTCTTGTTCGATACGCATGATAATTTGTCCTGTAATCATATTACGTGTCGTGCGTTTTCGGTAAGCGTTGGCAGACGCTTTACTGAGTTTCGGACACAAAAAAACCGGAGCGTTGGCAGACGCTCCGGTTTTCAGCATTATAGGCTGTGATTTACTAACAGCAAGTCTGATATTTCATTTTTTTTTGTGCTATCCTCTCAAAGATTCCATATCTGGTAAAAGCTTCCCGCCCGTCACTTCCTACTAAATTCATAGTAATTAATAACTTAACAACATATTCACGCAAACGCTGTCGGTTTATTGCGCAAACGTTTCCCTTGTAAATTCGGCGAAAAAATCTTCGATAAGGCAAATTTGTGAAAAAAGTGCCCTTTAATCACATAAAAATCACACTTTTCTTGAATCAAAAAATGCGTTTTTTCTTAAATAATTTCACTTTTTTCGCTTCGAGTGCCGATCTCAGCCCTCTTTCATCAGCCCTGAAATTTATAAAGTACAAAGACAAGATCGATTAGCACGTTCGAAACTTGGATGAACGGGGGTAAAGTCCACAAAATATGGCAGGTTAGATATGCTTATTTATGAAAATCCATCGGATACAAGCCGCTGTTGATAGAGCCTAACAACAGCTCGACTAAAGTTAACGAACGCAGAACGCCTTCGTTAATTTGAAATCACTACTACAGAATCAGATACAAAAATGGCCAAGGGGATTAACCTTGGCCATTTTTATTTAGTTTTCAGAGTGCTCTTCTAAGGCGATTCAATTTTCACCTTAAGGTACGCTAAGCCTTTTTCTGAGACATCAGAGCTTCAGCAGTCGCATCTTGAATCGACAAGAACAAGGATGTCACTTGCCCAGTTGGAGAACGCATCGGGTTAAGCGTGACGTTCTGATACATAAAGTCGGCTTGCTGAGTTACTGGCCTCACGTTGCGGCACTTAAACAGATAAGGCCTTTGTTGCCACGTTATGAAGCTACGGCAGCCTAGGTCATAAACCGGTTTTGTTTTAAGCCTAAACCACTCTTCTGGGATTTCAGGGAACAGTTCAAAGATCGATTTACCAATCGCATCGTGCGATTGCTTACCGCTATGGTGCGTCATGAAACCATTCCACACTTGCACCTCAAAATCACGATTGATGACCACCAGCCCCATATCGACGTTTTGAACCATGTCCACCATCCAGTGGAACTGTTCAAATTCAGCAGGAAGATTCAGCATATTAAAACTCCTCCATTAGGTAGGCCAATTTGTTGTCTAGAAGAGGCAGAGACTCGTCAACAAACATAAACAGAAGGTCACAACGGATGGACGTGCCGTCTATGTTGTAGCTGACTTCGAACGTCATGGTCTTTTTAAATGAGCCGCTGGTATTTTCAATCACCGAATCAATCGAGATGTGTTGACCTAGCAGCACAGGAGAGCTCTGGAAGAAACGAACTTCTGATTGCTCCCCTAACCCATTCAAGAAAGAGCCGACTAAGATGTTCGATACATCCATCAACAACTCTAATTCTTCTAGCTGCTCGCTTTCTGTTGGCACCTTCATGAGCTTCTTAAGATCGCTCACACTGGAATCACTCAACAAAACTAGCGCTTCACCTGCAATGCCTTCTCCACTGAAGCCTTGGCAAACACCCGACACTTGGTCGTTATCCGCTAGGTCACGAAGTGCCATGTGCAATTCACTCACTTCGAAGATGTTAACGTTCGGTAATGGTAAGTGAACGAATACATTAAAATGGCGCGCCAATGCATCGGCTGCTCGACCTATCGCAACGTTCGCAACTTCCATATAGATGTCACGTCGGCGCAGAATCGGTAGCTCTAGCGGTGCTGGCGTAATAAGTTGAGGCTGTTTTGGTGGCTCAACATGCTCACGTAGAATCGCTTTTAACGCTTCTTTATCAATCGGCTTTTGCAAAAATGCTTTGGCGCCAAGATCCAGCACCTTCTGTTGTGCTTTTGGTTGTATGTCACCAGAAACAACGACAACTGGCGTGGTATCGCCTAAACGTTGCATCTCTTCCAATGTGCCATAGCCGTCTAATTCCGGCATGGTTAGGTCGAGGAACATCAATTTGAATTGGTTTTTAGCGAGCTCTTCAAGTGCATTAAGCCCATGAACAGCAAAAGTTATATCTGCATTTAGAGAACTAGGCAGTGATCGAGCCATCTGCTTCCTTGCTAACGCAGAATCATCACATATAAGAACTGGGAACGACATAAATGCACCACTGACAAATTAAAGCTAATTCGACCGAGTGTAACAGAACATTATGGTATCAGGTACGGGGTGAATGGATTTATGTGCAGATTATTAGTAAGAATGATGAAACAGGTGGGTAAGCTATTATTTCGCATTATTCTTCATGAAAAACAATATGCTACAAAGGTAATAGCCAATCCTTGCTGTTGAGTAATAGCACTATTATATTTAACAGCAGCCTTAACAAGCGGGTTTATTAAGGCTCGACTGACTCATTCATTGAACGGCTTTATGTAGCCATGATAGAGAGCTATCCAACAAAGCTAATGCAAGAGAACTAGAACTGATATGAAGGCCATAAAATCAGTAATGCGAAACGTATGATCACAGCAAATACCAACAACGCGATCCCCAGGCGATACCATTTGTATTCGGCGATGTTCATTGGGATGCGCTTGTAGAACATCGTAATCACGCCTTTCCAATCGCTACTGCGTCTTCCGTACTGCATCATGCTCGTCAAAACAAACAGTGCGCCAAGCACTAACATTCCTTTTTCAGCCCAGAACAATCCAACTTCCATTTGTGTATTCCTTGATAAAACGGTGAGCAACTCAAATCATTCTAGTCACCTTTTAGCTCGGTTTCTGTAAGACCAAGGTCTAAATTACGAAGTACGCAATTCAGGGCTTATAGGTCATTGTTGGTAATTGATAGTTCTCGGTCAGCAATACAACGTTTATCGTTCAAGGTTCCATGGTAAAGGCGAGCATCACAAGCAAATCACGTATAAGCATGATTCGACAAATCTGGAGATTGGTTGTTCTTTTGAATGACACGCATCAATTGGATAAGCAGCAGAATACCTGTCACGCCTAAGCCAACACCGATTCCGCCCCAAATCCCTGCCAATTCGAACTTAGGCATCAAATACCAAGCCGCAGGCAAGCCAAATACCCAGTAACCGATGGCTGTCATCACGGTTGGCATAGAGACAATCTTCATGCCTCTTAGCAGGTTAATCGCCAGTAGCTGCCAAGCATCAACAATAAAGCACAAAGCAACGACCCAAATCACAGAAGCCAGTAGTGAAGTCATAGCACCCGTGCCATCGTCTAACTTGAAGATAGAAGCGATCATCTCAGGCCATATAATGAACACGGCCGACAACGCCACACTCAACACCGACACCAATATGAAGCTTTGAATCGAGGTTCTTTTTATTCCTTCGTAGTTACCCGCACCGAAATCACGACCTACTAAAATCGCCGCAGCTTGTGAGAAGCCGAAATTGAAGTTCCAAGTAAAGCTTAAGCATTGCAGAAGGATTTGGTGCAAGGCTAACGAAGCAATACTGATCGTGCCCGCCATCAAGGTGCCGCCGTAAATAAGGCCATGCTCAAGTAATGCTGCCAAGCCGATAGGTAAACCCATCATTAAAAGCGGGCTCATCAACTTGATTGAATACTCTTCTGTATTTAGCCAAGGGGCGAACTGCTTAAACTCGTCACGCTTAAATACCCAAACCGTATATCCAACCATCACGATAAATGCCGCGATAGCCGTACCAAGCCCTAAACCTGTTAAGCCCATGTCTAATTGGAAGGTGAGAAAGTAGCTCACTGGCACATTCAGAATTACGGTGATAATCGACATCACAAGAATGGAGCGCACGTTGCCAAACGCACTGGTTAAGCCACGAAGTACCAACAAGATAAGCGAAGGCAACATTACCCACTTCAAAGCATGGACATATTCCATGGCTAAAGTGATCACTTCTGGTGGCTGTTTGGCTGCTTCTAATACCAACGGAGCAAACCAGAAGCTGGCCATTAAGGTCACGCTGAGCACGAATGCCAACATGGTTGCGCCTTTCACCGCCAATCTAATTTGAGTATTACCAAACTCAGGGCGAGCTACTCGCTGACCATAAGCGATCGCAATCAAATTCGCGACACAACCCACGGTGCTGCTCGCAATAATGAAGATGAAAAAGTAGATTGAGGCACCTAAGCCACCAGCCGCAAGGGCTGACACACTGATACGCGACATCATCCAAACATCAGTAAGGACTAAAGCCATAGAGATCAGCTGTGAAATGATCAAAGGGAATGCAAGAGTGAGTATTTTTTTCATGAGCGCCTCAGGTAATTTCGCCCAAAATACGATCGATGAGGCTAGCGTTCAATTGATAAATTTGCGACTCTAACATTCCATAAACTCATGCGAACGAATTATGACCCCATATTCTAGCTTGCCATCATCACATAATGGCTTAAAAGCCTTTGAAGCTGCCGCAAGGCTGATGAGCTTTACTCTGGCTGCCGAAGAGCTGCATGTGACACAAAGTGCGATCAGCCGACAGATCAAACAGCTTGAAGATGAGTTAAACGCATCACTGGTTATTCGTAAGCATCGAGCCATAGAATTAACGGTACAAGGTCATGATTTGTATGTGGCTTTGCGAGCAAGCTACGGTAATATCGAAGCTGTTATCACCTCTTGGAGTGAGCCCAAGCAGAAGCGTATCGTGATCAAAGCGACTCTGAGTTTCGCGACGCGAGTATTGATCTCCAAAGTTCGGGAATTAAACGAGCGTTATCAAGATCATGAGATCGTCATTGTTCCTGTGATTGAGGAAGACGAATCGATTAATAGTAGTGAGTATGATCTACTGATCTTCCACACGCGTTTCAAAAAACGCTATGACAAGGCACCTGACATTACCTTCTTGCGTGAAGAGTTCATGGCGCCGGTTTGCTCTACTAGTTTAACCACCAAAGACACCGACCTTGATTCAATCTTAACCTTGCCAAGGCTGCATCCAACCTTAGATCATCACGACTGGAAAGTGTGGCTGGCCGATGTTGAATTCCCACCAAAGAAACCTGTCAGAAATACCAGCTTCTTGTCTTTAGATATGGCGCTCAGTGCCTGTCTATCCGGTGAAGGGGTTACGGTCACGGATCTGTTGTTAGTTCAACAAGATCTCCAACGAGGCTTCTTGTACTGCCCTAGAAATGCAAAAATCCAACACAGTGCTTGGACTTACTTCATGCACCAGCGTAGTCACACGCCTATCATCAACGACCTTATTGAATGGCTTAGAGAAGAGACAACAAAAGAGATCGAGTTGCTGAAAGTACTCGCACAGCAATATCAATGGTTTGGTGTAATAGAACAGGACAAAGACTTTGGTCGGCTCTTCTAAACTAAGTTATGATTCCTGTTCCCTCAACCGATTGATATTTTTATGTCTTCTTTCTCTTTTTCACAAATCCCTGTTGGGGTTCGATTCATGATCCTCTCCGCTTTTGGATTCGCACTGATGTCAGCTTGTGTGAAATACATCAGCAATTATGGCATTCCTGTATTCGAAATTGTTGCAGCAAGGGCTTTGGTGTCTTTGATCATCAGTTATATCGACGTTAAGCGAAAAGGCATTTCGATCTGGGGAAATAACAAACCTTTGTTGTTTGTTCGAGGCGCAGTTGGTACAGCAGCCTTGATGTGTGTTTACTACGCTGTGACCACTTTGCCATTAGCCGAAGCGACCATTCTACAATACGTTCATCCTGTATTTACCGCCCTACTTGGCGTGTTATTTCTGAAAGAACGCGTCCAAAAATCGACCATGATCTGCATTGCGTTCTGCCTAGCTGGGCTATTAGTGATGGTACAACCAAGTATGAACAGTGGCGCGAGCAGCGAGTTACCGCTATTTAGCATTATGGTGGCGTTATGTGGCGCATTTGGTAGCTCAATTGCTTATGTGATTGTGAGAAAACTTAGCCAAACGGAAGATAGCTCAGTCATCATCTTCTACTTCCCATTGGTTGCGCTACCAATCTCAACAGCTCTTATCTGGAACGACTTTGTATGGCCTAGCCTATTCCTAACCATGATGCTTGTGCTCGTCGGGATTTTCACACAAATAGGACAATACGGTTTAACCAAAGCAATGCAAACCCAGGCAGCAGGTAAAGCTTCAGCTTACTCATACGTGCAGATCGTCTTCTCAGCGCTATTAGGTGTGTGGATCTTCAATGAGATTCCATCGGTTTGGACTTATCTAGGTGGTGGCCTGATTGTCACTGGTGCACTCATTAACGTGTTTGGTAAACAGCTATTGGTGCCGTTCAAGGCTAAATAAGTAACCCACTCAATATCAGCTGATAAATAGAATCTAAAAAGGGCATTGCGGATTATTCCACAATGCCCTTTTCTATAAATGCTCTCTAGCGCGCTTTCATTCAGCTAACCAACTTTAACAAAGCGGCGTATTACGTAACTAACTCGTGGCATTTCGTAACTTAGGGTCATCACTTAGGTATTCAACGAACTCGATTTCAAAGCCTGCCGGATCCACAAAGTAGACATTTTTTCGATAAGGTTCTTCGGCACCGGGTTTGGCAATTGGAAAGCCCGCATCAACAAGGCGTTGAGTGACACTTTCGATATTATTGGTCACATAAGCGAAGTGTGCGAGACCAACAGAATGCCCAGCCAAATCTCTATTTTCACCTTCACCGTGATCACTTATTGCTATGTATTGGTACTCGTCGCCAAAATGCAGCCAGTTACGTGGCTTACCTGACCACTCCCCTTTTCCCTCATCACGGACATACCAATGAGGGAACGCCGCTTTATAGAAAGCCAGCATTTCTGGGATATCTTTTACCACTAAATTCACATGTTCAAGTTGGATCATTCTTCTCTCCTTAAAGTATTCTCGTAAGCAACGTTGCATATCCTAATACCTCAAGTTAAGTTGAGGTAAAGCACTAATTTGCATTTATTTCGAGAACGTCTTTAGAGCCCAAATTGTCGTATTTGATGCGATACAAGCTTTAAGTTTAGACGACCTAATCCAATGTGACTCAACTCAACCACAAGAGTTAGCAAACCCATGGTGTATCACTGAGATAAGACGACCCAACAACTGCTTCTTGCTCAATATACACACACATTAATATCCCCTTATTGACTGATACATCAAGTTACAATTCGATTTCATATTAGCCAACAACACTGATCTGGGTTAATAAACTAGTTTCACAATAACCTTATTTTTATTGGGGTCAGATAATTAATAAAAAGGAAGTTAAAGTGAAAAAATTATTAGCACTTGGTATCGCAGCGGTAATCTCGGCTCCAGCAGTAGCCGACCACAACACAATCAATGGTATAGATTTTGGTCCACTCGCAAAGTTAGTCGGCACATGGAAATCAGTCGAAACTGGCGGCGTTGATATTTCTCCAGGCCAAGAAGGCACAGAAGTGGGTACAGGTGGTCCCGCGGTTACACCATTCTATGAAGTAATGACGTTTGAGGTTGCGGCAGATGCAACCAATGCCAGCGATCAATATCTGGTTGCTCTGTACTACAAACAAGAAGTATTCAGAAAGGCCGACGACTCTAAGTTCCACGATCAACGTGGCTACTTCATCTACGACCAAAAAAATCAGGTCGTCTACAACTCTTACTGCGTACCACGCACCACATGTGTCACCGCAGAAGGCCCTGCTGGCGATACAATGACGTTAGTTGCGTCTAAGCGTGGCATCGCTGAGTCCGAATACATGACGGACAACGCAACCACCACGGGCTTCACGATGAACATTAGCATTTCAGACGATACGCTGACGTACTCTCAAACAACAGGCTTAGAGATCTACGACAACGCATTTGCTCATACAGATTCAAGCACTCTAATTAAAGTGAAGTAGATTCAAATACAAACGCCTTTCACAGCGAAGTGAAAGGCGTTTTTCTGTTGTGCTTGTAACAACAAACAAGTTTAACTAGATTGTGTATCAACCTTGGCGTAACGGTTGGCTAGCACTGCACAGTAAAAGATCTGAATCGGGTGATAAAGCATGATTGGTAGTAATATCATCCCTAGATTAGGGTTGTGAGCAAAGATCACCTTAGCCATAGGAATACCTGCCGCTAAGGTCTTCTTAGTACCACAGAATACTGCCGCGACTTCATCTTGATGATTGAATCCAACCTTTCGGGCACTCCATTGAATGCCGTGTACCATCACCATCAATACCACTAAACAAATCACCGCTGACAGCAACAACAGCATTGGTGAAAAGTCGCTCCAAATACCGTGTTCAATAGAGTCACAGAAAGCACTGTAGACGATCAGAAGTATCACGTATTTATCTAACTTATTGACCACTGACTTGTGCTTCTGAGTCCATTCAAAAAGTAACGGGCGCATCAACTGGCCGACAATCATTGGCAATAGCAGCATTTTAGATATAGAGATCACCGATTCCATCAGGTTTAGCTCTGCACCTTCCAACCCCATAAAGAGTTGGATCAGTAGAGGCGTAATGAACACGCCTAAAATACTAGAAAGTGATGCATTGAATATCGCACCCGGTAGGTTTCCTTTTCCAATCACCGTCATCGCGACCGAAGACGAAATCGTACTCGGTAATACGAAGAGGTAACAGAAACCAAAGGCCAGAGCTGCTGGCATATAAGCGACAAAGCCTTGCCCGAATATCACCCAAAGCAGTGGGTAAACTAAGAATGTCGCGCTTTGTACAAAAACATGCAGCTTCCAATTCGAAAGCCCCTCAAGAATGGCTTTGGGAGACAAACCCAAACCGTGTAAGAAAAACACCAAAGCGATGCCGAGAACAGTCACCGTATCGAGATGAAGTACCCCACCCGATTTGCCCCAATCCGGCGTAAAAACAGCAACGACCATAGCCACCACCATCCCTACAAGAAACCATTCCTTTTTCAGTTTTTCTATCATGTTGACACGCACTTTCTGTAGATTCCATTTTAGCCAATAACAAGGCTCCGATGCTATTTATCCTATCGACTCTAATTTTAATTAACCACCATAAACGCAAATTAAGCTCGTCTTTATCTTGAGGGTTAACGTTGTTATTCGAGTTTGTTACGCACGCTTCGCTCTGGATTGAACAGATGTATGGAATGATGATGAAATATTAGAAAACAGCGGTTTATCGAGAAGGTAAGACCCTTTCAGTGATCGGGGCACAGAGGTAAGCCGTAAGGATATGAAAGAAAGACGTAGGCAATCTAAACACCAAAGATCAGCCTATTCTCAAAGATGACGCAGCGGGAGTAACACATGGACAACAGAATCACCATTATTGAATTTCTCAGAGTATTTGAGTTTATTCGCTCTTCCGGTGAGCAACGGGACAACAAATATCTAGCTGGCGAAATGACGGCTTGGCATGATTACGACGGTTACACCTGTTGGCTAAGCTATAAAGACGTCACGGTGACGCTGATGTTTCACGGTTCGCTAAAAATTGAGTACGACAACGCTTCAAATTACTCTGAATTTATTGAGCATTGTATGGGTATGCTTGCCATTGAACCTTCTCCATAAAACGCGAACAGACTAACGGCTAACGGAGACAATCATGAACGAAACGGCTTCATTGCTTAAGCGAAGACACCCTTTTTGGCTAGTACTCAGCCTCTCCTTTTTATGGTCTCAAGTATCTGTAGCAGGCATAGGTATGATTGATTTTATACAACCGAACGAACACAAGAATTGGACAGCGACCAACGACGATGTAATGGGTGGCATCTCTACAGGCGAGCTCATTTATCTTGATGATATGAGTCGATTTAGGGGCGAGCTATCGTTAGAAAATAATGGTGGTTTCAGTTCTGTAAAGCGCTCCATTGAATCACCTGCCCATGAAATAGACAGTGCAGAGCTAGTATTCGTTGGTGATGGTCGCACTTACCAACTGAGGTTCACAACATCGAAGGACGGCAATCGAATTCAATACAAACACGATTTCGATACGATAAAGGGAGAACAGTTTAGCAAGGCGTTCCAATTCAACGATTTTCAAGCGGTGTTCAGAGGTCGGCTACTGAGCGATGCGCCGGAACTTAAGTCACGAGACATCAAACAAATCGGCTTTTTGATTGCAGACAAACAGCCCTCGTCTTTTGAGCTAGACCTAATACAGCTTCACTTCAGAACATCGAAACCTATCACATCACCAGAAGCTGACTAAACTGAAAACAAACAAAAGCCCCTGAAACCTTTTGACTAGCAATCAGATATCAGGGGCTTCTTCTATTTAAACCGTCAACGACTCAAAACAACGACGGATTAAAACATCAGCAATTAGTATTTGATGGCAGTTTTACCAATCGAGGCACTGCTCTCAATGCGTTGGTGTGCATCTTTGATTGTATCCACACTAAAGCCATTTAGGGTCGTGGTTAAAGTCGTTTTAATACGGCCCGAATCAATCAGATTCGCGGCTTGGAATAGGATGTCTTGCTGCTTCTGGATATCTTCGGTGTTAAACAATGAACGCGTGAACATCAGCTCCCAAACAAAGCCTGCTGATTTTCCTTGCAGCGCTGATAAGTCAATTCCACCGTCAAATTCAACAATCGAACTGATCATGCCTTGCGGTGCGATCAACTCAACCATCGCATCCCAGTGCCCTTTTGTATCAGCAACATTGAAGATGTAGTCGACATGTTGAATGCCTTGCTCTCGGACAGACTCAACAAGGTTACGGTGGTTCACCACATAGTCCGCTCCCATATCTCTTACCCACTGCTCAGTTTCAGGTCTTGAAGCTGTTGCGATAACATTTAGGTTGGTCAGTTGCTTAGCCAGTTGAATCGTAATTGAACCAACGCCGCCCGCTCCACCAATGATCAGGATAGACTTTTTCTCTTCAGGACGAACACGCAGGCGGTCAAACAACGCTTCCCATGCAGTTAGTGTTGCTAGTGGCATAACGGCTGCAGCTTCATCAGAAAGGCTCTTAGGCGCTTTAGCGGTAATACGGTAGTCCACAGCTTGGAATTCTGCGTTAGCACCCATACGTGTTACGTCACCCGCATAGTACACACGGTCACCGACTTCGAAGCCTTCAACGTCAGCACCTTTGCCAACAACTTCGCCGACTGCGTCATAGCCCAGCACTTTTGGCTGCTCAAGAGTTTTGTCTTTGGCATTACGAATACGAATTTTTGCGTCAGCAGGGTTAATAGAAGTCGCGCTCACTTTTACCAGCAAGTCATTATTTTTTAGTTCTGGCAGACTCGTTTCAAACTCAAATAAACTGTGTTGCTCTGTAATCGCAAGTGATTGAGTAAATCCGATAGCTTTCATTTTTGATGGTACTGACATTGTGCTTTCTCCTTGAATTAGACGAGTTAATCTTAGTCAATTCTCACTCTAGATAAACCGCCTAATATTTGAATGATTCTCAAATATTTTTTGATAATGGTGTTACCGCTATCTGGGTAATGCAGACATCTAACTGCATTGCCAACGGCTTAGAGGTTAAATAAGGCCTTTCTCAATCAACCAATCATGTGTTACTTGATCTTGTGGTTTACCTTCACGGCAAACTTTGTAATCCAGCTCTGCGATGATGTCGTTCGAGAAACGTAGGGAATCCAACTTCTGAATCTGTTGCTCGCTGAACAGATGCTTCTTGTCATCTCTTAAAAGAAGTACCGCTCTATCAACAATTCCGAGTAAGCCTTTTGGCTCTTTGAGCTCACGAATATCGTAACGATAGTGCAAAAACTGAGGTTTCCACAGTGGCACTACCATCCACTCTTTGTTTGCGACCGCACTTTCAAATGCACTGAAACAATCGTCTTCACTGCCAGGAAAGAACTCGTAGCCGGCATCGCTCAGGCCATAGTCTTTCATCATCTGGATAGAGAAGCGTGTGATGCCAGCGCCGGGGTTGATACCTTGGATGGTCGAGTTCATTTTCTCGATCACTTCAGCTTTTAATAAATCAGAGACTTCAGAAACCGCCGCTTCAGGCACATAGTCTGGTACGCCCCATAAAGCATAAGGTTCATAATGAAGCCCAAGCTCGATAAGTGGCTCAACTTCTTCAACGCCCGCTTTGTAGATACCGTGACTTGATGGCAACCACGCAGAAGAAAGCATATCCACTTGGCCTGCTTTCAGCTTTTCAAAGTTCTCCTGATGTGGAGAGAAAATACGCTCTACCTCAAAACCCATGGATTTCAATACATTGGCAACCAATGATGCGGTCGTACGGTGGAACGACAAATCCGTTACACCCATTGTGATTTTCTTAGTCATCTTATCCCCCTAGATCGTAGGTTTCGTCCATACGATGTGTACTGCGCTACGTTGTCGATATGGGGAAATGATAGTGAGAAAATTACTAATGAAAAACAGCCTCATATTTGAATTATTATCAAATTAGTTTTGACAATTAAGTATTTGAAGCTAACTTAGAAGCGATAAGTAGAGATAACCCATTTGCAGATTGTGATGGGGAAATATCCCAACGCCATGTTTAGAACATAATTCAATACAGGTAGATAACATGCTTCTTGAAGATTTACAGGTCATTTTGAAAGTGGCGGAGTTTCGCAGTATCACCGCTGCAGCCACCAACCTTGATATGCGCACTGCCACAGCAAGTGCAGCGGTAAAACGTGTTGAAGCGGCACTAGGTGCGGAGTTATTTGTAAGAACCACGCGCCACCTAAGGCTCTCTTCAGCTGGCGAGCGTTATTTACCGGAATGCGAACAAGCCTTAAAGATGTTGGAGCAAGCGAAGCTCAACATGCGCGAAGAGCTTGGTATTCTTGACGGTGAAATTCGCATAGCGCTTTCATCAGATCTAGGACGCAACCTAATCACACCTTGGTTAGATGAGTTCTTGCTTGAATACCCAAAGGCGACGCTTCGCACTAGCATCAGCGATAGCAATATCGACTTCTACCGAGATTCCGTCGATATGGCGCTGCGTTACGGCTCTCCGACCGATGCGAACATGTATGGTTTCAAGATATGCGATGTGCCGAGGATATTGTGTGCGGCTCCTGAATACTTGGCTGAAATGGGCACACCAAAACACCCGAGTGACTTAGCTCAGCACAATGGTTTGCTTTACCAACTCCATGACATGTTGCAAGACGAGTGGGTGTTTAACGATGGTACTCAAGATCATAAAGTGAAACTAAAAGGAAATCGCGCTTCGAACGACGCAGACCTTGTAAGACGTTGGTGTATCGCAGGTAAAGGGGTGGCAATAAAATCTTGTCTAGACATGTCTCCTCACCTGCTTTCAGGCGAAGTGGTTAAAGTTATGCCTGAATTTAAGCCGACCCCTACCGAGCTCTGGTTAGTGTGTCCAAGTCGTCAATCCATCACCCCTACTGTGCGACTACTGAGAGATCTATTCCGCGATAAAACTGCGGAGATCCTTTCGCAACTGAGCAAACAAGGCATTATAGGAAGCACAACATCTTAAGAGTGAATGCCGATTAAAGATAAGAAGCAGAGAGACAAAAAAGGCGTTAGCGAACTTCAATTCGCTAACGCCTTTCATCATTAGAACATCATAGCTGCATGATGAACCTTAATAAGAGTACTTAGTTTAATACTCTTAATACAAAAGCTTAGTTTGACTCGTCTTCAACATCGCAGTCTGCGCAGCACTGAAGAGCAATCTCATGTTCGAAGGTGATGGTGTCTTTACCTTCTTCAAGTAGCTCTGCGATTTCGTCTGCCACTTCTTTTTCATCATCCGCTTCGATTCCGCTTTCTAATTCTTCTTCTGAATAACCAAAGAAGTTAAGCAGTAAATACTCACGCGCTTCATCTTTAGTACAAACCACGTCTGCTGAAAGATCAGGAGTAACCTCGCCTTGTGCAAGTGTCGCTGTCACTTGTGCGATAGCATCGTCTTTCATCGCAGGCGTTAACCAACCAAGATCAGTACTTACTGTCGTTTTTTTACAGTCGAAGCAAGGCAGTTGGTGAAAGTAGTATTGAAAGGTAGTCATAGGTTAATTCTTCTTTAAATGTTGTATAGCGAGATTATGCGCGTTTTGTAGCAAAATACTATCTCAATCACAACCTGAAACCGCTTCGTGCTGAGTATTTTTACCAGCGCCGCGCAAGCTGATGTGATCATCCGATAAAAGCTCTGTTTTACCCATGCTTACTCAGCTTTACGATTGTTTACATTTGTACGGGTAATATATGCCTTATCAGATAACAAGCGTGGCACCTCACAAATATTTTGGCTCTTGCTTAGTTTCGTCGCTTCAGCTATTAGCTATTAGCTATTAGCTATTAGCTATGAGTTCACGGCTTACTTAGCTACTTAGCTCGGATTTGTTTGAAATAGCTTTGTTTTCAATTAACTTACTTGCACTTGGCTTATTTTGAACCACGCTTATTTAAATCACCCGTTTCGGATACCCAATCAATGATCATCACAAAATATCAAGCCCTTGCCCTTTCATCGGTTGCTTTGCTCGCAACAGGCTGCTCACCATCATCAGATACGCCTTCGGTCAGCAACATCAGTGATTACCAAGGCTCAGCGAGTATTACTCAAGGTGTGGCGACCACTGTTGAATCGAATCTCTTTGAGTGTGCAAACGGACGTAGCAGAGTAGCGGGCGTCGGGGAAATTACGGACTCAGAAGGAAAGGTTTGGACGGTTCCAGCCAAAAACAACTTTTCAACAGGGCCAAAAGCCTTTGATCTTTATGAAGAGTGCTCAAACACCACACCAAGCAGCCTAGCCGAAGTCGATCAAAGCTCTGTACCTGTAGCGATAGTTGATCAAGACGGTGAGGAAATAACAGGTTATATTTTTGCCGATAACTATTTCGAACTTTATATCAACGGCAAGTTAATCGCGGTAGACACCGTTCCTTTCACACCGTTTAACTCAAACATCGTCAAATTTAAGGTGAAGAAGCCTTACACGATTGCGGTGAAAGTGATTGATTGGGAAGAAAACCTAGGTCTTGGCAGCGAAGATAACCGCGGAAAGGCATACCACGCTGGTGATGGTGGCTTTATCGCGAGCTTTAGTGACGGAACCGTGACAGGACCAGAATGGCAAGCACAAACCTTTTATACGTCACCGATTTATGACCTGACTTGTTTGAGTGAAGTGGACGGGAAGCGTCTTTCTGAAAGTTGCACCACGGAAGGAACTGACCACGGTCAAGATGCCTACGCCGCTCATTGGGAAACACCAACCAACTGGATGAACCAAGAGTTCGATTCAACATCTTGGCCTCAAGCATCGGTATATTCAGAAGACGATATTGGCGTGAACAATAAAAAAGCGTACATGAACTTTATCGAAAAATTCAGTGGTGCTGGCGCAAGCTTTATCTGGTCGACAAATGTCATTCTCGATAATGAAGTGCTACTGAGATACGAAGTTAAGTAGCTTTATTCCTTTGTAAGCAAGCCCAGTCACAAGTATGACTGGGCTTACTACTCAAACAACTTGCTGGTGTTTCTAATTCACAGCGAACCTGATCATAATCTTGAGTCGTTTGATTACGGCAAAGTTTGCGAAGCCTCGCTTGATCCACGTGACCTAGCTTTGTAATTGTGTAACCAGCAACAAAACAACCCGATGCACAAACCCCAAAATGCACTGCCGATTCCCAGTAAATTAGTACCAGAAGCAGTGAATAAGAAAGTAAGCAGCGCAGGCTCTCGATAGTGGTTGTCTTCCATCGACACAGCTAAACAATTCATCAAGGTCGGCATCACCGCTAAGCCAGCAACCGCAATGACAATCGCGGAGGGCACGGCGCTAAACAGCGACACAAATGACATCCCCATCACGCCAGCTAACAAGTAAAACCCGCCCATACAAATCCCCGCGATATAACGTGTCTTTGGATTACTATCCGCATTCGGGCCCATGCAAATAGCG
This sequence comes from Vibrio sp. AIC-3, assembly GCF_013114515.1. NCBI lineage: Bacteria > Pseudomonadati > Pseudomonadota > Gammaproteobacteria > Vibrionales > Vibrionaceae > Vibrio > Vibrio sp. AIC-3. Next base: position 52,767 of record NZ_VTXG01000026.1, on the reverse strand, counting down.
CCCGTAATCGCAGCAAGGTTATACGCAAAGCCACCAAACGACGCGAAAATCAAACCTGTCACCCCTGTGGTGGTAATGATCTTCGATGAATCGACTTGGTATCCGTTCGCTTTTAGAACCGCAAATCCCGGTAAGTTCTGTGAAGCCATCGTCACTATAAACAATGGGATTCCGACACTGAACAACGAAAAGAACTCAAAATCGGGCGTAATGAACACCGGGGTCGTTAATCCCATAGTCACCTGACTGACATCGAGTTTGCCAAAACCCACACACATGACCAGTGCGATAATAAAAATGCTTGGGATCAGTAAATTTCCTAACCGCGCTTTCGCCAGAATAAATACAGCGAGCATGACCGTTACGACTTGTGCCTCTTCCATTAACGACGTGAACAAACCCAAACCGAATTGCAATAGAATCCCCGCGAGCATAGCAGAGGCAATCGATGTTGGGATCTGTTTTAGGACTTTCTCAAATATCCCCGCCAATCCAACTAACGTGATCAACATCGAACTGAACAAAAACACGGCCACAGCCTGATTCATTGTCAGCCCTTCAAGAGATGTGATTAACAACGCCGCTCCAGGCGTCGACCACGCTGTAACCACAGGCTTCTTGTAATGAAACGAAAGCAGTATTGTGGTTACGCCCATGCCAATTCCCAACGCCCAAAACCATGACGCCACTTGCTCTTCAGTTGCTCCAGCACTCATTGCCGCTTGGAAAATAATCGCCGCGGCGCTCGCATAACCAATGAAAACAGCGATAAAGCCGGTACTGACGTGAGAAAATTTTAGCTTAGTCATGTTAATCTCTTCCTGCGTGCGTTATAACGTCCATAGACCAAACCTAGCACTGTGCGCTATAACGCACAACTTATTTGTAAAAACTTGTAGAGAAAATATGCAAACAGAAATTAAAGTTGGCGTTAACTTGAAACGCCTTCGCCAAGAAAAAGGCTGGAGCTTAGACAAAACAGCGAAAGCAACAGGCGTGAGTAAAGCAATGTTAGGACAAATTGAACGTGGAGAATCCAGCCCGACAGTCGCTAAGCTCTGGCAGATAGCTTCTGGATTCGAGGTGTCACTTTCGAGCTTTATCGCGGCTAGCCCAAACAGTGAACTGACGAGTTTATTCAGAGATGCAAACGAACTAAGACATGAGGAATACAACATTGGCTTTTTCGTCAGTTTGTTGTTTCCTTTTGAGGAAGCACTAGGATTTGAAATATTCGAACTCACCCTAGCACCCGATTACCAGCATGAATCCGCCCCACATAACGCAGGCGTCACTGAGCACATCTTATGCATTTCAGGAGAGATGGCCGTGATGTTTGATGATGAGTGGCATACGTTACGCGCAGGACAAGCCGTTCGCTTCAATGCCAACCAGACCCATGCCTACAAAAATATCGGTGAAGGAAACGCCGTATTTCATAATGTGATTCACTACCCTAATAACAAGCAATAGTGCCGGATTTGGTGCTAACGGATGTTTAGCTCTAACCGGATGTTCAGCGCTAACGAAAGAGCTGGCAGACCACTGGCTGTTACTAACTTAAAGCGACTATACGTTGACGACCATGCTGCCATCTTCGGCTTGATAACGAGCCCATAGTTGAGAGAGGTTTTCTTTATTAAGCTGTATCTCTTTTTCTTTCAGAAACGTTTCGTTGTGCAGCTTCGAATACGAGCGCTCAGCAAGGTCACAGCTAAATGTAACGATGGTTTTCCCTTTCCCCATTCTAGCCGCAGCGTATAGCGCACCTGCTACGTTCAACGACGAACTGCTTCCTAGAAGAATACCGTCATGTTCCGCAACAAGGCGGGATATCGTCACCAAATCCTGATCGGGAAGCGTGATGGCACGATTGATTTTTGCCTGCCTGAAATTTTCAACCGTTCGCATGATCCCTATGCCTTCCGTGAACGAACTTCCCGTTGATTGATAGTGTCCATTACGTAGAAACGAATAAATGCCGGACCCATTTGGGTCAACTAACCAAGTTTCGAGATTGGGTTGCTGCTCAGATAGATGGTGTGAGTTTCCGGCAATGGTTCCACCCGTCCCCACCACTGAAACTAGAGCATCAATATTCCCCTGTGTTTGCTGCCAGATCTCAGGTCCAGTATTTAAATAGTGCGCTCGATAATTACTGAGATTTTCAAACTGATCTGCCCACCAATAACTCTCATTTTCGACACCAATCCGTTTAGCCGTGTGGTAAAATGTTTCTAAAAGAGAAAAAACCGGTGACCTCGTTGATGTAACTGAAATGACCAAATTAACCAACTTATTTCAAGACAGTATCGAAGGTCGGTTTCAAGCAGGCGAAGAACAGCAAGACCCTGAGATGTTTAAAAAGTCCGAACTGATGTTTATGTCAGGGGAAGAGTTACCTCGATGCTGGACAGATCCAAACTACCGCTCAGGGACTAAATAACCTTAGCGCTTCCAGAGCACCCGATGAGTCGCAATTTAAGCTCTGTTCTAAAACTGTTTCACGATCGCCTTGTTAAAACATTCAGACGCATCTTTACTAGACACAAAAAGCGAGCCACTTGGGCTCGCTTTTGATTGTCTTTTTCTTGCTTAGACTTCAGTTCAGATTACAGAAGTTCTACCGACTGTTGAGCAATCACGAATTCTTCGTTGGTTGGGATAACCATTGCTACTGCGTCTAACATTTCAGACTTAGCGATGATCCCTTCAGCACCAAAGCGAGCAGATTCGTTACCTGCTACATCTTCAACGAAACCTAGAATCTTAAGGTTGTTTAAGATCTCACGACGAATTGGTAGAGAGTTCTCACCGATACCACCAGTGAAGATGATACCGTCTAAAGAATCTAGCGTTGCTAGGTAAGAAGCAACGTATTTCGCTACGCGGTAAGTAAACACCTCAAACGCAAGCTTAGCGCCTTCGTGGCCCTCTTCCATTGCTTCTAAGATGCCACGAGCATCGCTCGTAAGACCAGACACGCCAAGGAAGCCAGACTCCTTGTTTAGAGAGTTAAATACTTGCTCTTGTGACCAGCCTTTCTTAAGTAGGTATTCGATGATGCCTGGGTCTAGGTCACCACAACGTGTGCCCATCATTAGGCCTGAAAGTGGTGTGAAGCCCATTGAAGTATCAACACTGTTACCGTCTTTAATCGCACATACCGATGCGCCATTACCCAAGTGAACAGAGATGAAATTAGACTCTTCCACTGGCTTGTTGAGCATCTTCGCAGCTTCACGGCTAACGAAGTAGTGGCTAGTGCCGTGGAAACCGTAACGACGTACGCCGAAGTCTGTGTATAGCTCTTTTGCGATTGCACCAGTGAATGCACGTTGTGGCATTGTTTGGTGGAAAGCCGTATCAAATACAGCAAATTGAGGTAGAGAAGGGAAAGCTTCAATCGCAGCACGAATGCCGACAGCACCTGCAGGGTTATGAAGTGGAGCTAGGTCAGATAGGCTTTCAATTTCGTTCGTTACTTCTTCAGTAATACGAACGGTTTGAGTGAACTTCTCACCACCGTGAACGATACGGTGACCGATAGCCACGATATCAGCAGTGAAGCCTAGATCTTCCATCAGGCCAACCAATTTGCCAATGGCAATTTTGTGGTGGTTATCTTCGCCTTGAATGGCAATTTCAGTTTTCTCGCCTTGATATTTCCAGCTCATACGAGCATCTTCAAGACCAAAACACTCCCCTAGGCCACTTAATACTGCTTCACCAGAAACAGAATCGATTACAGCAAATTTTAGGGATGAACTACCCGAGTTAATAACCAGAACAAACGAATTAGACATTGGATATGGATCCTGTTTCAGTACGAATTGGATGAAGTGTTTACTTCAATTTTAGTTAAGTCCATTATTCAATAATTTTTGAATCTTTCAACTTTTGTTTTGAAAAAATCACTAAATGAACACAATTAAGTTGATCTTGGTCATTAAATTATTTATTTCGAGAGCGAAATTAAAAAATAGTTGAATAAGAAAATTAATGAACAGGTGACGCAAACGAGTGCTCACGTTATTTTTAACTTGATTCAGTTAATTAAAGCGACTCGAACAAATGCAGGTAATCCGCTTAAAAAACAACCACCCTTCCCTTTCGTCTGCTTATCATTACCGATAACTTTTTGCTCGATTTCTCAATTGCTCAGTGTTTGCATCAAAAAGCTCACTGAAGTTGAGAATAGTGATCTGATCTTATTTTGATTGCCTTCGAGCACAACTCTACGAATAGATGCACTGTAACGACGCTTAGATAGCCTTCACTCTTTGTTTCAGCATCTTGTAGCACGTTCTTTTGGTATAGGCTTAGAACGCGATACAGCTAAGTTTTGGCACTAACATTCGTTCTAGGCGCGATGCTTAGTTTCATGGACGAAGCATAGTTACAGGAACGAAGCTTGATTAAAGTAAGTTAGCTACGAATATCGAGCCAACCAAAGCTTAAGTTCAAATAGCAGGCACAAAAAAGCCGAGCATTACGCTCGGCTTTTAAATTCAGTGTCTAGACCTAAAGCGTCTAAGCGACAGGTTGATTAACCTTCGTTGCGCTCTGGACGACGACCACGGTTACCACCGCCATTGCCGTTACCATGGCCACGTTCGCCACGGAAGTTACCACGGTGATCGCCACCACGATTACGGTCGAAACGACGTTCGCCATCACGTCCGCCAGCAGAGTTACCATCGCGAGCACCATCACGGTTGCCACGGTATCCACCACGACCGCCTTCACGGTTACCACCTTCGCGGTTGCCGCCTTCACGGTTACCACGGTAGCCGCCACCATCACGACCGCCACGGTTGCCACCACGACCGCCGCCGCCACGACGAGGCTCACGGAAGTCATTGAAATCAACAACTACAGCGCCAGCTTCTTTTTGACGAATGCGAAGTTTGCTTAGCTTACCAGCAGTTTCAGAGTTCATTGCTTTTGGCAGTTGAACGTAAGTAGAACCTTGGTCTAGCTTGATAGCACCGATAGAACCTTTAGTTAGGCCAAGTTCGTTTGCTAGTGCGCCAACGATGTCTTTAACCTGAACGCCTTGTTCACGGCCAACTTGTAGTTGGTAAGTATCCCAATCTTGAGTATTGAAGTTGCGACCACCACCGTCACGGCCGTTGTCACGATCTTCACGACGCTCTTTGCGACGGTTCTTATCACGCTCAATAGCAGCGATCATTGGGTCTTCGCCAACGTAGAATAGTGGGCTCTTACCTTGCTGACGCTTAAGAAGCATTGCAGCTAGAGTAGCAGCATCAACTTCTAGAGACTCTTGAAGAGTAGAGATAAGACCTGCAAAGTTTTCTAGTGCTTTGCTTTCTTTCTCAGTTTCAAGTTCAGCGCCAAGCTTAGCAACACGTGCAGCAGCAACTTGGTCACGTAGAGGAAGTTGGATTTCTTCCATTTGAGACTTAGTTACACGCTCGATTGTGCGAAGCATGCGAATTTGGTTAGTGCGAACTAGTAGGATCGCTTTACCTTTACGTCCAGCACGGCCAGTACGACCAATACGGTGGATGTAAGATTCAACATCGAATGGGATGTCGTAGTTGAATACGTGAGTGATACGTGGAACATCAAGACCACGAGCTACAACGTCAGTTGCAACTAGGATGTCGATAACACCTTGTTTGATGTGATCAACAGTACGCTCACGTAGAGACTGAGGAATATCACCGTGCAGTGCAGCAGCTTTGAAGCCACGTGCAGATAGCCAATCAGCTAGACGCTCAGTGTCTTGACGAGTACGTACGAATACGATTGACGCGTCAGTTTCTTCAGTTTCTAGAAGACGAGACATTGCTTCGTCTTTTTCTACGCCTTTAACAACCCAGAAGTTCTGCGCTACTTTATCAACTGTGTGGTTAGTACCAGCAACGTCAACTTTAGCCGGGTTACGTAGGTAACGGTCAACAATAGTCTTAACCATTGGAGGCATAGTTGCAGAGAAAAGTACACGTTGTGCAGATTCTGGAGCTTGCTCTAGGATCCAAGTAACGTCATCTACGAAGCCCATTTTCAGCATTTCATCTGCTTCATCAAGAACAAATGTGTGTGCTTCATCTAGGTGTAGACGGTCACGAGTTAGTAAGTCTTTAACACGACCTGGAGTACCAACAACAATGTGAGCACCGCGGCTTAGAGCACGCATTTGGTCAACAATTGAAGCACCACCGTAGATTTCAATAACTTTAAGACCTTTGATATCACGGCCAAGGTTTTTGATTTCCGCAGCAACTTGAATCGCTAGCTCACGAGTAGGAGCCATGATTATTGCTTGTGGTTTGTGTTGGTTCAGGTTGATTTTGTTAAGTAAAGGCAGAGAGAATGCTGCTGTTTTACCAGTACCAGTCTGTGCTTTACCTAGTGCGTCACGGCCTTCAAGAAGAAGAGGAATAGCTGCTGCTTGGATTGGAGTCGGAGAAACGAAACCCATGCTATCAAGAGCTGAAAGAATGTTATCGTTTAGGGCTAATTCATTAAATTGAATTACAGATTCGGACATTGGGATCCCACTATATATAAGTAAACAAAAGGTCCCGGGAGCTCTATCAATTCCAATACTGATCCAATCAGATACTGATTCCATTCAGAGTTACGAAGCAGTAATAAAACACTTCAAGCCATTAGGGACGTCTAAGGGAGGCGGATTATTCCCTAAATGCATAAAAAAATCCAGAAAAAATTGAAATACATCACATATTTTTCGCTTTTACATCAATACTGGTTATCATATCGTCAAAACTTGATGAATATCTCGTCACAGCACCCATCTCCTAGCAAATTGACCTAGTTAAATAAGAGGGCAATTAATTAACGCTCACTTCGCCTTTAAGTAGTAATCAAGCCTCGCAATGATTATAGTGTGCTCAATTGTCCTCGATAGATAAAAGTCAAAATGTTTCAAGATAATCCTCTACTCGCTCAGCTCAAGCAGCAAATCCAAGAAACCCTCCCTAAAAAGGAAGGTACCATCAAAGCCACTGAAAAAGGTTTTGGTTTTCTCGAAGTTGATAGCAAAACAAGCTTCTTTATCCCGCCTCCGTACATGAAGAAATGTGTGCACGGTGACAAGGTGATTGCCATCATTCGCACAGAGAAAGAGCGCGAAGTAGCAGAGCCTGAGGAATTGGTTGAACAAGGTCTTACTCGCTTTATTGCACGAGTTAAGCTTTTCAAAGGCCGATTGAACGTTGTTCCTGATCACCCGCAGCTCAAAAAACTGCAACTTAAAGCGAAAGCAATGAAGGGTCTAAACCCTGAAACGCTTAAAGAAGGTGACTGGGTTGTTGCTCATATCGTTCAACACCCATTAAAAGGTGACAATGGTTTCTTGGCTCAGATCTCTGAGAAAATCACAGACGCTGACGACAAGATTGCACCTTGGTGGGTAACGCTGGCACAAAACGATCTACCAAACAGCGAGCCTGAAGGCATCGACAACTGGCTAATCAACGATGACGCCGATCTTGAACGTGTAGACATGACGCACGTCCCTTTTGTGACTATCGATGGCGAAAGCACAAAAGATATGGATGACGCGCTTTACGCGAAGAAGAAAGAGAACGGTGATTTTGAACTGACTATCGCAATTGCTGATCCAACGGCTTACATCTCTCCAGATGATGCGATGGATAAAGTGGCACGCGAGCGCGGTTTCACTATCTACCTTCCTGGTCGCAACATCCCAATGTTGCCTCGTGATCTTGCTGACAACCTATGTTCACTGATCGAGAACGAAGTTCGTCCTGCACTTTGCTGCACAGTAACGGTATCTAAAGATGGCGTTATCGGTGATGACATTAACTTCTTCGCTGCAAACATCAAATCTCATGCTCGTCTTGCTTACGACAACGTATCAGACTGGCTAGAAACAGGTGCATCAGAGAAATGGCAACCATCAGAAGAGATTGCTGCAATTGTTTCTGATCTTCACCAATTTGCTCAAGCACGTTCAGCATGGCGCTCAGCAAACGCTGTTGTGTTCCCAGATCGCCCTGACTACCGCTTTGAACTGAGCGAAGATAACGATGTTGTCGCTATCCACGCTGACATGCGTCGTAGCGCAAACAAGCTGGTTGAAGAATCAATGATCAGCGCGAACATCTGTGCGGGCCGAGTACTAAAAGAGAGCTTCAACCAAGGTGTGTTTAACTGCCATTCTGGTTTCAAGGCTGAGAAAATCTCCGACGTTCTTGAACTGGTAAACCCGCAAGCGGAAACGCCGTTCACTGAAGAGCAAATCATTTCTCTAGAAGGTTTTGCTACTCTACGTCGTTGGTTAGGTTCTTTAGATAACAGCTACTACGACAACCGTATTCGTAAATTCCAAGCGTATAGCGAGATCAGCAATGAGCCTGCACCGCACTACGCGATGGGATTAGATATTTACGCAACTTGGACTTCTCCAATTCGTAAATATGGCGACATGATTAACCACCGTATGCTTAAAGCACACATCTTAGGTAAAGCGCCAATTCAAACACCAGATGAAACTATCGGTGATGAACTTGCCCTGCACCGCCGTCACCACGGCATGGCTGAGCGTAATGTTGGCGATTGGTTGTATGCTCGCACTCTAGCCAATGCTCCAGCAGAAGAAACTCGTTTCCAAGCTGAGATTTTCGATATTAACCGTGCAGGTATGCGTGTACGTTTACTTGAAAATGGTGCTGCTGCATTTATCCCTGGATCTCTCATTCTTAATAATAAAGAAAGAATAGAGTGCAACGGTGATATGGGTACTGTATCTATCGATAAAGAAATGGTATACAAACTGGGAGACGTTTTAGAAGTAGTTCTCTCTGAAGTTAATCAGGAAAACCGTAACTTAGTAGCAAAACCTACTCAAGTATTTGCGGACTTGCCTAGCGAGCCTGAAACGACAAACGAAACCGAAGCTTAAAGGCTTTAACAGCTACAGCTTTCAAGGTCAAAGCTATCAAGGTCAAAAGCTTCAAAGGTTCACTTCTAAAGGCGCTAATTATTAGCGCCTTTTTTGTAAATGTCTCATGCTTAAACAATACTTAAAAAAAACAATCAATAAGCAATCAATTTACAACGTCAAAGAAGCTCACTATGTCATCAATCACAGTTACTCAGTTCAGAAACTTCATTCCCAGGAGACGAGAACGTTATCCTGCCTCTAAAAACGGTATCTTTATAGTGTCGAAAGGCAGCATTTCTTTTGTGTTGCCCAATGGTACTCAAGCCTCGTTGCAAGCGGGAGATTTCACCCTTTACAATTCTGGTCAGATTAAAGACATCACGGTTAACACTGAAAATGGCGAATTCAGCGCAACCTGCTTAGATTTTGATTTGGCTATCTTTCAAAAGTTCATTAATCAGTTCAGCGATTTAGAGTCCGCTCGAATCCCAGACAAGTACATTAAGTTCAATCAAACGGATACTGAGCTCTGTCAGTTGAAAGATCTCATCATGTCACTGGCCAACTCTTCTTCTCAGAATGACTACGCACTCACTCAATTAGGCTTAAGTTTGCTGTCTTTGATGGTGGAACAGTACCCAGCTCTATTGGCTATTATTGCTCGAGCTTCAAGGTTAACCGTGACCCAAAGAGTCATTCATTACATCGAGCAAAACATTGAAAACAATATCTCTTTGGATACGCTCGCCAGTTACATGGGAATGTCACCGGCTACGCTTAAACGTCGCTTATCGGCTGAAGATCTGTCGTTCTCAAACTTATTAAAGATAAAACGTATTGCTCATGCAGCCACTCAGCTAAGAACATCGGATAAGTCGATCACTCAAATCGCGTATGAGTCAGGCTTTAAAAGTGCCGCTCACTTCAGCACGGCCTTTAAAACGTATCACGGAAAAACACCAAAAGACTTCCGATCGCTAGTGGCACAAGCACAACTGCAGAGCGTAAAGCCGCAAGTTTAAAGAAACAAAGCGATAGATTGATGTGGATGTCTTAGTTGGGAACTGGTGTAAACCAAGTGGCTTCAATATTAAGCCACTTGGGTGTGGGATGAGATGATTTGGCTTTGGGATTCAGTGGTTGAGTTTTGATACTCATTGATTCAGCTTTGCGAGCAGGCCACCAGCAAACGTGAAAACAGAGTGACTATGACCAGAAGTACGATTTAGGGTCTTTTTCTATTTCCGCCAAAATAGCATCAAGATCCTTCGATTTAGGAAGGTACGGATACGGCCCCCAATTCACAGAGTCGGTTTCGATATCCCCTTCAAGCGGCACCATCACTAACCAACAAGACAGCGACTCATCAAAAGTCACGCAGACGATCTCGTTTGTATAATCACTGTGAGATGAGTCGAGTAGATAATGCGCCTGAGAAAACAGCACACCACCCTCACACTCTTCATATAGGGATTTGCCTAGCTCGACAGGTAAACTTCGATTTCGAGATGTACAGAGCCTCTCGGCCCCAATTAAAAGACGATTCAGATCGATATGAATGACGGACATAACACCCCTTGTAACTTCATAGAAACTTCATAGAAACTTCTAAGTAGTGAATTCCTCTACTTAGCTTAGGACTCAACAAACATTTTAGCGAACAAGCGTAATCAAAATACCTGCCCTGCTCCCAGAAACGAATCTTGCTTTCGGAAACCCAGAAAGCTACGACTCATCAAGCGAACAGCTATACATCGAGAGTATGGAATTTCACAAAAGTGTCATATAACCGACCTATCATATGCGACAAATGTTATTAACTAGGAGTTGTTTATGTTACGAGTCGCGCTTGCCTCTCTTTTATCCTTAGCCCTGTCTTCTCATGCTGCTTTAGCACAAGAAACCACTATTTCGGGCTCCACTTCAGTATCACGAGTGATGGATGTATTAGCTGAGGAGTACAACAAGACTCACCCTGATAACTATATTGCGGTTCAGGGCATTGGTTCTACAGCAGGTATTACCATGGTTAATAAAGGTGTCTCTGACATCGGTATGAGCTCGCGTTATTTAACCGACCGCGAACAAGACGAGAAGTTGAAGGTATTTCCAATTGCCTTTGACGGCCTAGCTGTAGTAACTAACCGCTCAAACGCTGTAAGCAACGTTACACGTGAGCAGCTGTTCGATATCTACAAAGGCAAAATCACGAACTGGAAAGCTGTGGGTGGCGCAGATCAGCCTATCGCAGTTGTCACTCGCGAAGCGTCTTCTGGCTCACGCTATAGCTTCGAAAGCTTGCTTGGTTTAACGAAGATCATTAATGACCGTCTAGTGTCTGACATCAACCCAAATAACTTGGTTGTAAACAGCAACAGCATGGTTAAAACGATTGTTAACCATAACCCACACGCGATTGGTTTTATCTCTGTTGGTTCAATCGACCGTTCGATTAAAGCAATTACATTTGAAGACGTAGAGCCAACATCTAAGAACATTGCTAACCACAGCTATGAATTGGCTCGCCCATTCTTGTTGCTGCACAAGACAGACTCAGTTTCTGACGAGAGCAAAGACTTCATCAAGTTCGTGAAGTCAAAGCAAGGGCAAGACCTTATCGAAGAGTACGGCTACACTCGCATTAAATAAGTGAGTGAGTTTTATCTTATGAAAAAAAGAGAGAGCATTAAGCTCTCTCTTTTTTTTGGAATCTATATGGTTCGTTTAGAAGTGAAGTTGAATCACTGAAACGATCACAGCGCCAGGACGACGAATACCTTCGATTTCGACGCGAATTTCGCGTTCAATCTCTAGGCCTTTCTTAATTGGCGTTACTTTTGTTAGCGTACTTTTAGCACGAACATTACTGCCCGATTTAACAGGGTATGGGAAACGTACTTGGTTAAGACCAATGTTTACGACCATCTTCGCTGTTGGGAATTGAGACTTGTCAGGGTCAACACTGTCAGTCAATCGAGGAAGCAGAGATAAAGTTAAAAAACCATGTGCGATGGTTGTTTTGAACGGAGAGTCTGTTTCCGCTTTTTCAGGCTCAGTGTGAATCCACTGCATATCTTCAGTAACAAGGCCGAACTGGTTAATACGGTCTTGACTTACATTGATCCAGTCGCCAGTATGGATGACTTCACCGATCTGTTGATTAAGCTCATCAAACACAAGTTGTGCTTCTGGCTTAAGTACGATCGGCTGTTCCACCGGCATCTCTGGTGCATCTTCATTGACAGCAGGTTTGTGGTGATCACGAACCCACGCAAAGAAATGGCTATTTTGCGTACGATTAAGAAAGTCGCCCCAGTAATCTCTAAGAGCTGGAGACATCCATTGCATAAACTCTGAGTGTTGCGAAGACATGCTATCGCCTCGGTGTTTAAATAAATCAATGACTTTCATAAGAACCTCAATGCACAAAAAATTTCAATATAACTTCGTGATTTTGAAACACTTCACACTATTGTGCAAATGTTTTCGAGCATACAACCGTTAGCTGAGCCTTGTTAAAATCATATTAAACATATACTTACCAATAAAACATCATTTTATTACAAAACCCAAATTAGAGTGTTAGCTCTATCACATGACAAACATTTGTTTATATAAAAGGCGTTTTTATTCATAAGTGGAATAAAAAAAGGCTTAGCGCAATGCTAAACCTTAGTTTTTACAAGGAATTAGTTTTCCGAGGGTTGGTCTTGTAAGAGACGAATCTTACAAGACACTCAATCCCCTATTCGTCATCAAGCGGAACCAGCTTGGTATTACCACCGTGTACTTTCTCACGCTTACGTTGCACGAATGCGTAGAAGCCAGGGATTAGGAACGTACCCGCCAGTAACACACATAACAGGCCGCCGATCAGTGAAATACCCAAAGAGTTCTGACTCACGTGACCTGCGCCCGCAGCAAAGATAAGCGGGAAGATACCTAAGATGAACGACCAAGACGTCATGTTCACAGCACGGAAACGTAAAGTACCGCCCTTCACCGCCGCATCTTCAATCGGTGCGTCTTTCTCTTCACGCTCTACCTTTGCGAATTCCACAATCAAGATTGCGTTCTTCGCGGCCAAGGCTATCAAGAGAACCAAACCTATTTGTGCATAAAGGTTCAGCGGAGTGCCCGTTAGATTCAATGCCAAGAAGGAGCCTAAGGTTGCGACAGGTACCACGAGGATAATCGCAATCGGAATTGTCCAACTCTCGTATTGAGCCACCATAAACAGGTAGATGAAGATCAGAGCCAGTGCGAAAGCAAAGATCGCTTGGTTACCTGCTAGTACTTCTTGGTAAGCCATGCCTGTCCATTCGTACTGATACCCCTGAGGCAATACTTCTGCAGCTACGCGTTCCATTGCCGCAATCGCATCACCACTTGAGTAACCTTCTGCAGGTTGACCTTGAATCACGGCACTGCGGTACATGTTGTAACGCCATGCTACATCTGGTTCAAAGATCTGGTCGTAAGTCACCAATGTGCTTAACGGGATCATCTCGCCATTAGACGAACGAACGTGGAATCGTTGTAGGTCGTCCATGCTGCTACGGTGTTCACTGTCAGCTTGCATGGTTACGCGGAAGTTCTTACCAAACATGGTGAAGTCGTTCACGTACAACGAACCAAGGTTACCTTGTAGTGTTTGGAAAATTTCCGACAACGGAATACCTAATTGCTGCGCTTTCTCACGGTCAATATCGACATAGTAGTGAGGTACGTTCGCACGGAAAGTACTGAATGTGTGTGAAATCTCAGGCTGTTTGCTCGCCTCAGCTATCACGTCATTCATCACCATCGCTAGATCAGTTCGGCTACGACCTAATGTATCTTCAAGAACGAATTCAAAACCAGACGCTGCACCCATACCCGGTACTGCTGGAGGCCCCATCGCAAACACGACAGCTTGAGGAAGTTCAGTCGCAGCACGACCATTAATACGCTGTGAGATAGCCTGAGCAGAGTGTTGACCATCCAGTGCATTACGCATGTCCCAATCGTGAAGCTTGATGAACATTGACGCACCATTCGACGCAGAAGCGCCCGTCATAAATGCGTAGCCGTTAACCAGTGTTACGCCATCAACACCCGGCTCTTGTTCAACCATTTCAAGCAGCTGCTTAGTCACTTCTTCGGTTCGAGACAAGGATGCCGCGTCAGGAAGCTGAACGTTAACCAGCAAAATGCCTTTATCTTCTTGAGGTACAAACGCCGTAGACGTTGTCTTCGCAAAATAAGTCACAGCCGCCAAAGCCACAAAGAAGAAAGTGAACAGCAGAACGCCTTTCTTAACTAAGAAGCCAGCCACTTGACCGTATTTGTTAGTAACAGACTCTAGACCACGGTTAAATGCTTGGTACCAACGCGCCGTGTTACCACCACCCTGCTTAAGAACCAGTGAACACAATGCAGGTGATAGCGTTAATGCGTTAATTGAAGAGATAACAACCGCGATACAGATAGTCAGAGCGAACTGACGGTACATGATGCCAGTAATACCAGGAAGCATTGCAACAGGGATGAATACCGCAAGTAGAACCAAGGTCGACGTAATGATCGGCCCCGTTACTTCTTTCATCGCAATAAGCGTGGCTTTACGCGGTGAAATGGTTGGGTCTTTAGCCATTGTGGTATCAACGTTCTCGATAACCAAGATCGCATCATCTACTACGATACCAATCGCTAGTATCAAACCAAACAGGGTTACCGTGTTGATGGTGAAACCCGTCATCTGCATGATGGCAAACGTACCAATCAAAGATACCGGAATCGCAACTACAGGAATCAAGGTTGCACGCGCACTACCCAAGAACAGGTACGTTACCGCAATAACCAGCAAGATGGCTTCGATTAAGGTCTTTACTACCCCTTTGATCGACTCAGCAACAAACAGTGTAGTGTCGTAACTTGCTTCATACGCCACGCCTTCTGGGAAGTTCTTGCTTAGATTGTCCAGCATCGCCATCACAGCTTTGCCACTTTCCAGAGCATTAGCGTCTGACTGAAGTGACAGCGTTACGATCGACGCATCTTGACCACGGTATTTACCATTACCGTCGTAGAACTTTTTACCAAGCTCAACACGTGCAATGTCTTTTAAGTAAACCGTTGAACCGTCTTGAGTTGCACGAAGAACAACATTTTCAAACTCATCAGCTGTTTCTAATCGGCCTTTTGTTACCAAGTTGAATTGTACTTCTTGTGCGTTGTTATAAGGTGCAGCACCAATACGGCCTGCAGCAACTTGAACGTTCTGCTCTGCCAACGCGCGATTCACGTCTGAAGTGGTGATATTGAGGTTAGCCATTTTCTCAGGATCTAACCAAACACGCATCGCGTATTCACCACCACCCAACACGTTAACTTCACTGATGCCCTTCACACGAGCCAGCTGATCTTTAATGTTCAAGTTCACGTAGTTGATCAGGAATTGGTCGTTGTACTCACCGTTTGGCGAGTAGAAGTTCAATACCATCAACAGGTCAGGAGAACGCTTCTTAACCGTTACACCCACCATTCTTACTTCTTGTGGAAGCTTCGATTCGATCTGAGCAACTCGGTTCTGAACGTTGACCTGAGCCATATCTGGATCAGTACCAACATCAAAGGTCACGTTAAGGTTGTATGAACCATCGTTAGCACTTTTAGAAGACATGTAGATCATATCTTCTACGCCGTTAACCGACGTTTCTATGGGGTCGGCTATCGCCTGTTCTACTACTTCAGCACTTGCACCTGTGTAGAATGCGGTAACATTTACAGAAGGCGGGCTGATTTTTGGATATTCCGCCACTGGCAAGATAGCGAGAGAAATCGCACCCGCCAGCGTTAAGATTATGGATATGACAAGGGCAAACTTGGGCCTTTGAATAAAGAAACGACTCAACATAAATAAGCCCCTTACTCAGCTTTTTCAGCAGCAGGTTGAATGCGAACGGACATACCATTACGCACACGCTGTAAGCCTTGAGTGATCACTGTGTCATTCTTCTCCAGACCGGAATGAACAATCACACCACCTTCAACCTGACGACCCATCTCGATGTTTCTGCGCTCAGCAACGGGTTCGGCTTCTCCTTCAACTAATACCATCACGAAGTCGCCTTCGAGGTCGGTTTGCACTGCACGACGAGGAATAGTCACAACATCAATAGGTTGTTTTTCACGTAGATCAACGCGAACGTGTTGGCCTGGAAGTAGTTGCTGATTCGGGTTATCAGCAATCGCACGCATCGCGATCGTACCAGTATTAAGGTTGATACGGTTGCCCAAGAAGTCAAGCTGACCTAGATGTTCGAACGCTTCACCGTTCTCAAGCATGATCTGAACTTCAACACCTGCAGAGTCGCTGCTGCCATCGCCTTCGATGCGGTCCATACCCAGCTCAATACGCTCACGCTCACTGATGCTGAACGATGCATGGATTGGGTCTAGGCTAACCAAAGTTGTCAGAACACCTGAAGACGGTGAAACTAGGTCACCTTTACTTACTTTAGTGTCACTGATTCTTCCAGAGAAAGGCGCGATAATTTTGGTGTGAGAAAGTTGGACATTCGCGGCGTTTAACTGAGCTTGGCTTGCTTCTAACTGTGCTTGAGAACCTAATAGGTTTGCCGTTAATGCATCAAATTCAGATTGAGAAATACTGCCCTTAGGAAGTAGGTTCTTACCACGATTGAAATCAAGTTCGGCTTTTTTAAGGTTGGCATTCGCTTGAGCAACAGCCGCTTTCGCGCTTGCTACTTCTGCTTCAAATGATGAAGGCTCAATTGAGTAAAGCAATTGCCCCTTCTCGACCATTTGGCCTTCTTTGAAATGGCGGCTTTGCAGGTAGCCAGAAACTTGTGCAGTAATTGCCGTGTCTTCAACGGCTTCAATACGACCGATGTACGACTTACTTTGCTGGTGAGAAACAACGCTAACATCCTGTACAGCTACGAGAGGTAAAGGTGCTTGCTTGGCATTTTGAGCATCTTGCCCACACCCAGCAAGAATAAGAGAGCTTGCAAGAGCCGTAAGGATTAACTTTTTACGCATGGTTATACCGTCACTTATGAGAAATTGAACAGCATAAAAGTTACGTAACACAATTGCTTCAAATGTCCGAGGAATATCAATTATAACTGGCCAAAGTGTATCAATATGTTAATTGAAACCAAGTGCTTATAAAGTGATTACAAACACGCTACAATTCCTAAGTAAATCAATCTCTCAGCTTTTGTTCTCTATGGATATTGTCTAACATAATGTATTGTCAGACAGATAAGCATTCACATTTAATTGTTAAGGAATTCTCATGATTTCAAAATGGGCTAAACGTTTCTATCAAATGGCGGAATTGGTCGGTTCTTGGAGTAAAGATCCTTCAACTCAAGTCGGCGCCGTAATCACTAAGCACAACCGCATTGTTTCTGTTGGTTTTAATGGCTACCCACATGGCGTGTCTGATAGTGCGGATACTGATGACAGAGAGATGAAGTACCTCAAGACACTTCACGCTGAAGAAAATGCGATCTTATTCGCCAAGCGTGATTTGGACAGCTGTGAAATCTGGGTGACGCATTTCCCTTGTCCAAACTGTGCAGCAAAAATCATCCAAACAGGTATTTCAGCAGTACATTGCCCAGAGCAAAGTGAAGATTTCCTTTCTCGCTGGGGTGACAAGATTAAAGTTAGCCAAGATATGTTTGAGCAAGCTGGTGTACAAGTGGATTGGTTACCACTCGCTGACCTAGATTAAGCTAACAAATAGCAAGAACAAAAAAGCCGAGAGTCGATAGTATCGCTCTCGGCTTTCTTATGTTTGGACTTATAGTTTGGACGCTATAGTTTAGAGACTATAGCTTGGTCACTGTAAACTGATGAGCAAACTAAGCGCTCGTTGGGAATGCTTCCGCGTATGCTTCCATGAAATCTTTACGAATCTCTTGCTCTAGATGAACCGCCTTCTCGGTTGGACAGAAAATCATAAAATGGACTTCTTGCTCACCTGTCGAACTGCTTGTGATATGGATGTGAGGCTCAGAACCCGGAAGGTCAACACCAGCGTGCTTTTCGATCACACCGTTGTAACGGCGAGCAACATCGATAAACTCTTCGCAATGCTCTTCAATTTTCACAATAAGACCCGACAGCATAGGGTATAGGTTTACAAAGTCTTTCACCGTCACAAAAAAGTTATGATAAACATAACGCTTCATGAAGTTGAGGTTCTTAACCGGATAAGTGAAGAACATGCTATTAGGCAGCGTGGCTGTCTTGCCAGTGAAGTGATATTGCCCATGATACAAATCGATTTCTTGAATCACGGTCGCCATCAGATTGTGCTCAATCACTTCACCGCTGATTTTACCCACTTCGATCCAGTCGCCGATTCTAAATGAACGAGAACTCGCACGCTGAATAGAACCGGTGAAACACAAAATGATCTCTTTTGAAGCCACTACTATCGCAACAGCAATGGCCGTGACAGATAGCGCAAACTCGCTGATTTCGGATTTCCACAGCACAAATAACGTCACAAGAATAATCGCGAATGTGCCGTTTTTGGTTCGTGACATCCAGTTACGTTGGTCTTCACTAAGGAAAGCAACATCACCTCTTATTTGAGATAAGGTGATTCGGCGAATGATCAAAATAATAGTGATAATCAACGCACTAAAAATAAACTTATGAGCGAGTAGGAAATCTATTACTTGCCACACTTTTTCCATTACTTAATCCTTAGCATTACAACAGTTAGCTTTACAACGATTAGCTTTACAAGAAAGCCGCTAATATCAGAGCTATGAAAAAGCGCTCAACTCCGGAGCGCTCGTGTTCATTCTGGTACCAGCCTAGCTAAGGCTATCATTTTATCTGGGCAGAAGTAATAAATTGGCCAAAAGTTTCACACCAAATCACAACGGTATTAAATCGATTAAGATCAATATCTTCAGGCAGCTCAACCATAAAACGGTCGAATGTTTTCACATCTCCAACTCTGAGTAACTCGTTCTTACTGTCATTAAAAGCTTGTTCGGTTTCAATAAACTTAGGCGAGAGGTAGATCTTGTAGTCTGGTCCCGGCGCCAGTTCGCCCTCAAAAGCAATCGCACTTTCAGATACAGAGACGATGCCTTCTCCCCAATGCAAGGAAATCACTGTCTTCTCGGTCTTTGGTAAACTCACCTGTGTAGATAGCCTGCTGACTGATCGCTTCGACGGAACTTGAGGAAGGAGAATCAGGCTCAATCAAAATAGGTAGCGCATAAACACCAAGCCCAATACCAACAGCACCCACGGCTAAGTGGGTGCAAAGTAAAACTAACTTTTTCATCGCGTACTCCCTTATACTTAAAGAGAGTATTATTGAATACTCTCAAAAATACAAAGAGATATAACGCTCTAATGTTCTATTTTTGGTAATGAGTTGCCGTACGTTGAGACAATTCGACAATTACTTTTACCGCTTGCTCCATGCCTTGAATGGTAATGAACTCATGAATACCGTGGAAGTTGTAGCCACCAGTAAAGATATTCGGACATGGTAGCCCCATGAAAGATAAACGAGCACCGTCTGTACCACCTCGGATTGGTTTAACCATTGGCTCGACATTGCACTCAATCATCGCCTGCTTGGCCAATTCAATAATATGTTGATGCGGTTCAACCATCTCTTTCATGTTGAAGTAGCTATCGGTTAGCACCAGCTCAACACGGCCTTTCTCAAGGCGCTCATTCAGCTCATCGACTTTCTGCTGCATGAATGCTTTACGCGCTTCTACACCCTCACGTTCAAAATCACGGATGATGTATCCCAGTTCAGAGCGAGCCACACCCATTTCCGCCGATTTCAGGTGGTAGAAGCCTTCATAACCTTCTGTGCACTCTGGTGTTTCTTGCGCAGGCATCATCAATTGGAATTGCGCTGCAATGTTCATCGAGTTCACCATTTTATCTTTTGCGGTGCCCGGGTGAACGTTCACGCCATGACAGATAACATCGGCGCTCGTGGCATTGAAGTTCTCAAATTCCAACTCCCCTACTGGGCCACCATCGATGGTGTACGCCCAATCGGCGCCAAATTTTTCAACGTCAAACAGGTTCGCACCGCGACCAATCTCTTCATCCGGCGTGAAACCAATGCAGATGTCGCCGTGTTTGATGTCTGGATTCGCTTTCAGGTAAGCAATTGCACTGATGATTTCAGCGATGCCCGCTTTGTTGTCGGCACCAAGCAGAGTTGTGCCGTCAGTCGTAATCAGGTCGTGACCATGTAAAGAATCAAGATCTGGATACTGGCTTGGGTTCAAACTCTCGCCACTTTTCCCTAATTCAATCGTTCCACCTCGGTAATCTTTAATCACTTGTGGTTTCACGTTGGCGCCTGATGCGTCAGGAGCGGTATCCATGTGCGCCACAAAGCCAATCGCAGGCACATCGTAATCGACATTCGACGGCAGTTTCGCCATCAAGTATCCATTGTCATCTAAAGACACATCAACTAAGTCTAATGCCACCAATTCTAACTTTAAGGCTTCAGCAAAGGTAATTTGACCCGGTGAACTTGGGCATTGCTGATTAGAAGGATCGGATTTGGTATCAAAAGTAACGTAATTCAGAAAACGTTCTACAAGCTTTTCCATAATTCATCTCACCATGGATTAAGTAATTGATTTACTGACTTAATTATTATGTCGATAAGTGATACATCGTTAAATAAATACGAGCACAGAGTCAGTAGCGAGGGTTTTCATCTTACGCCCCTGACCATGTATGTAATTGCTCTAAATCATTATTGTGCGAAATTAGATGCGCTTCCTATACTTGAAAACAGAGGGTTTCGTCAGTTCAACATTGCATACGGATGATAAGAGATCGCTTTGTACGCATTCTACGCCCTCCGCTCTCAGCCTAACAAAAGTACAAAGTGGATGATGATCACAATTTATCCTTGATGCAGAATCTGTCATACGTTACACGGAGACACAGTTATGACGATTAATAAATATTTCATTTTCTCTCCTCAAGCCTCTGAGGAAACGCTTCGACCAGTATTAACTGAGAAAGAAGTTCAAAGGCAGGAAGCTCTAAGACAGGCGCAGATCCAGGGTGGATTAGACACAAACGCGACCTCGTAACTCAATGAATACCTAGCACTATTAAGACCCCTATAAAAAAGCTCTACGCTCTATCCGGTAGAGCTTTTTTTATTTTTGATCTGTTCTCCTCTCCCCCACTCCCAAACAAGCTGAACATTAAACCTTCGCTCATTGCTTGTTGTTCTTCACTTCTCGATCACCAATTGGCTCATAGTTTCTCGCGAATGTATTTTCACGCATTGCACACACTAGCTTGCAGCGCTGAGAAATGACTCACTAAACTCCCCGATGCCATACCTTGTCGTGTCATTTTGTGCTAATAATTCATATTCGTTTTCATTCCTCACTCGCCCTCTTTTCAAAACTATAATGCGAGTACCAGAGAACCTAACCACAGGAACCCCGAATTCAATGGAATATTCAAAGCTAGGAAGTAGTCAAATTCCCGTTTCCCGTATCTGTCTTGGCAGCATGACTTGGGGGCTACAAAATACGCAGCAGCAAGCCGACCAACAGATCGAATACGCATTAAGCCAAGGTATTAACTTTATCGATACTGCAGAGATGTACGCGGTTCCACCTTCTCCAGATACCTACGGAAAAACAGAAGCGATCATTGGTAACTGGTTATCGCGTAACCCACAGCGTCGACAAGAGTTGATCATTGCGAGCAAAATTGCCGGGCCAGGGCTTCCTTGGGTTCGAGATGGTGGCCCGATAACGGGTGAAGCCGTGATCGCCGCGGTTGATGCGTCATTACAACGCCTACAAACCGATTATATTGATCTTTACCAACTTCACTGGCCAAATCGCACTACACCTCACTTTGGTAAGCATTTCCCGAATCACATTCGATTTAGTGATATTGGCCGAAAGCAGCATGAAGCTGAGATGTTGGAAATCCTACAAGCACTGGCAAGCTGTATTAAGGCGGGTAAAATTCGCCATGTCGGGCTTTCAGATGATTCTACTTGGGGCATTAACACTTACCTCAAGCTGAGTGAAAAACACGATTTGCCACGTATGGTTTCGATTCAGAATGAATTTAGCCTACTGCACGCAAAAGACTGGCCATATCTGATTGAGAACTGTGTGCATGAAGATGTCGCTTACCTGCCATGGTCACCTTTAGCTGCAGGCATGTTGAGTGGAAAGTACATCGATGGCGCAAGACCGGAAGGCAGCCGTTGGACTTACATGCAACGTAAAGGCATTTTTCGTGATACTGAATCTGCCAATGAAGCGGTTAAAGGCTATGTTGAAGTGGCGAATGCTCACGGGTTCACTCCAAGCCAACTGGCATTGGCTTGGTGTAATCAAGTTGATGGGGTGACGTCCACTATCATTGGTGCAACGACCATGGAGCAGCTAAAAGAGAACGTAGCCGCTTTCAGTAAACCGTTATCAGAAGAGATCCTGACTGATATCAACACAGTCTTTAAGCGCTACCCTGCTCCGTATTAGGCTGTCAGTTCAGCTTAACTTAAGTAAGTAAATCCCATAAGAGCGCGCTATTTAGTGCGCTTTTCTTTTTTAAGTGGATCGCTTTTGCTTTTTATATGGATCGCATTGAGCTATCACGCTTTTGGTTCGCTAACCTTTGCTCTATAATGCGCGGGCTTATATCTAGGATAAAAACATGATTTCAAAAAACCAATTAAAACTCCTTCGTGCTTTGGGTCAAAAGAAACAACGTAAAGCCCACGGCCTGTTTCTAGTTCAAGGTGAAAAGAACGTTCTTGAGCTGTTCAATAGTGACTTAGTGGTGAAGAATGTCTTTGCTACCGCTGATTTCTTATCTGAAAATCATGCTTCACTGATTGAGTTTGATTGTGTTGAAGCCTCGCTGGATGATCTAACCAAAGCGAGCACTTTGGTCAGTAACAACGCAGCGATTGCGGTTGTTGAGATCCCAACGTTTGAACTACCAGAAGCAACAGGACTGATGATTGCGCTTGATGGCGTTTCAGACCCTGGCAACCTAGGTACGATTATTCGCGTAGCAGACTGGTACGGCATCAAGCATATCGTTGCGAGCAGCGATTGCGCAGACCCATACAACCCTAAAACGATCAGCGCGACTATGGGCAGCTTTGGCCGCGTACACGTAAGCCAAACAGACTTACCAGCTTACTTAGAGCAAGCGAACCTACCGGTTTACGGTGCTTTCTTAGAAGGCGAAAGTGTTCATAAGACTGAGTTTACTGCTAACGGCATTTTATTGATGGGCAGTGAGTCTCACGGCATCCGTGAACACGCGGCTAAATACGCGACTGATAAGATTACGATTCCAGCATTCGGCGGCGCAGAGTCTTTGAACGTGGCAATGGCGACAGGCATTATTCTCGACAACATGCGTCGTCAGCATAGCTAGACCTCTAAGCTAACTAGCCAATCGACAGTGTTCAGATATTAAAAAAGGCGTATTGATTAAATCAGTACGCCTTTTTATTTGAGTTCTTTTCAACAATTACTTTTCTAGCATTGCCAACTTATCAGGCACACCATTCCACTTTTCCGCATCATCCATCGCTGGTTTTACTTCTGTTTGCACAGGCCAAATCTCAGCAAGTTCTGCGTTCACTTCAATGAAAATCTTTTGATCTTCAGGCAGTTCATCTTCTTGGAAGATCGCTTGAGCATCACATTCAGGTACACATAAACCACAATCGATACATTCGATCGGGTTAATTACCATGAAGTTTGGGCCTTCATGGAACGCATCTGCGGGACACACTGCCACACAGTCTGTGTATTTACATTGAATACAATTATCGCCTACGACAAATGCCATGATGCTCTGCTCTATAAGTTAGTCAAAATTGAAGAATGGGGATAATACTCATCCCAAAGCAAAATTCAACATCATACGGCTCTAATATCGTGTCTATTTGCTCCATGTTTCCAAATTAGTATGACAGATAAATCAATTTCTCGTAAAATGCGCGCCATTGTGAGCTTATCGCTTCTTTGAACATCAGCGTTTCCATCAAACTCTGTATTAAGAAACGATCTAGCTAAGACACCTATAAAAACGAGACATCGAAATGATACGTTTAACCGAAATTAAACTCCCACTAGACCATGAAGAGTCTGCTATTCAAGACGCTATTGAAGCGAAACTTGGTATTAACTCTGATCAGGTACTCTCTTTTAATATCTTTAAACGTGGCTACGATGCTCGTAAGAAATCAAAGATCTTACTTATCTACACGCTTGACGTTCTCGTTGAAAACGAAGCTGAGTTGTTAGAACAATTCATTAGCGACCCGCACGTAAAAGTGACTCCTGATATGGAGTACAAGTTTGTTGCTAAAGCGGTTGAGAACCAAACTGAGCGCCCTGTGGTTATCGGTTTTGGCCCATGTGGTCTATTCGCTGGCCTAGTGCTTGCTCAAATGGGTTTCAACCCAATCATCGTTGAGCGTGGTAAAGAAGTTCGTGAGCGTACGAAAGATACCTTTGGTTTCTGGCGTAAGCGTACGCTGAACACAGAATCAAACGTACAGTTTGGTGAAGGCGGCGCAGGTACTTTCTCTGACGGTAAGCTGTACAGCCAAGTTAAAGATCCAAAGCACTACGGCCGTAAAGTAATTGAAGAGTTCGTTGCTGCGGGTGCACCAGAAGAAATTCTATACGTAAGTAAGCCGCACATCGGTACCTTTAAACTGGTTACCATGATCGAAAAGATGCGCGCTTCTATCATTGAACTTGGTGGCGAAATCCGTTTCAGCACTCGTGTTGACGACGTTCATATGGAAGATGGTCAAATCACTGGCCTAACGCTTTCTAACGGTGAAGAGATCAAATCTCGTCACGTGGTATTGGCTGTTGGCCACAGTGCTCGTGACACATTCGAAATGCTACACGACCGTGGCGTTTACATGGAAGCGAAGCCTTTCTCTGTTGGTTTCCGTATCGAACACAAGCAATCAATGATTGATGAAGCTCGCTTCGGTAAAAACGCAGGCAACCCAATTCTAGGTGCGGCGGACTACAAGCTGGTTCACCACTGTAAGAATGGCCGCACTGTATACAGCTTCTGTATGTGCCCAGGTGGTACTGTGGTTGCTGCAACGTCTGAAGAAGGTCGCGTAGTAACAAACGGCATGAGCCAATACTCTCGTGCAGAGCGTAACGCAAACAGCGCGATCGTAGTTGGTATCGACCCAGAACGCGATTACCCAGGTGACGCACTGGCTGGTATCCGTTTACAACGTGAACTAGAAAGCGGTGCTTATGTTCTTGGCGGCGAAAACTACGATGCACCTGCACAGAAAATCGGTGACTTCCTGAAAGGTCGCGATCCAAGTGCAATCGGTGAAGTACAACCGTCTTTCACACCGGGTATCCATCTAACAGACATTTCAAAAGCGCTGCCTGATTTTGCTATCGAAGCGATTCGTGAAGCAATCCCAGCGTTCGAGAAGAAAATCAAAGGTTTCTCTACACCAGACGGCCTACTAACAGGTGTTGAGACTCGTACGTCTTCTCCTGTATGTATCAAGCGTGGTAAAGACTACCAAAGCATCAACCTTAAGGGCTTCTTCCCTGCAGGTGAAGGCGCAGGCTACGCAGGCGGCATCCTGTCTGCTGGTATCGATGGTATTAAGGTTGCGGAAGCACTTGCACTGTCAATGGTAGAACAGAACCAAGCAGAGAAGATTGAGCTCGCTTAACAACGCGTTTTAATATTATCTAAAGCTAAAAATCCAGTGTCTGATGGCACTGGATTTTTTTATTGCGTAAAGCTATTTATAGTTATTGAGTAACGACTTCGTCAGCGTTACTTACAAGTATCTTTTGACCAATTCACACCATCATCTGAACATTCCATTCGACTTGTTCCATTCTGGTAATAATAACCTTTGGTCCAGTTACCTTGAGAGTATTTAGACGTTATCGTTTGAGTGTAATCAAACGGTGTATTCTCAATGTACGCATACTTATGTCTGTTCCAACTATCAGAGCCATAAGAACTATTGTCATCAAAGTCTACCGAGAGATAGCTGAGTGCATCAAAGTCGCTGCGTGAAACGCTACCCAATGAATCACCCAAATTCACCCACTCTGGACGTGGTGCATTATTCTCAAAATTAAATTTCGCTTGTACCTGAGTAAACTGATCTTTGTAGTCACCGACAACATCAACCGACAAGGTTTGCATGAAGCCCGCACCCACGTCTTGACGAGAACAGCTGTCCCAATCAGGTTGTTGAGACCCGCTACGGTTAATCACACCAAAAGTAGTCAATGAGTTAGGCAGAACCTGCTGCTTGATGGTCTCTTGCACTGAACATGAATATTCCGTTCCATCACTATTCAATGAGAACGAAGCTGCTCTGTCATACTCTAAGCCATCTTTCTTCTGACCATTACGCTCAAAATGTTCACTTAACGCCAGTTCTGTCTGCAGGTCGGCTGAAACTTCATGTTCAATGACAATCAGCTTATCCGCAGTCATCACTGTTTTAACTTTATACCACTTATTAATTTCGTTCTTCTTGGAGTAATCCCAATGCTGCCAGTAATAGTCAACATAAGCTTGCTGGGCTGTCGGGTTCTCTTTTTGAATCTCTTTGGTCTCTTGATACGACTTTTTAATGGCAGGCATCATCTTCTGCGCTAAATCGTAGAGCTCAGTATTTTGATCTTTAACGAAATCACCATACAAGTCCTCTACTGCGATGTTGTATCGGTTCGCAATTCGGAAGTCATGCTCTTTCACATTTTGGATAATGCTATTTTGGGTGTTCACGGCTTGCTTCAAAGCAGAGCAACTGTTTAAACCACCTTTATACAAGTCGGCTTGGATCTGATTCCATAAAACAGTTGTCAGTGGCGTAGTCGACTTAATTTCTTGCTCAGAACTCACCGTCATGACTGGCGGAAAGATTAACTGATAAGGTTCAGTAATCGGTGTGTTTGGGCTGTCTGCATCAATAGCGCCTACTGGCACGTTCACTACGATTGGAGCGTAGTCCATACAGTCTGAGTTAGAGCCCGTCAAAGATAGCTCATAGCTGCCCTCACCGTCCGTGACACTGCTAGGCTCACCTTCATCTAATACGCCATTATAATTGATATCTAGAAACGCGGTCGCCCCGGAAATATACCCGTCAATGGCGACACCTTGTAAGGTTCTCGTTTGAGGAGCAGGAGCACTTGTGTTGCTACCACCGCCTCCTCCGCCACAAGCCGTAAGGCCAACAGCTATAAGTGCGATAGAAATAAGCTTAAGTTTCATTCGATTAGATCCTAATGAAATACATTATAAATGGAATTGTCATTGGGGGGATGACCGGAAATGACTGTGATAGTCATAGCCAGCCATAATAGCGATTGGCATTAGAAAGAAACACGAAAGGGTGATAGCCGATTCGTGCATGTTTTCATTTTGAACAGAAACTAAAAGATAGGGAAATGGGGTTAAAAATGGACTAATTACTTCTCGTTCGAAGCTATCCAAAGCTTATAAAAATCACTATAACCGGTTTGGTTAATCTCTACCCCATGAACCTCAACACTATTAAAAACCTTCTCTTTGCCGTGAAATAACGGACAAAGTAACTTCTGTTGATAAAGCGAACCTTCAATCTCTTTCAACTCGCGCATTGGGTCCTCGCCACTGACAGCAGCTCTAACTCTCTCGCAATGCGCCTTCATCTCAGAATTGTTGAAAATGAACCTGAGACCAGATGAAGCAAGTAGCCAATCGTAAAGACCATACTCTTTTGGCTGTTCGATAACTTCTTCAATAAATAACAAGTCTGCCGACTCACTCATGGAGCTAGGGTCACTGATATTGGTAAGCTCAACAACTTCAATAGCGACACCCGTTTTTACAATCGTTTGTTGCAGCCAGTCCGCCATATCTTGAAGTAAAGGAATCGTCATTCTAGGTCGTGTTAATACAACCGTGCCCGTCAAAATAGGAATGGGATTGCTGGATGTTAATTTACTCGGCGAGAAAGACAGATCATCCGTCACCATATCAGCATCAAACTCTTTACTGCTGGACTTGATAAACGATACCAACCTGTCGAGTTCTTCAGGGGTTATGCCCGAGTTTTCTCTACGATTAACCGCAAGATACGAAAGTGCATTGATTGTGGTTTCTTCTGCTACGCCAGATTGATTAAAACTCAGGGTGTGATCATTCAAACCTTCTATGTCGGTGAGCGTTATCTGTTCTAACAAGGCATTTTGAGCAAAGTAACCTCGGTGACGTTTAAGAACCAAGCACTCTTCGCTCCAATCGTCTAATGAGAAAGGTCCGGTTCCGATATAGGCACTGCGCCCGCTCGAAAAATAAGTACGCTTGCAGCGGTAAATAGACGCGTGTGGGCTAGTCAAAGCATAGAGAAACATTGGGTTTGCGTGTGTCAGCTCAATAGTCAGTTGTTTATCACCCACCACTTGAACATCACTGACCTGATCAAATAAAGACTGTACTGGCCCTTCGATATTTTTTAGCTGCAACAAACATTGAGCAACATCTTTGGCCGTTAAAGTTTCACCGTCATGGAATAACACATTCGGTCTCAACCAAAAATGCAGAAATCGCCCTTCCACCTTCCAATGGTGCGCGAGGCTCGCTTGGGGATTTCCCTCATGGTCTTGGACGAGTAACGTATTGTATAGACTTCTTAAGATGTGATGTTCTGCGGTTCGGTATGTTTTTGCTGGCTCAAGGTTATCGACCCACGGATATTGAGTGATCAGCAAATGGTCATGTTGTTGATTGAACAGACTATGTTTTTCAGTCGCTAGCGTCAGTGCCTTTATTGCAGCATCACCATAGCTTTCTAGAAGACGAGGAATAACGTTAAAGCACCCTTGTTCTAACTGAAGCGCTAACACTTGTTCTAATGCTTCGGGAAAGCTGACCAAAATTCTAAACTGGCTAAGCTTCCCTCTTCCTTTGGACGGAATCCAACAAATCCAGCGATATTCTGATAAGCATTTAAGAATGATCGAAGTGTTTCGACGAGAAGTCGATAGCGAGTGTTCTAGGTCATCGATCGTTAGGTGATACTCTTCACCTAGTTCATACTTTGCAATAAGCTGCTGAAGTCTACGTAAGTTAGCGTCGTTCAATGGATATCCGAATTAAGCGTCTAGAGGAACGAGAATAGCTGTAACCCAAATGGGAGGTCTATTTACTCATTCAAGTTGGAATATGCTGTATGAAACTGTTGATATAAATAATATCAAGATCCAACTTAATTGATAAACACCTCTTTTAGCAAACCAAATAATCACTGATCGTGCATATTCAGTGGCAAAAATAAGTGGGAGATTAATCCTCCACCGGATTTGCTATTTGCTCTACATTCCTGCCTTATCGTTGTGCTATTGAGCCAGTATTATCCAACTAAAGTGTCTATGTTACTAGCGGTACACAAGCAACATGGTAGAATGCCGCCATTAATCTTATCCTTGTATAAGATTGTTAAACCTTTCCATCGCTATTTAGCCAAATCATACCGAGAAACTTATGCCATTTTCCAAGCTTGGATTAAGCTCACCTATTGTTAAAGCCGTTGCAAAACAAGGCTATGAAAAGCCAACCTCTATTCAAGAAAAAGCAATTCCGATTGTTCTTTCTGGTAAGAACCTTATTGCTGCAGCACAAACAGGTACAGGTAAAACTGCGAGCTTTGTTCTCCCTATCTTAGAAATGCTAAGCAAAGGTGAAACGCAGCGTAAAAAACGTATCCGCGCAGTTATCCTGACACCAACGCGTGAGCTGGCAGTTCAGGTTGAACAGAACATTACTAAGTACGCGAAGTTCCTAAACCTAACATCACTAGCGATGTACGGTGGCGTATCTTACCAACACCAGAAAGATCGCCTGATTGAAGGTGTCGACATTCTTGTGGCAACACCAGGTCGTTTGATCGACATGTACGGACAACGTGCCGTTCACTTTGATGAAGTTGAAGTTCTGGTTCTAGATGAAGCTGACCGCATGCTAGACATGGGTTTCATTGAAGACATCAACAAGATCATCGCGCGTCTACCACAAGACATCCAAAATCTACTGTTCTCAGCAACGCTTTCAACGCCAGTGCGCGCGCTAGCGAAAAGTGCTATCAGTGAAGCGGAAGAGATTTCGATTGCCAAGACTGATGCGTCTAAAGCGAACATTGAGCAATGGTTGGTAACGGTAGATAAAGACCGTAAGTCAGCACTATTGAGCCACATGATTACCGAAGGTAACTGGGACCAAGCGCTTATCTTTATCGAAACCAAGCACGGCGCGGCTAAGTTGGTTGCTCAACTTGAGAAACGTGGTATTCAAGCGGAAGCTTTCCACAGTGGACGTAGCCAAGCGATTCGTGAAAAAATCTTGGCTGACTTTAAGAAAGGTCGCCTAAAATACTTAGTCGCGACGGGTGTTGCTGCTCGTGGTATCGATATCGACAACCTAAGCCGCGTAGTGAACTACGACATGCCATTCCCAGCAGATGATTATGTTCACCGTATTGGTCGTACAGGCCGTGCTGATGCATCTGGCGAAGCGATCTCTTTCCTATCAAAAGATAACTTCAAAAACCTGTGCATTATTGAAAAGCGTCTGGGTCACTTGATTGAACGTCGCGTTGTTGAAGGTTTCGAACCACGCAAAGAAGTGCCAATCTCTGTATTGAACTTCGTGCCTAAAAAGAAAAGAGACCTGCAGCAACCTGAGTAATTTCAGGTTTAGACAATGCAAAAGTCGCGTTAGCCAAAATGAAAATAAAACGAAGTCCTATGTGGCTTCGTTTTGTTCTTTGAAATACATATAACGTTGAGGCAATAAGATGATCACTCCTATCGCAACGAGATTAACCCGCGGCCAAGACCTAAAGCTAGAGATCCAGAGGCTAGTGACAGCGCACAATATCTCCGCGGGCTCTATTGCGTCTTGTGTCGGATGTGTTTCTCAACTCAATATTCGCTTAGCTAATGCCAACAACACCAAGCTAGTTCAAGCTCCGTTCGAAATAGTCTCGGTGATGGCAACGCTAACCCCAAACCACCAGCATATTCATATCTCCGTTGCTGATGAGAATGGCAATGTAATTGGTGGGCATTTGCTTGAAGGGACGATTATCGCGACCACGGCTGAATTGATTGTTCACCGCTACGATACCTTGACCTTCAACAGAGAGCATGACGATTCGACGGGTTACACTGAACTTACTATCAGCAATAGCAAATAACTGATTTACCCATAGCAACACCAAACGCCCCATACAAAGCGATACTACCAAACAGCAATTAGGAAACACGATGGCTCCAAACTCCGCAGATTCCGTTATCGTTCTCGATTTCGAGACCACAGGCTTATCACCAAATATGGGCGACCGAGCGATTGAGATCGGTGCGGTTAAACTCGTTAACGGCGAAGTCGTCGACACCTTCCAGCAGCTCATGAACCCGGGATTTCGTGTGAGTGGATTCATTGAAGGTTATACCGGAATCAGTAACCGTATGTTAAGCACAGCGGCCAGTTGTAGTGAAGTGATGGATGAGTTTGCAGACTTCATTCAAGACAGCCAACTTGTCGCTCACAATGCCTCATTTGATAAGCGCTTTCTTGATGCGGAATTAGATAATATTGGTCGCGATTACAATGGACAGTTCGCTTGCTCAATGTTGATAGCTCGTCGTCTAATCCAAGACGCACCAACTCATAAGCTAGGCGACCTTGTGCGTTTCAAAAATATCGACAACGACGGTACTTTCCACAGAGCGTTAGCCGATTCAGAAATGACAGCAAGGTTGTGGTTATTAATGATCGATGAGCTGCAGAGTGACCACGGTATTCAACAGCCGAGCTTCCAATTGATGCAGAAAATATCGAAGACAGCCAAAGGTTCGATTCCAAAACTACTGATGAGCAACAGGGGTTAGGTTCCGAAATTCACCTTAAAGTGGGATGAAAGGCTAGCTCGACAATAACCGCTAGCCTTTAAAAGGGACGCTCTACTCTTGCAATGACTTCAACGTTCCTTTGAGGCTTTCTAATTCATTCATAAAATACGCCCACTGCTTGTTACTGCTGGTCGCGGCGATATCTACTAAAAACTTGGCTGATGTTTCCATATTTTGGTTGAGTTGTGACTCAAGTTCATCAGGATAATAAGCTTCATTGTTTAAAAGCAACTTCATGATAATCGGCTGAGAAATATGCAGATCGCTCTTCTTTGCCATCAGCGTCGTTAGCTCTTGATAGGTGTTGTTTTGATATTGTCGCCAACTGCTATTGGTATTTACCCACTCTTGAGACCAAGCCAAAATAATCTGTTTTTGTTCTTTCGATACTGAACCCAACCACCGTTCTGCACGCTCTTCTATTCTGCTTCGGTATCGCTCTCTCGAATCGGCATCGTTCAACGACAACCTTTCTTCATAATAGTCTTGCTGCTTTTCACGAAAGTTCTTTAAAAACTCCCTGTCTTGCTTAGGGCTAAGCTGCATACTCAAGGCGTAAATATCTGGAGCGAACTTATTGACGATTGTGCGAATATGCTCTTTCGTTTGTTCACTTTGGCCCACAATAAAAGCGGGATTCATATCCGACCGTTCTACGTTTTGAATCGCTTCTAATTGCGAAATATACAGAGGTAGCTGAGTTTCTTTATGCCACCTCTGTAATATATCTAATCGCTCTTCAAGCTCTGATTCTTGGCTATTTGAGAGGGAAACAAAATCTTCTATATAGCTAACGACAAACCAACCTATATTGTTATAGGCGAACTTGGTCCCGCACCCAGTAAATAGAAAACAGATCACTAAAACTAACCACCGGCACTTTCTCATTCTACCCTCTCACGACATTCAACAAAGCCACAAACCGATTAACTCATCCCTTTAAGGTTAGCCCAGTTTTTATAACGCTAATTCTAGCTCTTATAAAAGTAGTCTTAATAAACAGTGGTCGTAAAAACTTTGAGATAAATTGAGACCCAAACTTGCTAATCTAGCTATTTAGGCAAATGATTAAACTAAAAATAATTAATGGCAGTGATGTAACTTGATTTTATTACTCATTTGACGTGATACGAGCCCTATAAATGAGTTGGGTTGACGTATTTAAAATGATTGATATTTGGGAGGGAAGCTATGGCCGCTATTCCTGATCATCCAAGCGATTTAGAATATGAGCTTTGTTATTTTGATGATGGTTCAATAACCACAATCACGATATTCGCTCACAATCGACAGGAAGCGATGACTTGGTATCTTAGCGAAGGAAAACATATCAACGATCTTTATTCGATAAGACCCGATGAATAATGCTTTGGTATAGAGGACTAGGTCGATAAACCTAAGATAAGAAACTTAAGTGGCATTTTGTGGAACACCCTTTACTGCAATGCCATTAATTAGCAATGTCGTTAATTAGACATATCGCAGCAAAGGGATTCAGTCTCGAATTACTTCAGGATTCGGGCGCGGAATTGACGACCCTTCATTTTACCTGATTCGATTTTGTTCAGTGCTTTTTTAGCCACAGATCTTTCTACCGCTACGTAAGCACGCATTGCAAACAGATTGATCTTACCTACTGATTTACCATCAATGCCGCCTTGGCCCGTCAGTGCGCCAAGAATATCACCAGCACGAAGCTTAGCTTTCTTACCGCCATCAATTTGGATGGTAACCATGTTTGAGTAGTACGGCTTAGCAATTGGTTTTGCTGGCAGTTCAGATGGCTCGATTGGCATGTCCATGTACTCATCAATTTGAGCAACACGGTACATCTCTTTTTCACTAAAAAAGCTGATCGCTACGCCTTTGCTTCCTGCACGGCCAGTACGACCAATACGGTGTACGTGAACTTCAGGGTCGCGAGACAATTCAAAGTTGAACACAGCATCTAGGTTATCAACATCAAGACCGCGAGCCGCAACGTCTGTCGCCACTAGAATCGAGATGGTTTTGTTTGAGAACTGAACCAAAGCTTGGTCACGTTCACGCTGTTCCATGTCACCATGAAGTTCGATAACACTGAAACCGCGGTGGCTTAGCTCATCGTTTACGTTCTGCACTTCTTTCTTAGTGTTACAGAACACAACCGCAGACTCCGGTTGGTGATGAAGTAACAGCAACTCTAGAGCGTCATCACGAGCTTCAGAACCTTCTAACTTGTAGAAGTGTTGTTGGATGCTTGAGTGATCGTGTGTTGATTCAACCTTCACCATTTCTGGATTGCGCATAATGCGGTCTGCAACAGATTTGATCTGTTTAGGGAAAGTCGCACTGAATAGCAGAGTTTGGCGTTCTTTTGGCGCCGCTTCAATCACAGCATCCAAAGCGTCTTGGAAACCCATCTCTAGCATGCGATCCGCTTCATCTAACACAAGTGTGTTCAGCTCAGACAGGTCAATGCGGCCTTTCTCTAGGTGATCAAGAATACGACCAGGTGTGCCCACAAGAATGTGTGCGCCATGCTCTAGTGAACCAATCTGTGGGCCCATTGGCATACCGCCACATAGTGTCAGCACTTTAATGTTGTGAATACCACGAGCAAGAGTACGAATCTCTTTTGCTACTTGGTCTGCAAGCTCACGAGTCGGACATAACACTAAAGACTGAACACGGAAACGCTTAACGCGTAGGTTCTGCAGCACGCCTAAACCGAAAGCAGCTGTTTTACCTGAACCCGTTTTACCCTGACCGATAACGTCCTTGCCATTTAGGATAGTAGGAAGACTTAACGCTTGGATCGGCGTCATTTCAGTATAACCAAGAGAATCTAACGTATTTAGAAGCTCTGGTTTAAGGGCGATTGAAGAGAATTTTGAAGTGCTCAATGGAAATATCCAACTGGTGAAAAACAGAGTGCATTATGAGTGTTTTTGAAAATTATTCCACCTTAATCACAGTTTTGGAGAAACATGTTAGGCGAACACAAAAAAGCCAGCTTACTTAGCTGGCTTTGACTTCTATACGAATTGCTTTCTATGGCACACCGTGACCTTTAGATGCCACCCATACGCGATACCACTGTTCGCGCGTCAGCTCGATTTTCAGTGCATCAACGGCCGTCTTCATACGCTCAATCTTACCAGAACCAATAATTGCAATTGGACTAGATGGTAAACGACGAACCCAAGCGTAAATCACTTGATCAATGCTGTCTGCACCGACTTCTTGACGAATCGCCTCTAGCTCATCACGAACGCGAACCGCTTGCGCTGAATCACCACTGAAGATGCTACCACCACCGAGACAAGACCACGCCATCGGGCGAATGCGGTTCATCTGCAGTTGATCTAGCGTGCCATCATGAGCCACTTCGAAGTTCAATGGGTTGATTTCAACTTGGTTGGTCACTAACGGCTTACCGAGTCGAGATTGAAGCAGTTCGAACTGACGCGGTGAAAAGTTAGAAACACCGAAGTGCTTAACTTTACCTACTTTGTGTAGCTCTGCGAACGCTTCTGCTACTTCATCGGCATCCATTAACACGTCAGGGCGGTGAATCAACAATACATCGATATCGTTAACACCTAAGCGCTCTAATGAGTTATTTACTGATTGGTAAATATGCTGCGCGCTGGTGTCATAGTGATTGATCTTACGATCTGGAGTGTGGTCACCACATAGGTTGATATCGCACTTGGTGACGATTTGAATATCATCACGAAGGCTTGGTTCAAGCGCTAACGCCTCACCAAACAACTTTTCACATTGGTAGTTACCGTAAATATCCGCGTGATCAACAGTTGTGATGCCAAAATCAATATGTTGCTTCAGGAAAGTCAGGCGTTGTTGCGGGGTCATGCCCCACTCTGCTGTACGCCAGTATCCTTGCACCAGCTCAGAAAGTTCTGGGCCTTGTGGCGCTATCGTTACTCTTGCAACCATGGGTTGTCTCCTTTATCAATACTGAACGTATCCTAAGCTCGTTTTACCGAAGGCTCAACGTATAACAAATGGCAAAGCTAAACGCTTATTAAAAATGTGAGAGCCGCAGAAAAACGAACACTTAAATGAATTATAACTTGCTGTCTGCCCGCGAGCCGTTCTCCTGAAAGGCTTTTTTAGCCTAATAAATAACGAAACTATCTATAAATTTGAGCAATTAAAAACGATTAAGTTCAACCGTTAAGTTGTCACCATCACTCTGTAACTGAATCCAAGGAGAAGTAGAGCTAGAAGAAGATAAGCTAGGCACATTCCACACACTCAGTTGCTCTGCTGAACCGTGAGGCGCGTTGATAAATTCGACCAGCTGTTTATCCACCTTATCGAAACCAACACCTTCATTTCGAGCTTGTTCGAGTTGAGCTGTAACATCGAATTCATCTTCACCAATACGAATTGAACTGAGAGCAAAGCCATCTTGGCGAAGGTATGCCTGAAGCTTTGTGTAACTTAGGTCCGAATATGGCAGGTTTAAGCGAACCGTTTCGACACTTGAGTCCCCCAACTCCAGTTCAACATACACATCCAGGTCGTAATATTGGGTTAAGTCACTGCACAACAAAGTACCTTCGATCTCACCACAATCCATCAACTCGATATCATTAATATAGTTTTGAGAATTCGGCAGACTTGGGCTGCTGTTAAATACTGTTCTTAGCCACCAGCTTTCGGTTGCTTGCGCTGAAAATGAAATAGCATTGAGGGACAGCATTAGAGGCAAGATTAGAACTTGAAAGATTTTCATCGACTGGGCTTATTTAGCGCTATATGAAGTGTCCATTATACGTGACCAAACGACAAACAACTGCTCGAGTCGCAAATTTTAGGCGAAAAAAAACGGGCATACATGCCCGCTAGATAATTTCATCACCGAATAACGTAATCCGTCACGTTGAGAACCATTACGAAAGAGAGAATATCACTCTCCCACAACAGTTGCAACACGCCGTACCAATTACTTATAGCCACCTTCAATAG
The DNA here is from genome assembly GCF_013114515.1 of Vibrio sp. AIC-3. Lineage (NCBI taxonomy): Bacteria > Pseudomonadati > Pseudomonadota > Gammaproteobacteria > Vibrionales > Vibrionaceae > Vibrio > Vibrio sp. AIC-3. The sequence goes on along the minus strand of NZ_VTXG01000026.1, from coordinate 15,864 downwards.
CAGGCTCTTCAAGCGACAATCTGACTTTGTTACGTTGAATAGCTTCTGGCGGCAAGCTGATGAAGCCGTATTGGTTCAAAACGACTTGATGATCTTGTGACAAGGTAAGCCCAACAAAGAACTCCTCTTGTTCCGTAAAGCCTTTGCGATGCGCTGGAATATTCAAGTACATGTAATAAACCGTTGCTAACGGGTAACGACCAGAGAGGATCGTTTCTTTGTTTAGGTCGTAGTTCACACCTAGGTTATCAACCACGCTCAACCATTTCACATCAGAGATCTGATCTGAGTAAACGGTGTAACCAATGGCGGCATCTTCGTCTTCAATCTTATTAATCAGATCAGGTAAATCCGCTAAGAACTGAGTATGGGCATATTCTCCTTCTGTTCCACATTCGACCCAACTTGAAAAGGTAGTATGGCCTTTCAGGTTGTGATCAATGGCAAAGGGCAACATATGAGTATCTAGGCTTTCACCGTTACGAATATCACTACTTGCTGACCATTTTGGATGTTTAGGATCGTTAGAACAACCAAACACATCAATTAATTCAGCGACGGTGATTGATGTCGCAGGGTTATTTTCATTGGCTAGAATCGCAATCACGTCAGCGGTCAACATCAGCTCTGTTGGCCTATAACCGTAACGCATATCAAACCTAGCCATCTCTTTGTCAGTCCACTTTTTGGAAGTGATACCAACACGCGAGCGCTGCATGATCATCTGTTCTGGGACGCTGTCACTCAACAAGATTTCTAAGTCGATCTCTTGGCTCTTAAGCAGATCTTCTACAAGCCCCTGCATATTCGGCTCAATCGCGACCAAACCAATGTCACTGGCATCATTCGCGAACGTCGATGCAGAGAACAACATAGGTACAGCAGCAAGCAGTAAGCCCGATTTATTCGATAGACGTTTCATTACTGGCCTCCTACTGGATCAATCGACGTTTTAGACTCAACATCGCTATTACTATCGAGCTGCATTTCTGAAGTGAAGATGTTCCAAGATGGATTCACTTCCATGCTTTCTGTCTTAATCACCGCAATAGTTCTGCGCTTACGCTTGTGAAGGTGCTGAGTTAAGCTGGTTATCTGAGTAAACTCTTGTTCGAAGATACGCTCACCATTGATGCCTCTATCAATCAATGCGTCTCGAATCACGCCAGTTCTTTTCTTGGCCAATGCTTTGTTATAAACGTTTGTACCTTCAGCACTGGTATCTCCGACCAAGGTAACCGAAGCATCAGGCTGCTCTCCTAGTAAACGCACCAACTCATTTAATACAGCGGTATGATCAGGTTTAAGGTCATACTTATCAAAATCAAATGCCACACTTAATACTTCAACATCTTCGACAATTTTCCAATTAGCACACCCTTTAATGTCTACCGTTACACCTTCTGGCGTATCGGCACATAGATCTCGCTGGTTAATCACACCATCTCGGTCATTATCCGCTAAGTCATCAATTTGGTGGCGTGTCATTGTCGTATCAGGCGTTTCTGCACATCCCATTAGCAATATAGAGCTAAATAGCGCTAGTTTAAAATATCTCATTACTTATTCTCCCCTTGCCACTCTTCTGGATGTTCAATCCTCAACGCATACGTCAACATACCCATCGCATTTAACACTCGATAAGCCGCTAACATTTGATCATATTCAGTGCTGATGAAGTTTCTTCGAGCCAAAAACACTTCTACTTTTGCATCCAGTACATCAAGAAGGCTTCGTCTGCCAACATTGAATTGCTGGATATAGCCAAGCTCTGCAATTTTCGCTGCATCAACATTCTGTTGAAGTAAGGATTTTTGCTGCTCAAGCATTTTGTAAGCGTTCCAAGCCAGTTGTGTACCTTCTCGAACCTCACGCTCTGTTCGTAATCGGATCGCCCTTGCCTCTTCCACTCGCCAAGCTGACGATTCAACCCTGGAGTCGGTAGAGAAGCCATTAAACAGGTCATAATCCATCGTCAACATGATACGTGCATCTTCATCGACACCGCCTGGCGGGTTAGATACGTTGTCATTCTTATTGGCATGAAGCTCAAGTTTTAGTTCTGGGTAGTAATCCCCTTTCTCGCGGCGCATCTCTTTACGAGCCGCGTCGATATCAAGCAAAGAGGCTTTGATTTCAGGGTGATTCTCGACAGCTTGTTCAAGTGCGACCTGTGCTGAGCTTGGTAATAGAGCGTAATCAAACCGGGGGTAAACCAAGTTCACCGCAGGTTTGCCAACCAAGCGTAGATACTGAGTTTGCAAATCAAACAGGTTGTTCTGAGCGGCGATAAGTGAAGACTGCGCGGTCGCGACACGGGCGGAGATTTGAGCCAGATCCGAGTTGCTACTCAAGCCTTTGCTCTTTTTATCTTGGATATCTTGATAGATCTCTTGGTGCTCTTTTACATTACGCTTAGACAATTCAAGTAGCGTCTCTGCTTTTAGGATATCGAGGTAATTTCTCACCACATCTAACGATACGTTTTCAGCTCGCGAAATCAGAGTTAGACGCTCAGCTTCTGCTTCGAACGTCAGTCGATCGACATTCGATGTGGTTTTAAAACCATCAAATAGTAACTGGGATACTTTAACGCCAATTTCCGTTCTCGTTAGGCCTCGATCATCGGTATCAAGTTTGCTACCACTGTTGTAGCGCGTTTCTTCATAACCTGCTGCCGCGTACAAGTTCACTTGCGGCATATACAAACCACTCGCCGCGTCTCCGTCTCTGACCACCGATTGGTATCGGGAGTATTGCGCCAATATCTCTGGGCTATAGTCGATGGCAAAGGCCACGGACTCTTCTAATGAAGCTGCTTGAGACAGCCCACTCATTAGCAAGCAAGAAGAGAGTAAGAATTTTGAATGCATTACACTTCCTTTTATATTTATGCTTTAACCCACTTCATCGTTCACGAAGTGAGTTTTCCTTAGCTCGTAAAATAGGTTTTAACCAATAACTCAATACTGTTTTCTCTCCGGTTAATATATCGACCGCGACTTGCATCCCCGGGATAATGCTAAAGGCAGAGTTTTGTTGCTGGTCTTCGTTTAACTGAATATGGGCACGATAATAGGCGTTTCCGTCTTCCGTTTGTAAGGCGTCGGCACTCACGTAAATCACCTCGCCTTTAAGTCCGCCATAAATGACGAAATCGTAGGCCGTGAATTTCACTGTTGCACCTAACCCGTTATGAACAAACGCAATATCTTGCGGAGAGATTCTCGCTTCAACAATCAGGTCACTGTTTGATGGAATGATCTCAATGATCGGCTCGCCGGGACGAACTACACCACCAATGGTACGCACAAAGATCTCTTTGACTGTGCCATCAACGGGCGCGACAATTTCAGTACGCTTGAGTTGGTCGGCAATCGCCTGCTGGCTTTCGTTCAGCTGCGCTATCTTGCTCGCCACTTCATTCAACTGGCCTTGCACTTTGGTACGAAAATCTAAAGCGATACTTCGATGATCCGCTATCGACTCTGAGTAGGCAGCTATCTGCTTCTGCGCTGCTACTTTTGAGCTAGCAATATCACCTTTGAGTTTGACTACATCACGGTTGAGTTTAAGTAGCTCAACTTCCGCAACAGCACCGCTCGCTACCACGTCTTTCAGCATGTTGCGCTCACGAATCACAATCTCGAGGCTGCTTTCAAGAGTCTGGATATTATTAAACGTATCGACACGAGCTTGGTCTTGTTGCTCGATACGAAGTGCCGCCTCTTCCAGTTCAGACTTCAACTGTCCTAAACGTTCTCGGTAGTTCGCCTTGGCATTCATTAACGCAGGGTGGCTTGATACATCAACCGCAATATCTTGAGGCACCAAGACCACTCGCTCATACCACTCTTTCGCATCGTTATTTAAAACGACCGTCGACAGCTCAGCCTTTAATCTTAATTGCTGAGCAAGCAAGGTATCCGCTTGTTGAGCCGACTCTAAAAACGCCGCCTTAAAACGTGTGTCTTCTAACTTAGCTAGAGGTTGCCCCTTCACTACAGATTGGCCTTGTCGCACCATGATCTCTTGAACCAGTCCACCTTCTAAGCTCTGAATGGTTTGCACCGAAAGACTTGGAACGACTTTACCTTCACCGATCACGACTTCTTCTAATGTTGCCCACGTAGCCCAACCGATAATTGATACAATGAGTAGAGCACTCAACCAAATCAGCTTTCGAGAGCGGAATGCTAAGTGGTTGTTGGTCCATTGAATATCATTAATCATGACGACCTCCCTTCACCACAGATACCGTCTTAAACCGGCTCGTACCTTTAGGTACACTTTTCTTCTGTAAAGAGAGAATTTCTTTAGGTTCACCTTCTGCCACGATTTGACCTTTATCCAATACAATCACTCGATCACACATCATCAAGAATGAAGACTTATGGGAGCTGATTAGCATTGAGGTTTCTCTCGGCATACTTTGAAGTGCATTAAAGAACTGAATCTCGGCCTGATTATCTAGCGCGCTGGTGGGCTCATCCATGATCAATAACTTTGGACAACGATACAGAGCTCTCGCAATGGCAACGGCTTGGCGCTGACCACCAGAAAGTAACCGACCACCCTCACCGACAGGTGTTTCAAGGCCATTGCTTAGGCGCCCCATGTAACCATTCAAACCCGACTGTTGAAGAGCTTGTCTTAGCTTTTCTTCATCAACGTTGGTCGCACCAAGCGTAACGTTGTCGTAAACACTGCCAAAAATAAGATTAGTGGTTTGCCCTACCCAACCCATGCCACTACGCAGAACGCTGGTTGGCCATAATTGCCCATCGATTTCTTGATAGAAAGCTTGTCCTGTTGTTGGCAAATACTGGCGCGCAACAATCGATAGTAGAGTTGTTTTACCCGCGCCTGCCGCACCGACAAGACCAACTCGCTCACCCGGTTTGATCTCTAGGGAAATCTCCTTTAATGCAGGGCTTTGAGTCTCTGGATAAGTAAACGTCACTTCATCTAACCTAACCCCACCATCAAAGTCTCCTTTGTCGATAACTTGGTGTTTGGACTCTTCCTGAGGTAGCTCCATAATCTGATTCAGCCCTTCAACGGCCGAACGTGTTTGCTGGAACCTCAGCAATAGAAGAGAAAGCTGGTTCACCGAACTTGCAGCGCGCCCACTCAACATCACAACGGCTATCAAACCACCCATACTCAGCAAGCCTTCAGAGATCTGATACACGCCGAAGATGATCAGAGTGATGGTAACGATCTGCTGACTGGACTGAATAGAGTGCGTCACGATATTGGAGTAATGACGAGATTGAGTCTGCCATTGAGAGAGCGACGAAATCGTCTGTTCCCAACGCTTCTGGGTAATACCCTCAGCATTGTTTTGCTTGATATCCGGAAGGGTTGTTAAGCAATCAAACAGCTGGGCTTGTCTTTGTGTCGAGAGACGTGCGGTTTCATCGAATGTTTTCTCGACCTTGCCTTTCATCGCGATGCTCAGCACAATCAAAACAAGCATGATCGCGACAGGTATGAACATCATTGCGCCACCGAGCCAGCCGATAAGCAGTAGGAATAACAAAGTGAATGGCAGATCGACTAAAGTGACTAACGAGATAGAAGTGAAGAAATCTTTCACGCTATCGAAGTCTTGAAGCTGTCTGGCAAATGCGCCTACCGATTGAGGTCGATTTTCGAGCTTCATACCAAGGACTTTCGAGAACAGCTGAGAAGACAACTTGTTATCAATATAGCGCCCAGCCATATCAGTCACAGAGCTTCGTGAGCTTCTCAATACCCAATCAAAAATAACAACGATACCAACGCCTGCTGCTAATACCCAAAGCGTGTTAAACGCTTGGTTTGGCACAACACGGTCGTACACATTCATGGTAAATAACGGAACCACTAGCGCAAGCACGTTGATCAAGAACGAAGCGATAAACAGATCGCGATACCAAGGCTTCACTTCTTTGACCACCCGCCACAACCAACGGGTGTTGGATTTACTGTCATTGCGCTCATGTGCCTGAACACGGGCGTCATCAAGCGCTTGAGCACCCACTTGCCAAACAAATGCATCCACTTTAATGACTAAGTCTTTAAGGAGAATTTGTTGGCTTAAGTTGGATTCACAATTCAATACTTGAAAGTCGCCAACGGAGCTTTGGGTTACGACAAGAGGAGACCCTGTCGCGGACTCAACAGCAACAACAGGGAACTGACATTGAGTCAGTAATTCTTTTTTAACGTGGCTCAGCGTTAACCCCGATTTCTCAATGGCTCTTGGGAAAAGGGATTCATTGAGCCTTCCTTCATTTAAAGGTAGGCCAGACACTATTTTGGAAGGATGGCTGCGAACATTAAAATGCTCACATAACCATTCAACACAACCTAGCCAGCTGTCTTTTTGTTCTACCAATCTAAACTTCCTTTTATAGACTGTACATCCAACTTACAGCGTTAAATTATTGTCTTCTATCATTTTTTGTAAAATTTGTGCTTCTAATGCACTGCTACTGTCACCTTGATACAGATCGTCGTACGTGACATCGGCTATTAAGATGTTTTGTTGAACGTCTTCGTCGCCATTAGGTTTAATAGAAATGGTCACGCCTTCACCAGATTCTTCTAAATCTAGATATTGTCTTGCCCCTAGCCCTGTATTAAGCCCTAGGCTTCCCAAAATACCCGAGAGGTCAATTGCATCAGTATCTGGAGACGCATCAAAATCTTGAATCACATCGTAGCTTGGTGCTTCTGCACTCCCTAAGCCTGAAGAGGCGAACACAAAATTATCTGAGCCCGTCCCGCCAATCAGCAGGTCGTTATCATCTGTCGCGGTAATCGTAGAATCCCCTTCAGCGACAAACTCAATCGATACGGTTTGGGGTAACCCGACCGCTTGGTTATTGCCTATCTCTGCAGACGGCTCTATCGTTAGGTCAAATTGATCACCACTGTTGTAGCCCCCGGTAATCGCTAGGTTAGGCACATCTGCCAAGTCCACCACATATTGACCATCGACCATAGAGCCGTGTGAGAACGTCAAACCTGCGGGAATATCATGAATTGTAATGAAGCCCACTTCTGAATCAGCAGGGTTTACAAGAGAAAGGTCTAAACCAAGAGGAATCGTGCCACTTGCTTCTGCCACGATCGAAGAATATTCAACGCTCAATAACGGTGCATCAGGCTCTGGTGTGATAATAAGCGCCATGTCTTGCGAGCTCGGGTCACCCGTGTCGACCACTAACTCACCGAGTACCGTATTTTGATCAACCGTTCGGCCGGTAATCGTAATATCGAGGTTACCAAACGCATCGCCTGCAAAGAATTCGAGCTCATCAACAGAACTTGCTTTAACGAGGATCGTCGCCTGTATGATGCCACCAACACTGGTGAAAGAACTGGTTTCTGATCCAATTCGAATTCGGTCTAACCCAACTAACCCTGATGGGTCCGAAGTTCCATTCACTGTTACCGTAATTGCTAAAAACTCATCACTGTTAGTTTCAAAGCTATTGGCATCAAGAGGAATCACGATGCCATCATCTTCACTTCCAGTGAGCTGTTCAGGTAAATCGAAGAACTCAACTTTGTCACCTATAGGGTTAACACCTACAGTAAATTCAGATTGTGTATAACGGATATCCGTCGTACCAATTTCTTGAGTAATCGCCTCTAGAGACAGATTAATGTCACCACTAAAGTCTCTTGGTGGCAGAATGACTAGATTAGATAACTGACTTGGATCTAACTGCCACTCATAGGTAGGGTTTCCATCGAAGGTACCGCCATCAGCACCATTGTTTGGAACCAACTCATAGTTGTCTCCGATTTTAATCGCGACAACTGCGCCTTCAGGAACTCCCTTCAACGAAAGCGACATGTTTTCAGAACCATCTTGGTCAATCAGCTCTGCGCTAAGTGATGACAACGAAATGTAATTATCTTCATCTCCGATAATATCCTCTGTTATCAAGTTCGCCGCATCAGCGACTGGCTCAACAGTAATAGTCACGACCGTCGTTTTATCTTGCGTATCCGTTTCTGTCACGCAATCCGCTTCATCGGTAATATTTGCTGTCACAGTGAGGGTAATTTCACCACTGTAATGCTCAGGTGGCGTAACTAACACATCACTCAAGCGGCTAGGATCCGTTACCGTCCAAGTACCATTGCCATTATCAACTAACAACCCGGTGTCAGTTGGAGTTTCAGACAAGGTCGCTCCATTCGAAATGCTCACCGTTAGAGAGTTAACGGTTTCTTTACCGGTAGCGCTATTGCCTTCACCAGTGATTAATTGTCCATCTTCAACGCTATCACCAAGAACCAGTTCAAGGTTAAGGTCTGTCGCGATGTCTTCTTGAATGGTTGTGGAGTCGGCTTCAACCGTAATGTCATCGACCACAGGCAGAACTTGGATACTAATGGTTTGGGCCGTCGTCACCGTATCACCGCTACATGGTGAGGTTTCAATAGTCTCTATGGTGAAATCAATACACCCTGCAAAATCTTCATCCAAGCCCGTTAACGTTAGTTTCGAGAGTCCATCTGCAGTGATCGAGTAACCAACTACTTCGCCAGCCGCGTCATATTCCGCAATAACACCATCACCCGAAATCTCGACGCCTTCAGGAAGAGAATCGGCAGGAATATAGAAAGAGATCGTATTGTCTGGGTCATTCGCTACATTAGTATTGAGCAAGCCCGTTAAATCGATATCTTCACCTTCATTAGTCTTAATATCACCACCCGGTTGAATGGGACTTGGTGGGCCAACAGGGTCACAAGAACCGCCACCGCCGTCATGACCAGTAATTTGCAGCGGGAAAGTCGCATCAATATATCTCGCATCTTCACCATCAATCACACGAGCACGAACCACAATATCCAGTACCGGAGTATTACTTGGGCTGGAAATCGTCGCATTATCTAAAATGTACGCTGCGAGCTCTTGGAAAGAGTCACTCGTTAGCCCATCCGCCGATATGATCCAATTCCCAGAGCTATCTTGCGCAGCACCATTAGGGTGCTCAACAATCAACGAATAGCCGTCGGGAATCTCGATCAAAATATAATCTAGGTACTCTGACCCATCGATATCCGCGTCGACGAACGTCACGGCGTTAGAGATATCAACAGGCGAGCCATCTGTACTCTGTAACAGCTCTGTAGAGCCTTCTAATCGAGTATCTAGCTCGACACGAGCATCGACAGTCACGTTAATGGATCCGGTAATATCTTTAATATCCGTTGCACCAGTTGGAGAGGTATCCGTGACTTCATAGGTGATAGGAATTGAGAATGTTCCGCTTAAATCTTCTGTCGCTGTAACAGAAAGCCTGCCGCTGCTTAGAAGATCCGAAAGCGTTGGCGTTGTTGAGTCCAGTAGAGTATCCAAATCTAAGCCTGAAGCTGGGACCTGAATAACACTCCCATCAAAATAAAGAGTGAGATCTGCAGGTAGGCTATCAATGACATATCCCGTCAAGGATTCGCTGCCATCAATATCCTGATTCACTGAAGGTTCAAGGTTCAGGCCGATTTGACTGTCTTCGATGCCTTGAGTACTGACCACTTGACCGTCTTCTTGATCAACGACCGGCGCTAGCTCTACTTTAAGTGTCATAGGAAACTCGCCCGAATCACCATCGGGCTCAGTTGAGATAGCAATAACGGTGAGTTCTAATTCACCACTAAAATCAAGAACTGGCTTGAGATACAGATCATCCAGTTGAGCGTTAGAGACTTGGAATACGGGCCCTGTCACATCATCAACATACGCAATCGTCAGCGATACTGGTTCACCCAACGCATCCACCAGCAAAGTGCCTTCAGGAATGTTAGTAAGCAGTATGTTGATCTCTTCTGAAACATCGTCATCCGTCGTTTGTATGAGGAAGTCGAGCTGTATTAACCCATCTTCATTCAAGACCGATTGGTTGCTGATGACTTTACTGTCACTGTCGTATTGCCAATGACCATTACCACCGTCTACCGCGATAGGTTCATCCACAACACCTTTCAAAAAGATATTGATGGTTTTTGTATCACTTGACGCTTGCCCATTGATAGGAATAAGTGAATCGATCGTCGACTCAGTCGCTATTGCTGTTACGTCTATTGACAGATCTTCAGTAAAGGAACTGATGTCTTCTTTAGGCTGAATATAAGCAACACCATTGGCGATAGCTTCGGCAGTGACTGAATAGGAATTATTGCCTATCTTTGCGGTACCATCACCTTCAACAGACCAGCCATCTTGAACTTGGATAATATAACTTAACGATTCAGAACCATCGGTGTCCGCCAAAGCGCCTTCAATAACGTCTTTGAGGTAAATAGCTTCATCCTCTAGTCCCTTGTAGTCTTTAACAGACACATGAGGAGTATCAGCATCAGGTGAAATATCGACAGTAACGGTATGTACAATACTTGCCGTTTTATCATCTGGGTCAGCGAATGAATTGCCAGACTCTGTTGCAACCGCAGTAATCTCAAACTCAAAGCGACCCGCTAGGTTGTCGTCAGCCCTGATTTCCATTTTATCAATCTGAGCCTGTGTGTAAGATTTCCCTTCTTTGACTGCGTTGCCATTTAACGTCAAATTCAAGCCGTCAGGAATCCCACTAATCTGGTAGCTCAATGTTTCTGACGTATCTTGATCCACCAGCTGAGCTGTTATGTCCAAACTGACTGGGTCTGAGTCATCTTCTACTGAATGATAGGAGAATACGGAAGCCGACCAATCCGGTGCATCAGCCACCGGTAAAACAGACACTGCAACATCAGCCGTCAGTTCTTTAGGATCCGTATCAGTGCTAATGCTTGCGTTGATCGCTAGGATAACCGTTGAGGTGGTATTGGATTCATGAAGCGCGGGACGATAAGTCAACTGTCCATTAGGCCCAGTGAACTGACTATCAATCGCTGCCAATTGACTTCCAGACAAGGTGACCTTGCCGTCTACAACTTGAAGCAACACCCCATCAAGGTACAAGCTACCACCGTTTAGCGATGCTTCTGAGAACTCGATAGCAGTAACGGTTTCGCTTTGGTCGACATCGCCGGTTGCCACACTTACAACGATAATCGCGTCATTGTCTTCTGTGGTTTCAGAATCTTCATAACGAATAAAACCTTCGTTATCATCCAGAATAAGCTCAGCAGTACTGGTAACTTTATCACCGTCCGCATCTCGCACCAGATAATCGATGTCATCGACGATCTTAGGATCTGCAGGGTTTGTTGATACATTGGGATTTGTAGTCAGCTGGTAGCTACCATCTGAAGAAAGCGTAAACTGACCGTAAGTAGACCCACCATCATAATCATTAATTAGATTAATCGTGATAGGAGTTCCTGCGTTATCAAAGGTATAGGTAGTACCGCGATAGTCAAAACTTACAATGGTTGCGCCATCGGCACCTGCGAATTTTTCTGTTAGAAATTGTCCATTAAGGTCATCACCCTCAACCATTTCAATTGCCCCTGAACGCGCAACTGGGACAGCATCTGTTACGTTGACAGAATAAATTGCCGGATCAGAGCTATCGCCGTCCGCATCGTTGACCACCAGTTCAAAATTGAGGGCTAGATTATTCTCTCCATCAGCATTGGCGTGATCGAGAGGTGCATAAAGGTCGAACTCTGTTGTCCCATCAGTATTAAAACGAATCCTAAATATATTGTTTCCATCAGAATCTTGACCGTAATACCAACCATCAGAATCGACAGCTTGCAGTGAAATGTCTTTCCCTGCACTCGAATATGAAAGTGCATCAAACGCAGCGGTGTCGACCGTCACAGAGACAACATCATCGGAACCTTCGATTATTCCTAACGAAGGGCTAGAATCTTCAACACCAACCTGTTCGCTGTCTCCAAGCAGACCGTCTTCATCAACAGAAATGCTTCCGATAACAGTAATTTTAGGGTTTGCACCATCGTAAATCTTAATATCAGATTCTTGTGTATCTCGTGAACCGTCTGAATCGATGGTGACGATTGAGGCTGGAATCGACAGCTCTGTGTCCTTCACACCGGTTCCGTGGTCTATTGACTGGTACAAATCAATCTCAACCGTGACATTCGTGGAACCATTGGCTTCTAAGCTAAAATCTTCAGGAAGTCTCACTTGGAAAACAGCATCGCCATTCGACAATACCGCATCAAACGTTCCATCCCCATTATCTCGCCAAGACAATGCTTCACCATTACGTGTCACCGCCTCACCGTCACTATCAAGAACGGCTTGGCCAGTTATCACATCTAACCCCAAGAACACGAGTGGATCGTTGCCCGCACTCACGGCTAAGCTTGCACTCGCGGTTGTTCCAACACCAGACGGGGTTGTATCAGCAACAGGGTTTTCACTCAACTCGACCATGCCAGAGCCAATCGTAGGCTCCCCACCATCCGTAATCGAGACGTTCAAGGTTAATTGAGTTTCATCGTTGTCATCATCTTTTGCTGTGATGACAAAAGGAATTTGGTCGGTTCCATTCGTTTGGTCGAGGCCCTTGAATAGTTCAAAGGTGTAAGTGACATCAGTATCGGTCTCACCTGACAGAGAGGTAAAGCTCAAGGTGAACGCTTTATTTTCAGCACTTTCAGAGCCAACATAACCAGTAAGTTCATTTCCGTCTGCAGAGACCACATAGATGATCTGTACACCCCCACTAAACAACTGCGGCTGATCTCCAACATCAAAAAATACAGACTCAACAAAGTCACTTCCGACGTTGAGATTGAAAGTGCCAGTATCTGAAACACTGCCGTGAATAAGATCTGATTCGTCCACAGCAGCATTGCTAGTTGAAGTTAATATTGGGTCGGCTCCATCCTGGATGATCCAGTCGAATTGCCCTTGTTTTAAAGAAGTGCCATCTAAATCCGTTCCATCAATAATAAGTGGCAGGGTGATGGAGTCGTTGCTGAACAGGTGGTTAATAGACTGTTCTAACACTAATGTGACATCTGCTAGAACATCGATACCACTAGCGACTGCACTCAACGTTAGCGTGAATATCGTTTCACCATTTGCTTGTGCGGTAATCGTTTTACCATCATTCGCTAACGTGTAGGTTAGAGGAAAGTTCTCATCTCCGGTCGTCAAGCCCAAGGCGTCTAACTGCACCAGAGTATTAGCATTAAATACAATAGAAGCGGGATCTGGATTATCTGATCCAGCGGAAACGGTAAACTGGCCGACTACAGTTTGAATTCCATCAGACACATCACCTTCAGAGCTGGTCGTTGTCCCATCAACAACTAGCCCTGCATCACCATCAAAAATATCAATGACCGCAGTGCCGTTTCCGAAATCATTACTGATGTCGCCAGCAACATAGTTGAAGGTGATGTTCTGATCAACTGTGTGGTCCAAATTCCTGTTGGCGACGAACGTCCAGTGGCCATTCGCAAATACGGTCAAGGTGCCTTCGCTAGTAGCAAATGAAACCGGAGAGCCACCAACAATCGTCTTGGTCGTACCATCAACTTCAACACTTTTTATCGTAAGTTGAGTATCCAAATCGATGTCGTTATTCAACACGTTCCCTGACGCAATCTCACCCTCGATCATTTGATAAGACTCATCAAAAACCAGAGGTTCAGAATCTTTGATGACAATAGGTAAACGTCCTATCACTAACTCCGTTGTACCATCAGCATCGGTTTGCAAACCTTCGATGAGCAGAGCCGTCAGAATTGAATCTAACCCAGCTTCCTGATCAATCGCCTTATAAAAATTGATATTTACGTTGCTGCCGGAAATTGACGCATCGAATACTTTTTGCCCATCGCTTCGTGTGCCAATTAGGCTTTGTTTATCAGCCGATACAGCAACGGTTATCGATAGGGTTTGAGAAGTTAGTGACTCTGCGATGCTTTGATCATCGCTAAAAGAGAAGTCCGCATAATCGATGCGAATATCAGAGGTCTGAGTTTGATTTCCAAAAATCCCGACAACAGTTTCTGAGAACACAACCGACTCGGGCAGTATAATGCTTGGCATATCATCGATAGCTTGATTGCCTACCGTATTGAAAACTTTGGCATCAACTGTCCATTCTGACGCCAAGTTTAGGGACGAGACATCTATATTTTCAACAACCCAATTACCTGATGCATCAACAACACCCTCAAACACAAGAGTCTGAGAGCCATCATTAACTTCAATATAAACAGGAAGACCTTCGGCAACATTGGTTGTGCCTTGCATGGTTGTAAGTTGGCCGCCACGAAATGCCAAAATACTAAAACCGTCTAGCGTATCAATGTCTATAACAGGCGAAACAGTATCAATAACAATTTGCCCTGCGCTATTTATTGCAGAAGCAGGGTTACCGGCAACGTCAACAGTGTCAGCCTCAATTTGAATGCCACCATCGGAAAAGCTGGTTAGATCCACGCCTTCAACTGACCAAGCACCATCAATCACAGTTGCCGTCAGAACAATGACATTCGTTGTGCTGTCAGAAATACGAATATTGACCGTTTGGCCATCTTCTACGTTCTGTACCGTACCAAAGAATTTAGCCGACTGAATTTCGAAGCTATTGAGGACACCGTCGCCACCATCATCAACCGCTGCGGTGATGTCCGCTAGCGTATCTTTCACGATCGTGTCGGTCGCTGTTGTAGGGTTTCCAGCAATATCGATAGTATTGGCAACAACGGTTAGCTCACCTTCTGCAAAGCTTGAGTAGTCTTGAAGAGTCAGAGTCCAAGTTCCGCCGGATACTTCCGTTGTGTATTCTTGTATCGTTCCTTGGCTATCGGTAATTGAAATGTTGATGGTTTGCCCATCTTCTACATTGGCAATCGTACCAACTAGCACCCCATTCGATATTTCAAATTGATTGTAAAACTCATCACCAAAGCCATCGAAGTCAACCTCAATGTTGGCTAATGTGTCTTTGATTGTGGAATCGTTAGCTGCAATGCTATTGCCAAAATCATCAGCAATGACAGCATCGACTTGAAGATCCCCCTCCTCCAATGAAGAGAGGTCGACGCCATTGACGACATACGTTTCATCGCTTGTGATGGCTGTGGTGGTTACTGTGTTTCCGTTAACATCAGTGATGGTCAGAACAACGGTACGCCCGTCTCGAACATCCACTGCCGTGCCCGTAATCGTGACACTTGGTACTTCAAACTGATTTTCGTAACCGTCTCCACCATCCAAAATATCAACGGTTAATAGTGCACTAGGTAACAGAATATCAAGGTTACCCTCATTCGAGGTTGTATCTTCGTCGGCATATTCTGCAGGACGCGTATCAAAACCCGCCTCAGCGAGCGTTTCATCTAAGGTGGAACGAACATAAGCAATAAAAGAGGCGCTGGAACTAGGTTGATCATTTACTGAGTTAGGCTGTTGAGGTGCGCTTTCAATGTTGTTGACGAGTTCGGTGACCACCTTTTCCAACTGTTGTTCAACTGCGGCGATTTGTGGTTCGGTTAGGGGCTGAGCCTCTTGTAAATTCTGAGGTTCAATGCTGACGACTTGCACGCCTTCAACTTTTGGCTGCGTAGCAGGTAATTGAAGCCAAGTCCCATCAGGGAATACTTGCCACACAACACCACCAACTTCGATATATAAAATAGGATCCATCCTAAACCTCTTCCTTACAAAAACGCTGACCTTGAGAACATCAATTTACTCAATAAAAAGCCGGAGAAATCAGCACACTCTCTTTAGTTAATACTAGCAAACAACAAACCATTAACAGTTAATTAATTATCACTAGGGCGTGTTGATCTTTGCTGTGCATTTCGCGTTCAACAATACATCGGTAGCCACATTAACATGAATGCCAGCGATAACATGCTGGCATAATTCCTTTCTAGCTTGTCATATCTACTTGAAATAGCTCGATAATG